>NZ_AHZV01000251.1 GCF_000250735.1 Anaerophaga thermohalophila str. Valhall
TTCTCTTAACAAGGAGGATTACAATTTCCTAAAAATCACCTCGCGCAGAGATTTAACCTGGTTTAACCTGCAATATTTCAGGCAGTCACAGAGAATCTGTGAGGCTGCTGATAATTATGAATGAGTCTGCTCCTGAAAAGTTCTTTCGTAAGCAGACTCATGGATGGAATTCAGCATAGAATTCAACAACTACCTGTTTTTTCGCACCTGGTCACGCATCTGATCAATTCGTGCCAGCACTTCACGCAAACTCTCAGCGGATGATTCCTGCTTGTTGTCCTTACTCTTGGCAGAAGGGGCCTGTTCTTTTATTTTACTTTGCTTCCTTTTCTTTTCCTGACTTGATTTCAGTTCAAAATTGGTATATACCCTTGGTTCAGAAAAATTTTCCACCTCTTCATAATCCAGAAAATCCAGATAACGCAACAACTCCTCCAGAAATTTTGCTTTATCATCCCTTACTTTTATACGATAATGTTTCATATCATCAATATTTAGAATTTAGCACACGATTTTATATTCTACCCTCCTTCTCGTTATTAAAAATGCATTAAATAATTGTATTAAAATATGTTCAAATATTATACCACTTCAAAATCATTAAACATTTTTATCAGCCCTTTAAGTAAATTTATAACAAAAAATAAGGATTTTCAAGACCTATCACTTTTTATTCTGATAATTACACAATTATATTAAATCGGAAAAATACCCGGATATAAAAACGCAGTTCTAAGAAGAATACTGAAAACCCAAAAAGTTGATTGCCATACTTCAAGCGAATGCTAACAAAACTCCTTTTTTCGAAAACAGAAGCATGATACTTTTGTTTTGTTAACACCGAATCGCTATATTCAATGACGTATTAAAAAAAGATTAAAAATGGAACAGCACCTGAAACTTGCCACCGAACTGATTGATTTCATCCATGAAAGCCCCAGTCCTTATCATGTTGTTGACAACACATCTAAACTTTTAGAAAAAGCCGGATTTGAAAAACTGGAATTACAAAATGCATGGAAACTCGAAAGGGGAAAAAAATATTACACAACCCGTAATGGTTCCTCCCTGTTTGCTTTCATTACCGGCAAAGAGAAGCCTTCCGAAACAGGCATCAGACTAATTTGCGCACATAGTGATTCCCCATCCTTTAAGGTTAAACCCTCACCGGAAATGACAGAAGATGACCATTATCTTAAATTGAATACCGAGGTTTACGGAGGCCCTATTCTCATGAGCTGGCTCGACAGACCGCTTTCAATGGCAGGCAGGGTTGCTGTTCAGGGAAATGACCCTTTTTCCCCCGACATGAAATTGGTCAATTTTAACCGTCCAATGGTCATTATTCCAAATCTGGCCATTCACCTAAACCGGTCTGTCAACGAAGGTGTTGAACTCAACAAACAAAAAGACATGCTACCGTTGCTCGGTATTCTGAATAAAGGAGACCAGAAAAAAGGGTTTCTGAAGGAAATGCTTGCAAGAGAAGCAGGTGTGGATGCCAGCCGAATACTGGATTTTGATATAACACTCACAGAGCATTCAAGAGGATGCATCATGGGGCCCGACAATGAATTTATTTCCAGTACCAGGCTGGATGATTTGGCCATGGTTCATGCAGGCGTAAAGGCAATAGCCAATGCATCTCCCTCGGCTACAACCCAGATGCTCTGCATTTTCGACAATGAAGAAGTTGGCAGCCAAACGAAACAGGGGGCCGGATCTCCTGTTTTTAAGAACATTTTCTACCGTATTCTTAAACAACTCGGAAACGATGAAGAATCTATTCAGCGTTCCATTTACCGGTCGTTTATGATATCGGCAGATATGGCTCATTCAGTACACCCCAATCATCCCGAGAAACACGATCCGGTATTACATCCACTGATTAATCAGGGGCCGGTCATTAAAATTCATGCTAACCAAAAATACACCACCGATGGTGACAGTGGTGCAGTCTTTGAATCGTTATGCCAACTGGCAGGTGTTCCGTGCCAGAGATTTGTCAACAGAAGTGATATGACCGGGGGTTCCACTTTGGGAAATGTGTCCACGTCACAACTGGATATCCGGTCGGTAGATGTTGGCAATCCCATGCTTGCCATGCATTCGGTTAGAGAACTGGCCGGTGTTAAAGACCATGAATATATGATACGGGTTTTTGATAAATTTTTTGAAGACCGGAGATAAAAGAAGTTGAGGCTAAGGTTGAGGTTGGGATAAAGAAAACCCGAAAACGCGGTGCTCATCAAGATATTCAGGAACCCTCCGCGGTTATCAGGCGTGCATAGTGTTCATATCTTTGCAATATCTGTTCTACATAGCTGACGGGTTCCTCTCCCATAACAAAGCCATAGCGAACCACTTCGTCGTTGTAAAATTCGGGATACATCAGATTTAAAAGATACTTTTCTACATTATCGTCCCAAACCTGGGGTTGCCCACCATATTTTCGGGTCAAACGGCGGGCATCAACCACATGGGAATAGCCACAATTGTATGAGGCCAGGGTAAACTTAAGGCGCTGGGTGGAATCAGGAATGCTTTCCCACCGGTTCCAGAGTTGATGAAGATAAGCAGTACCCGCCCTGACATTCTGATCAGGATCGCTTATATCCGAAACACCCAGTTCTCTGGCGGTGGAAGGCATCAGTTGCATCAAGCCCTGAGCACCAGCCCAGGATTGTTCTTCAGGACGGAATCGCGATTCCTGGTAAATAAGAGAGCTTATCAAACGCCAGTCCCAGCCAATACGATTGGCGTGGAACTTTATTATGCTGTCATAAGCACTAAGCCGGTTCGAGGTTTCGCTGTAAAAATCCGAAGCAATTCTTTTTCTGAAAGACCTTTCGTTTTTAAAGTATTTATTGTAAATCACATAGTAGTCAACATTGTCTCGCATCATGCGCCCCCATTCATTCAGGGCTGCCTGAAGCTGTGGTGAATTTTTCCTTACCGCCCAGGAAACGCGTTGTGAAAAGCTAATTGGTGTTTCAACATCGAGTATAGGATAATATGAACTGTTAATCCGTGCAATATTTTCATCAGCAACAGTCAGGTCAATTTCTCCATCAACCACCATTTTTATAATTTTCTGAGTAGAATAATTTCCCGGAATGGTGTCGATGTTAATCTTTCCACCAATTTCCTGCTGAAGATTTACAAGACGACTATAATAGGATGAATTTCGCCGCACCGAAACAGTTTTGCCTATCAGTTCAATGGGATCGGAAATAAGTTCTTTCTCTATTTCGTGAAGTTTCATCTGCCGCCAGTCATCAGGTTTCCGCTGCACAAGTACCTGGCGTGTCAGGTAGAGATAGTCCATAAATCTGACAAACTGACGACGGCGCTGTGTTACCGTCAGGCCGTGAGCGATAATGTCACCTTCTCCACTGTTGAGCATATTGATCAGATCGTTAATATCACGTGCCAGAACGATCTCAAGCTTTAGATTCATGTGTTCGGCAAGTCGCCTTAGCAGTTCATATTCATATCCCATCAGCTGACCGCGATACAAAAAATAAGAGGTGCTGCTGTAAACCATAATGGCTCTCAGAACTCCCTCTTCCTTAATCTGTTCCAGATCTCTGCTAACTTGTGGTTCGGTAATTTCAATATTATCGGTAACTTCAAGCCCGACCTGTTCATCAGATGTGCAGGTGATAACAAAAAAAGAAAGAAGAACCGGAAAGTAGAATTTTCTCATAAATACAAAATTTGGTATAAACAAGATATGCAAATAGGATCATAATTCAAAATTAATCGTCATTCTTCTTTCTGATTATAGAGCGATATACAATGTCCTGGATTCTTGTCCGGTAGTTATCTTCAATTAATTTTTTGTTGTACTGATCAGGATGTACTCTGTTGGACAAAAAGACATAGATAATTCCGGTTTCCGGGTCGGCCCAGGCCAGGGTTCCTGTAAACCCGCTATGCCCAAAAGAGGAAGGGGAAGCAAGTCTTGATGCCGGACTAACTTTTGAAGTATCAGGTTCAGGTTTATCAAATCCGAGTCCTCGCCGGTTTGAGCCGTTGTAACGTTTGGTGAACAGTTCAACGGTACTTGCTTTCAGATATTCCTTTCCGCCGTAATTGCCATTGTTTAAGAACATCTGCATTATTTTGGCAAGATCGAAAGCATTCGAAAAGAGCCCGGCATGACCGGCAACTCCACCCATCATAGCAGCACCCGGGTCGTGAACCCAACCATGAAGCAACTGTTTTCTAAAGGCTTTGTCGTTTTCAGTGGGGACAATCCTTTCCTTTTCAAAATGATTCAATGGCACAAAAGATGTATTTATCATTCCCAGCGGCTCAAAAAATTTTTCGCGGGCAAACTGATTTAAAGGTTTACCCGAAAGCCGCGGTACCAGCTCTCCCAAAAAATAAAATCCAAGATCGCTGTAAAGATAATCGTGTGGTCTGCGCAATGGAGAAGTAATGATACTGACGATCATCGTATCCAGATAATACTTGTTCATGTACAATTTATCGGCAACCGGGACTGAAAAAACCTGATCACGGAATTTCTGAAATACATCCTCCCGGTAGGATACAGTCCGGTTTAAATACACATAATCATCAAGCTTAATATTGTAAAGCCACGAAAACCTTCTGGAAAACAGGCTGCCCTTCAGTTTTTCTTTATCAATGGCATCCAAATAGAAGGGGATATAAGAGATCAATCCGCTTTCGTGAAGTAAAATATCCCGTATGGTAATGGATGCCTTATCAGTAGTATCAACTTCGGGGAAAAAGGCACCAAGGGTGTCAGACAATGACCACTTTTTTTGGTCATGCAATTTCATTAGCGAAGGAAGCGTTGCTGCAATTTTGGTTATTGAGGCCAAATCATAAATATCACTTTTTGCCACTTTTCTGTTTCCATTGTAGGTATGATTACCATAGGCTTTGTTCCAGACAACAATGCCGTCGCGGGCTACTAATACCTGGCCCCCTGGCACTGCCTTTTCTTTGATGGCTTCCGACATTAAAGTATCAATTTTCAGTAAACTGTCGGTTCGCATGGCCACTTCTTCAGGAACCCCAAACTTTAATCTTGATTTCTGAGTTCTTACCGAGAGCGGACGAATGCTTTTCAACCAATATTCATGAGGTGAAACTTTTTCAGTATTTATTCCTGAGAAGACAGCCTGTGCCAGATATTCCCACACCACAGACCAATTGGATGTGCCTGTAAAGGCCGCATCAATACTCTCAGGAATGGTGTTCTTTTCAAAAAAATTGTACGGATCACCCATAAACAAAGCTATCTTTGCATCCGGATTCTCATTTCGTATATTTTGGGCTCTTGCTTTCAGATTTGGCCCGGTCAAGGGCTTATTTCCATACAACCAGAACACATAATCGGCAATGGCAGAGTCTGCAACAGTAATTGTATGATGATTCTTTGCCATTGAAATAAATGAAGATTCAAGACTTTCGGTAATATCTGAAATCACTTTTATTCTGATGTTACTCAAATCAGCAGGGAGAAACGGGGATTCTCTTCGCATAAAAAGATGAATGCCTTTCTCGAAAGTTATTCTCCGTGCGTATTCTTTTAGCCAGCTTTTTATTTCTCTTTCAGTAGTAAAATCCTTTTGTTCGCCCGATTTGCCTATAGTATTCAAAATCTTCCTGCAACCTTCATCCAGATCATCTTCTATCAACATTCTGTTTCGATAGGCTCGGACCAGACGGGTGAAATCCGATTCATAATCTGAAGTCAGAAACAGCGTGCCTTGCCTTATCATTTTCTCAAAATGAAAATCACCTTTCCCGGTATGATCAACCCATGGAGATAAAATATCACTGTCATCCTTCTGCGATGGAACTGTTGAAAGGGGCTGATTACCGGAAAATAATTTTTTAGGAAGCCTTGCAGCCGGAATGCTGAGAAACATATCTCTGACATCTGAAAAAAGCCATAGGGCATAGCGATGAGGCCAATTCAGCAACGAGGAAGGATAAGAATGACTCTCGAACAAGAAAGACGAAGAAGCCAGTACACCCCGTGCATTATTATCAGACAAATAATTTATCAAATCATCTCTTAAAATACTTTTCATCTGATAATCATCTATATTCTGAATGGCCCGACAATCGGGAAAGGGAACGGCAGAATCTGAGGTTTTAAAGCCTTTAGTTATATTAAGTACCTTAAATTCCGTCCAGAGGCCTGTATTATTTTTACTGTGACCGGGATATACAATCGATCCGTCGGCTCGATGGTTGGCAGGAATAAGTATCAGGCTGATTTTTTGCTCCAGACTCATATTTTCTATAGAATCCACCTTAAGGTATGAATATCCGGCAAGAGCATCAGATTCAGATACCTGAGCAATCCCAGCCATTCCGGCAACTAAAAAAAACTATATATACAGAACAATATTTTGGCCGTCATTCTTAACATCGATTATCTTCTACCACAAAAACCTTTGCTATCACAATATCATTAATGGATCATCGCCCTCAACAAAATTCCAAAGCAACAAAAAAACAGTGAAACCGCCATATAATCCAAAGGAATCATTATTATCAATATTTTTTACCCTAAATTTCAGGAAATTTAAAAAATAAAGTGTTATTTTGGGCAAACTAAAAAAAGAAAAGGTCAACCAAACAAATATTAACCTTATCAGTTATGTCGGATTCAAATTTAAGTAATGCACTTAACCAGGACTGGGGCGATAAAATTATTTTAGTTGTAGAAGACGTTGATACCAATAAAATATTTTTTGATGCAGCGCTTCGTCGCACCAGTGCTAAAATTTTGTGGGCAAAAGACGGTCAGCAGGCCATTGATCTTTTTAAAGATAATGACGTAGACCTTGTATTGATGGATTTGCAATTACCGGTTATGGATGGCTATGCTGCAACCCGCGAAATTAAGAAGATCAAACCCGACGTCCCCATAATTGCACAAACGGCTCACGTTATGTCGGGCGAAAGAGAAAAATGCATGGAGGCCGGTTGCGATGACTATCTGGCCAAACCAATCCGGTTACAGGTTTTAATTGAAACACTTTCTAAATTTTTAAACAGTTAATGTATTAAAAACATTTACCAATAGACCGTTAGGCTTTGTAAACACCTTAGATTCAACTGGTTATATTCAATAATTTGTTTTTTGTAAAATGCAGATTTTCAACGGGATACAAACCATTTTATAACCTAAATATAATAATCTAACGATCTATTGATTTACCTAACAGAGGATTTTTAATACTCATTAAATTTTGTCCATAATCATCCGGGATTACAAATTCTTAAATTATGGAAGTGGTGAATAGTGGTTTGTTATGTCCCTTTGCCTTCTGTCACGCGTTAGAGGAGATGTTTAAACAATATTTTATTAGCTAAAAACATTTGGTCTGATTCGGGGCCATTTATGTGAGTGTCTGTTTGAGATGCTCAGGAGGTTGTCAGAAATTCTGAACAACCTTTTTTGTCATTATCATATTACTTTTCGCATTCTACCGGATATTATCTTTCATTCATCCGGTTTTCTTTTGATTGTATTGTTTTTGGAATTTTCTTTGTATGTTCAGATATCCTTTGCTTAATTCATGCAAAGTAACGGTAACAATACATACAGCATGGAAGTTAGTTTTTGAGTATGTCAGTACCTGCAAACCCTCATTACTGAATGCTGAATAAAAACTACTGACTGAATTACTTTCATCTAAAAACCTAAAGATATATAACTAATGAAACAAAAATGACAAAGTTTGACACAATATGAATATGAATAAATCTTGCATGCGAGTTCCATTAGGCCAATAACTTAAGCAAATTAAATACTAATAAATCATCTTATATTATATCTGAAAATCTAACGATCTATTGCAAAATATAGCTTAATATTATGCTCAATCTCATCCAAAAACGCAGAAGTTGCAGAACATTTGAACCAAAGAAAGTAGAGGAAGATAAAATAGACCAATTGCTCAAAGCTGCTCTATGGTCACCTACCTCAAAAAACAATCGACCGTGGGAGTTTGTCGTGGTGGAAAATCCTGAAGCGCTGGAACGTTTATCTAAATGTAAATCTCATGGATCAGCATTCTTGTCCGGCGCTCCCCTGGCAATTGTTGTTTTAGGTGACCCTGCTAAAAGTGATGTATGGATCGAAGATTGCTCCATCGCCTCTATTTTGATGCAAATGACTGCCGAATCGGTTGGTTTAGGGTCTACATGGATTCAAATCAGGCTGCGTATGGATGATGAAGGAAATCTGGCATCCGAAAACGTCAAAAAAATTATTAATGCTCCCGAGCCTCTGGAAGTTCTGGGGATAATGGCATTTGGCTACAAAGCCAAAGAACGCGAGCCTTATTCCGAAGAAGTGCTTTTATGGAAAAGGGTGCATTACGAAAAATTCTAAACTAAAACTTCATTAAATAGTCCAGAATATCCCTGTTCGATGAAAGCCTCATTTTTTTACGCATTCTTGTTTTGGCTTTTCGTATTGACTCGGGCTCTACATAAAACAATTGCTTGCGGATTTTGGGTAAGAGCGTTGTGGACTGTGCCGTTGATTGTAGAAACACTTAGTTACCAATATTTTAAAAATCTTTGCGGAGTTTTGATCAGGTCCCCATGAAAAAAAGAGTTGTCTGATTTCATTAAGAATTGAGTAGCACAATTACTCCGGCAAAAAAGAATTTCCTGTTGCCGGGGTTTATTGTTTTATCTCCCCTTCTGTTTTCCCATTTCAAACATTTTGAATATTTTTATGTTTTTGTTCTATAAATAGTCAGTTAAAAAAGCCTAAATGCAGAGACGCAATGACGCAAAGTTTTTATTATGAGATATTGGCGATTTAAGCCATTGATTGTGTAACCAATTAATTAGTGTCGGTCCATAAAGTACCATTTGCTGCGTTACGCTCGCCGTCAAAATACTCATTTACGAGTAGTAAACTCCGTTTTTGGAGGCTTCGCAAGCCTTGCAACTGGCACTTTCAGAACAGACACACATACTGTAAAAATTTTTTGCGAGTTTATAGACACGTACGATTTAAAAGGCGCAGCGGCCTGTCCGCTTTCCGGGCCGGCGGATGGCGGGAAGCCAAAACGGGCGACGTTCATGGCCTTGCGTAATCCACCATTCAAACATTCAACCAGATTACACCTAAATAACATAAAAATAAAAATTATGAACCTGAAAAAACTGTTCCTTGTATCATTACTCATTGGGTTGCCGGCTTTACTTGTAGCCGAAGAAGCCCGTCTGATGCGCTTCCCGGGCATTAGCGACAACAAAATTGTGTTTACTTATGCCGGCGATCTTTACACCGTTCCTATCGATGGCGGAACGGCCCGAAAAATTACCTCCCATAAGGGGATGGAGATGTTTGCCCGCTTTTCCCCCGATGGTTCCCGTATTGCTTTTACCGGACAATACGACGGCAACACCGAAGTTTTTGTAGTTCCGGCCGAAGGCGGTAGTCCCAAACGCTTAACCTATACTGCTACATTGGGACGAGATGATGTGGCCGACCGCATGGGCCCCAACAACATTGTTATGACCTGGACACCGGATGGTGAAAACATCGTGTTCCGAACCCGAAAAAAATCATTTAATTCGTTTAAAGGCCATCTGTACAAAGTACCAGTTGACGGCGGAATGCCCGAGCAACTGCCTTTTCCCGAGGGAGGCTTTTCATCCTTCAATACCAATGGTAGCAAGCTCGCCTACAATCGTGTATTCCGGGAATTTCGTACCTGGAAGTATTATCGGGGCGGAATGGCCGATGAAATCTGGATTCACGATTTCAACACTCATGAAACCAAAGCCGTCACCGACAATGATGCACAGGACATCTTTCCGATGTGGATCGAAGACGAGATATTCTTCCTCTCGGATCGTGACCGCACCATGAACCTGTTCGTATTTAACACCAATACCGGCGAAACAGAAAAAATTACCGATTTCACCGATTACGACATCAAGTTTCCCTCCCACCATGGGCACACCATAGTTTTCGAAAAAGGCGGTTATCTTTTCACCTTTGATGCCAAAACCAGGGAACTCCGCCAGATTCCGGTAACCATCAACAACGACATGATATACGCACGTGAAGAAATCAAAGATGTATCTGATAATATTGCGGGGGCAAGCCTCTCTCCTGCCGGCGAACGCGTCCTTTTTTCAGCCCGGGGAGAATTATTCTCTGTCCCGGCCGAAGAAGGTATCACTTATAATCACACGCGTACGCCGGGCGTTCACGACCGCGATGCCGAATATTCGCCCGACGGAAAATGGATGGCCTGGCTGTCCGACCAAAGCGGTGAATACGAAATCTGGATAAAACCTGCCGACGGTGAAGGAGAAGCCAGGCAACTTACATCCGGAGCAGACACTTATAAATTTAATATCAGTTGGAGTCCCGACAGTCGATATATTGCCTGGAACGACCAGCATTATCGCCTGATGATAACTGAAGTGCCAACCGGCGACACACGCCTCATAACCAGAAGCGATTATTCCCAACTTGGCGATTTTGCCTGGAGTCCCGACAGCCGGTGGCTTGCTTTTACCGACGGTATGTCCAATCAGATGGATGTGATTAAAGTGGCCAACATCGAAACCGGGGATATCCAAATGATTACAGAAAAATGGTACGACTCCGGCTATCCGGCTTTTTCCGACGACGGAAAATATCTGTTCTTTACATCTCAGCGTGATTTTAGTCCCACATACAGCGAAACCGAGTGGAACCATGCCTATATCAATTCATACAGGGTCTATTTTGCCATCCTGGACAAGGCAACACCTTCACCATTTGCTCCTGAAAATAAAGATGTAAAGCCCGTTGAACAGAAAAAAGAAGAAGAAAAAGAAAAGAAAAATAACGATGAGCCGAAAAAAGATACTACTGTAAAAATCGACTTTGACGGTATCGACCGGCGCATCGTTGCATTACCTGTCGATCCGGGACATTATTACAGCATTAACTGTGTTAACGGCAAGGTTTATTACAATCGCCAGTTCCAGGTTAAAGAAGAAGGCAAAGGTTTATTCGTTTTCGATCTTGAGAAAGAGAAAGAAGAGGCGTTGGGTGATTACAGTTACACACTTTCACCCGATAATAAAAAAATGCTGGTAGGCAAAGATAAAACCTGGAAGGTAATTGACCTCCCTTCATCATCCATAAAAATTGAGGACCCCATCGACCTTTCAGCTATGAAAACAAAAGTGGACTACCGCGCCGAATGGCAACAAATCTTTGATGAAGCCTGGCGCCAGATGCGTGACTTTTTCTACGTGGAAAACATGCACGGCCGTGACTGGCAGGCTATTCACGATAAATATAAAGCATTGGTGCCATACGTTAATCATCGGAACGATCTGAACTATGTAATTGGTGAAATGATTGGCGAACTCAATGCAGGCCACGCATACATTAACACCGGCGAAGCACCTGAGCCCGAACGTATCAAAACAGGACTGCTTGGGGCTACCATCCAACCTCATGAGTCAGGCTACTTCAAAATTACCGGCATCCTGGATGGTGCTCCCTGGAGCGACAATTTGCAATCGCCTTTACAGGCACCCGGGGTCGATGTTAGCGAAGGAGATTACATTCTGGGAGTAGACCGGCAATCGACGAAATCAGTCAATAACATTTTCGAATTATTAGCAGGCAAGGCCGGACAAACCGTTGAATTGTTGGTAAACAGCGAACCGGTAACCGAAGATGCCAAAAAAGTACTTGTTACGCCCATCGCCGACGAAAGTGAGCTTTATTACTACAAATGGGTCAACGAAAACATTCGCAAGGTAACCGAGGCAACAAACGGTCAGATCGGGTACATTCACATTCCCGATATGGGCCCCAACGGACTGAATAAGTTTGTTCGCTTCTTCTACCCGCAACTCGACAAGAAAGGACTGATCATTGACGACCGCGGAAATGGCGGTGGGAACGTATCGCCCATGATACTTGAACGCCTGGCTCGTGAAGCCTACCGGGTCAATATGCGGAGAAATTCGCCTGAAGTAACCCCTGTTCCCCGCGCAACACTTGTTGGTCCGAAAGTTGCGCTTATTGACAAGTATTCTGCTTCGGATGGCGACCTGTTCGCGCACGGATTTAGAGCCTTAGGAATAGGAACAACCATCGGTACCCGTACATGGGGAGGCATAGTAGGAATCACCGGCCCGCTACCGTTTATCGATGGTACCGACCTGCGTATTCCGCAATTCACTTCTCTTTCAATGGAAGGCGATTGGATGATTGAAGGCGTTGGTGTAACACCCGACATCGTCATTGAAAACGACCCGTGGAAAGAATTTAACGGTGAGGATCAACAGCTAAATAAAGCCATTGAAGTAGTAATGGAACAACTGGACCAACGTAAACCGCTCCCGGAAATCCCGGAAGCACCCGTAAAATAAGTGTATTTTCTAATTGAATACTATTGAGGTTGTCTAAAAAGTCAAAAATTGTTGTTTGTTCTCATTCTGAAGGCTGTGAATAATTTCACTATTAATACTGTGAAACCTTTTCATAATTTTGGATAACAAAAATGGAGACTTTTTAGACACCCTCAATTCTTTTGGAAAAAAGCAGAATTTCGATTCTTCACGCTTCGCCGGTTTTTCTGTAATTAGCTTCAAACCAATCTTTAAGCGCCGAAGTAAGATGCGAATTAATCTCATTCACAGTTCTCCTGACCTCCCTTTCAGGAATGTTGCGAATACGGCTTATTTCTTCAAGTGATAACCCCTCATTAAAGTAAAAATCGAAAGTCGTTCTCTTTTCAACCGGAAATCTGGACAACTCCTGCAACACCAGATTATTAAAATCTTCGATAAACCTGTTGTAATCCTCAATCTCATCACGGAAACACAATTCCTTCCTGATCGTTCACAACCACATGCGGGACAGAACTGCCGTAATGCTCATTTATCGCATCTATAAAAGCATTGGCAACTATTGCAGAGCCCCGGCCGGTAACATGGATACCATCCAGGGAAAAAATACCTCCCGTAACATATTCATTGGAATAAGTAATTCCATCAACGATTATACCCTCAGCAGTTTCCTCCAAAAGTTCATCCGTTTCAACCAGCGCCAGATCGAATTGAGAGGCACTATTACGAATAATGTCATTAAAAGCAGCGGTGGCTTCCGAAATATTGGCCAGTTCCTGTTCATCAAGGACATACTCTTCCGGAACAGGGTTTGATGTACCCCAGCCGGCATCTGAAATACTATCCTGCGGAAGACTCAGAATAATTTTTTCGCCGGATTTAATTTGCCGCATTTCGAGCGGAAGCGAAGGATCTTCTATCACGAAAAAGTTGTACCCCTCTGAAAAAGAGATTTCATCCAGTCCGTACCGGCCTGCAGCTGCATTGTATGGAGCATAAGCCTCATTCAGTGCTGCGGCCTGCTCTGCATCCAGTTCCAAAGCATTGGGCTGTATAACGTTGAAAAAGGGCAACATGTCAATATCGGGGATGGTAGCTACTACTCCCCCAGCCTCAATTTCTGATAATTGTCCTAACACAGTGTTAAAGCCTTGTGTAAATAAAGCTTCGTTCGTTATATCGGATTCGCCGGTACCCCCTGTTTCACCTTCACCTCCGCCCAGGGCATAACCCAGCACATCGTTTCCGCCAATCCACAAAACTAAAAAATGTGGGGTTGTGTGCCAAAGCATCCGTCAGAGCTGTCGATACTCCGGGTTCAGAAGCAAAGCGTGCATAAAACGGATTAAAATTTCCCGGACCCTGCCCGGGGTCACCATATTCCGGTGTAACCAGATGATAACTTTTGGCCCCCGGTATGCCCAGATTGTGGTAAGGTGCATCTTCATTGATCCAGGTGGATGGATCTGTTAACAATTCGGGATTTCCTTCAGTGGCGACTGGGGACAAACCGGATTCAGTAACCTTCAATATCATTTCTCCACCGAGTGATGAACTCACACTTGTTCCTTCCGGAAGCAACGGAACGGTGTAGTTGCCGCCGCCAACTTCCGAAATTTGCCGGGCCATCAGAGTAGCAAAGGCCGACCTTTGGCCATCGGCCGAAAGCGCCCCGTTTGTATACCCGGCCGTATATGAATCTCCAAGCGAAACAAATACCGAAAAATCAGTATTTCCACTTTGGGGCGTCGGTACATCAATTTCTTTTTCGCACGACAAAAGTAATCCTGCAAAAAAAATAAAATATATAGCTCTCTTAATCATACTAATATTCTTTTCAGTTTTTGAATAATGCGTAACTGTTTTCGATATTGACATTAAAACGACCAGCTCAGTCCAATTCCCGGTATCCAGGCCGATGTATTATAAGTGCCATAGAAATTCAACGGGGCATATCCATCTTCACGTTCTTCGCCGGCAATATATAACAGGGAAGCATCAACGGTAAGGTTGGCGTTCAAATCCCATGAAAAGCCGGTGGATATCCCTGTTTTATTGGTTCCGGGCGTTTCCGGAGTCAGATAATCCGAAGGTATAGGAGTTTCGTCATAATAAATGCCGGCTCTGACTTTTAAGGACTCCAAAGCTGCATATTCTGCCCCGATACGATAAATCATCGTGTTCTCAAAATTTCTTGGATTCTCTGAGTCCTGCAGAGCCGCTGTATTTTCTTCAAAGTCAAAGGTCAGTTCGTCATACGATGACCATCCAACGCTTTGTATATCTAAAGCAAGCAATAGTTTGTCTGTTGCTTTCCAGCCAATACCAAAGGTCAGGTTGGATGGCATCGGCAATTCTGCCGAGAAAGTATTATTGTCGGGGAAATTTCCGGCCATGCTGGGGGGGACAGTAAAAATAGCATCTCCTCCTTCCAATTTCATCAATACCTCAGCCCGGTAATTGACTCCGGCCGTCAATTTCGGACTTACTCTGAAAAACAAACCTAAGTTATATCCGTAGGCGGTAGTACTCCCTTTTAAATTCACTCCACCTTCTCCATCAGCCGATTCCAAAGGGAGTGCCTTATTCAGGTCAACGCTTCCGAAAACTACAACAGGACCGCCACCTATACTGATATTCGGAGTGATGGCATACGAAACCGTAGGTTGTACATAAATAGCCTGTAAAGAAATATCCTGAATCAAATACCGGCCATCCCAGTCATCGCCCCATTTTAGTGAATTACCATAGGGCGAGTTGGCCCCGATTCCAACAACCAGTCTTTCATTGAGCCGGGTTGCACCGTAAAAAGTAAACGGCGTTCCCATGGGGTTATCACTTTCAGCAGAATAGACCGAAGGTTGAGCTTTGACAAAAGTATTACTCGAAATTACCCCGCTTATCCCGCCAGAAAAAAAATATTTACCCTCCAGAAAAGACAGGGCACCGGGATTAAAATGGATCGATGACGGTCCCAACAAAAGACCGGTTCCGGTATGTCCCATACCAGTTTGTTTTTGTCCCTGCAAATTCACCTGGTAGCCTTCTGCTTTTACAGGAAACGTTAACAGCATAACAGCTGCAAAAGTTAAAAATAAATACTTCATAATATCACTACTCTGTTATTTGTTTATGAATTGACAATCAAATATTTACGATTAAAATTTCTTGCGAGTTTATGGACAGGCACTACCTGGCCTTAACCAAAAGACGGTCGAAAGTAATTAATATCTTTTGACCGGCATTAGCTGAGTAATTCGACGATGAGAACATTTATGTTCTATATTCATTTATTCAAAAAGTCTAAATATTATTTTATTGATTACCAATATGTTAACAAAATGAAATTTAAAAATAAGTTACTCCGGGTCGAATAAATTCAAACGAAAAAGTCGAAAATAATTAAAGTACTTTTTCTTTAATTGGCACAAAAGGACACAAGCCGACTCACGTCATTCGTTTGCTCTCACAGGAAAATTTTATTACATTCCCGAAACAAAAAACACAACAGATATGCTTCAACAATCCGATATCGAACAACTTAAAGAAAAAGGCCTTTCCACAGACTCTGTGGAACAGCAGATCGAGAGGTTCAAAAAAGGATTTCCTCCACTGAAGATAGAACGACCGGCAACACTAACCGATGGCATTGTTCCTTTTTCGGAGCCAATGATCGAACATTATAAAAACATTTACAGCGAGGAAATCAAAAATAATCTTGAGCCCCTGAAATTTGTTCCTGCCTCGGGCGCCGCTACCCGTATGTTCAAATCCCTTTACCAGTACCTTGAAAAACCGGAAAGTCCGGAAACACTGCCCGACGATCATCCGGTCCTCCAGTTTTTAAATCATTTGCACAAGTTTGCTTTTTATGATCAGCTAAAGAGTTATTTTAAAAACCACGATATCGACCAAACAGAAGCAAGATACCCGCTGGCCAAAGAGATAATCCAAAAGGTACTGGATAAGGATGGTCTGAATTACGGTTTCCTTCCTAAGGGACTTATCCTTTTTCATCATTACAAAGACGGACCACGTGCAGCTATGACCGAGCATCTGTTTGAGGGGTCACAATATGCGAAAAATATAAATGATGAAACCAAAGTCCATTTCACCGTCAGCCCCGAACATCTCGAGTATTTCAGAAAACAGCTCAACAAAGACAAATCAAAGGCAGAAAAAAGCACGGGAGCTTCTTTTGATGTTTCCTTCAGTTTTCAGAAACCACATACCGACACTATTGCAGTCAACCCTGATAATACGCCCTTTCGCGATGAAAACGGCCGGTTGTTTTTCCGGCCCGGAGGTCACGGTTCACTCATAGAAAATCTGAACGACTGTGATGCCGGAATTATCTTCATCAAGAATATTGATAATGTTGTACCCGAACATCTGCTGCAGAAAATTGTGGATTACAAGAAGGCACTGGCCGGTCTGGCCCTGGATATTCGCAACAAAGTATTCGGCTATATCGACAAAATTGAAGAGGAGCTTTCGATCGAACTCATCATTGAAATCAGGAAGTTCATGAAGGAATTTCTTCACACAGACATTCCCGGTCATCTGGCTGATACGTCTATGGGTGAACAGGCCGCCTATCTTTTGAAGTTTCTGGACCGCCCCGTCAGGGTATGCGGAATGGTAAAAAACGAAGGTGAACCCGGAGGCGGCCCGTTCTGGGTAAGGGACCAGTTTGGCCAGGAAACCCTCCAGATCGTAGAGAGTTCGCAACTCAACCTGGATGACCCCGGACAGAAAGCAATATTTGAAGCCAGCACACACTTCAACCCTGTCGATTTAGTATGTATTACCAAAAATCATAAAGGAGAAAAATTTGATTTATCAGGATACATCGATGAGGAAACCGGCTTTATCTCCAAAAAATCAGTCAATGGAAAGACTATTAAAGCGTTGGAACGACCCGGTCTCTGGAACGGAGCCATGGCCAACTGGCTGACCATTTTTGTTGAAGTACCGGTTGAAACATTCAATCCGGTTAAGACAGTCAATGATCTTTTGCGACCGGCACATCAAACCTGAAATTAGCCTTAGCCTCAACCTAAACCTCAACCTAAACCTCAACCTTAGCCTCAACCTTCATTTATAATATTGGCTTTCCATAAAGAATGTGTACTTTTGCATGATTAAAATTAGTGCTTATGTTTGAATCGTGGTCTGCACATTTTAATGAAATCAAAGAAGCCGTCGAACGGTTTGAGAAGATGGAGTACAGCGGGCAGGAATATTTCTTTGACGTGCACAGCATTGAAAATATTTTTGATTTCTATATAGATAAACTTCAGTTTAATAAAGCCGAAAGAATTATAAAATTAGGTATCCGCCAGCACCCGGGCGCCTCTACTCTAAAAATAAAAGAAGCCATACTCTACATTGAGAAAGGACAACTTTCCAAAGCAATTATACTTCTCGAAAATCTACTTCGAATCGAAAAATCCAATCCCGAAGTGTATTTAAATCTGGGATATGCTTATTTGCGCGACGGACTAAACGAAAAAGCCCTTCAAACATTTGAGAATGGTCTTAAGTTTGCTTTCAGCGACGAGGAAGAGGTCCTTTTAGATGTTGTTCTGTATCTTAATCAGTTTTACGAATACGAAGCAACCATTAAAATACTCTCGGAACGTTACAGTGAGATTAGTGACGACGAAAACCTTCTCTTTGAACTGGCTTATGCATTGGATAAAGTTGGCGAAAACCAGAAGGCTTTTAATATTTATGAAGAACTACTCAACATTAATCCTTACTCGGAAAATGCCTGGTACAATGCGGGCATTTCGCTTGTAAAGCTTGAAAGGCTTAAGGAGGCAAACAATGCATTTGATTTTTGCCTGGCAATCAGTCCCGATCATGCCCAGGCACATTTTAATAAAGGTAACAGCCTTGCCCAGCAAAACAGATACCTGGAAGCACTTGAAAGCTATCTCGAATGTATCTCTTACGAGATACGACAGGCAAAATGTCTGCACTATATTGCCGATTGCTGGAACCATCTGGGAAATTCATCCAGAGCCGTGCAGTTTTTTAAAATGGCAGTGAATACTGATTTTATGGATTTTGATGCCTGGGAAGGTTTTGCCCGCTTCTATCTTGAACAGCACGAACCTCAGGCTTGCAGGGAGGTCATCAATCAGGCACTGGCCGAAAAGGAGTTAATGACCGATGAAGAGTTGGGTACATTTTACCATCTTATGGGTCAATCGTATGTCCTGGATGAAGAGTGGGAACTTTCAAAAAAATTCTTCAAAAAAGCCGCTTTAAGCAACCGAAAGGATTTCCGGCATTTGGTGGCTCTGTACAAACTGAACCTGGCGCTTAACCCCGAATATAACATTGAAATTTTTGTGGATCAATATACCCCCGAATTTATAGAAACCGGCTCGTTTCAATATATGCTGGCTGCCTACCATCTTCTGATCACTGAAAACTTCGACAACGGGATTTACCACCTTGAAGAGGCATCCGTATATGCTCCCGGTTTTATGGAAGAATTCACAGATACCTTTCCGGAAATTATCGCAATAGCCAAAAACAATAAAAAATTGACCAGTTTAATCGAACTCAATAATGGGAATTATGAATTTTAATTTACCAAATTTACCAGAACGACCCGAAAAACCTCGTCAATACGGTCTTACCATGATGATGGATAAAGGCCTGAGCGTAAGAGAATCGGAAAACTTTGTTGAAGGAAACGCCCCATACACCGACCTGGTGAAACTTGGGTTTGGAACCAGCCTTTTGGTTCCCAGTCTTGAAGCCAAACTAAATATTTATCGCGAAGCCGGATTAAATGCTTATTTCGGTGGCACTCTGTTCGAAGCTTTTGTGGCCCGCGGTTTATTCGATGAGTTTCGTCGTTATCTCGACCGTTTTGGAATGGAATATGTTGAAGTGAGCGACGGCACTATTTCGCTTAATCATGAAGACAAATTAAAGTACATCGAAGACCTGGCCAAAGAATATATTGTTGTCAGCGAAGTCGGGTCAAAAATTGCCAATAAAGTCATTCCCAACACCGAATGGATTTCAATGATGAAGACCGAACTGGAAGCCGGCGCATGGAAAGTAATAGCCGAAGCCCGGGAAAGCGGAACTACCGGTATTTATAACAAAGACGGTTCGGCCAACCTTCAGCTTATCGAAGATATCCGCACACATTTGGATGCCGATAATATTTTGTGGGAAGCACCTCAAAAGCCGCAACAGGTATGGTTTATCAAGCATTTTGGGCACAATGTGAACCTTGGGAACATTGCACCCGGAGAGGTTATTCCTCTCGAAACCCTGCGTTTAGGTCTTCGTGGTGATACTCTTTTAGACTTTCTGCCTGATGCTAAATAAAACATTGTTGCCTTTCCTGAAAGGAGTTGCAATGGGTGCCGCCAATGTCATTCCCGGCGTTTCGGGAGGCACCATTGCATTAATTACCGGCATCTTTGTCCGGCTGATAAACGCCATAAAATCGTTTGATGCCACAGCTATAAAACTCCTGTTGCGTGGAAAATTCAGGGAGTTTGCCCGGCATACCGACCTGGCTTTCCTGCTATATCTTTTTGCCGGAATATTTACAGCCATTATTTCTTTGGCAAAGTTGCTGGAATATTTGTTTCAGCATCATCCCATATATGTTTGGTCCTTCTTTTTCGGGCTGGTGCTGGCTTCTGTCTATTTTGTCGGAAAAACAGTTAACAAATGGCATGCAGGCGCTGTAATCTCTTTTGTTACGGGTGCCGCAGTTGCCATTTCCATTTCGGTGCTCACACCGGCATCAGAAAACAGCTCGTTTTTTATCTGATTATATGCGGGGTAGTTGCCATTTGCAGCATGATATTACCCGGTTTGAGCGGCTCATTTGTGTTGGTTCTGATGGGCAATTACCATCTGGTGATGATTGAGGCGGTCAACAATTTTGACCTTGGAATATTGTTGCCCGTTGGAATCGGTGCAGTAGCCGGATTGGTACTTTTCAGCCGCTTTTTATCCTGGTTGATAAACCGTTTCCCCGACTCCACAATTGCCTTGCTTTCCGGTTTCATTTTAGGTTCCCTGGGCATATTATGGCCATGGAAAAACGAGATTACCCGGGCTTTTGGCGACAAAACCAAAGTTGTTGCCTACGAATGGTTTCTGCCTGAAATCAACCACCAGTTTATTTTGGCAGTTATTTTTATTACCTTAGGCATTCTGAGTATAGCAATAACCGAAATATGGGCTGAAAAAAAACAAAAAGAGTAATCTTATGGAAACCTACGGATTAATTGGCTATCCGCTGGAACATTCGTTTTCTCAAAAATACTTTACCGAAAAATTCAACCGGGAAAACATTGATGCCAGGTATTTGAATTTCCCTATTTCAGGCATTGATCAGTTTCCGGAACTGTTAAGAAAACACCCCTACCTTGCCGGGTTAAATGTTACCATACCCTACAAACAAGAGGTTATGAAGTACCTTGACGAAATTGATCCGGTTGCACGAGAAACAGGGGCCGTGAATGTAATTAATATCAATTGGGAAAAAGAAAAGCCTTACTTAAAAGGATTTAACACTGATATAGTAGGTTTTTCCAGGTCTGTTGCTCCTCTGATGAAAGCCCATCATAAAAAAGCGCTGATACTTGGAACCGGTGGCGCATCCAAGGCTGTGGCTTATGCTCTAAAGCAGATGGGACTGCTTTACCGTTTTGTATCAAGGGCCCCAAAGCATCCTTCTCAAGTGTCGTATGAATCTCTGACTGCTGAAATCATAAACGACTACAAGGTCATTATTAATACAACCCCGCTGGGAATGTCTCCCAGAACAGAAGCATTTCCTCCCATCCCCTACCAGGGCATTACGGAAGAACATCTCGCATTCGATCTGATATACAATCCGCAAACAACACTGTTCCTGAAAAAATGTGCAGAAAACGGAGCAGTCACGAAAAACGGACTTGAAATGTTGCATCTTCAGGCCGAAGCCGCGTGGGAAATTTTTAAACAGGAATGAAACAAGCATGACAAGGTTTGTCACTAAAGAACATGTATAACCTTCAATCATGCGAGTTCCATCAGACCAATAACTTAGACTAATTTTATACTGATGAATTAAAACAGGTTGTTAATGTCTTACCCCTGATATTCGTATTTTTTTGGTAAAATTAATGCTCTGTCACCGCTCCTCGGTTTTAGTATTGTCAACCCTATAACAGCAGTTAATAGCCGCGGAGCGGCGACAGAACGGTAGAATTATTTAATAAGAAAAACAAAAAGCTGCGGAGCT
>NZ_AHZV01000250.1 GCF_000250735.1 Anaerophaga thermohalophila str. Valhall
TAATCATTTTCATTGTACCTTTTGCTGAAAAAGACAACCACCTGAAAATTTGTGTAAGCGGTGCCGCCCCGGCCAATTTGACCAGGTTGAGCACCAATACAACTGTGGCAATCCAACTTTCGCTTGTATCAGGGAGTCTTGCTTTTATCCGGTTCATCCCGTATGCAGTTTTGGCTTGACCAAACTTCCCTTCTATTGGATTTCTTTCCCCCGGTCTTACGTGTTCTGTTTTCACTGCCCGGGGTCTTCCAAGTGGCTTGGCCCTTAGTTTGATACCCAGCTCTTTTAGTCGTTTCCGGTTTACACGGTTACAATATATTTTATCAGCCATAACCTGTTCTGGATAGAAGCCAAATCTGGATTTATACTTTTCAACCGAATCCATCAATTTGGTTCCTTCGTTGTATGCTTCCCAGCTAAATTCATCCAAGAATGCATAACCATTCATCATGCTTACTTGTATTTTGGCTCCAAATTCCACATTGGCATTGGTCTTTCCTCTTACTATTGGTCGTACATGTGGTTGATGAATGCTGACAATACGATGTTCAATGCTATGGGAACGTTCTACATGCATTGTTTTTTGCTGATCATACAATGTTTGAATCACAAGAAAATATTTGTACTCCCCCCGAGTGAAAGGAATGCACGAATATTGATCCAAGAGATGATGAATGTAGGTAATATTACGTCCAAGATACCCCAGTTGTCGCCGTATGGCCTGTCGAAGTTCTTTTTTACTTTTTCGTTTCTTCTGGGCTACCTGAAGGTATTGTTTGCGTGCTTTCTGGCGATAAGTTCTGGGCTTCTTTCCATGGAGTGTAAAATCATGAAGAATGTCGATCAATTCCTGAGATTTTTCTCTGGCATCATTAAGAAGGTTCAGGTCAGTGGGATAAGCAATATCCTGAGGACAAGCTGTTGCATCCATTAAAAGGTCGCCTTTATGAGTTGGTGCCGGCTTTTGATCATTATCAGATTTTCCCTTTGATAAAGAATCTTCTTGCGATGAAGAGTCCTTGCCAACTGCATCATCCTCTTTGGGTGAGTCGTGATTCTGCGTTGCATTTGAAAGGCCAAGTATTGACTCATTGATGGCATTGATTTGCTCTACACCTAAACGTTTTCTGATCCCAACAAATAGAGAAGGGTCAAACGGTTCTTCATCACAAAAGCCACTGTAACCAATAAAGTACTGCATATACATGTTTTCCTGTATCTGCTGAATGGTTTCTCTGTCACTCAAATCACAAATGTGTTTGATGATCAATGCTCCTAACGCTACTCGTGGATTGATTCCACCAGCACCTGTTCGATCGTTACCCATTTGTCTTCTATAAACGGAGGCCAAAGGATCCCAGGGAATTTTATGGGCCAAAACAACCCAACGATTATCTCTGCGAAGTGAACGACTAAATGGAGTCTCAAATCCAGTCAACGACAATTGATTTGTACTCACATAAGCTTGCTTAGATGCACGGTATTTTTGAGCTTTTGCCATATTTCTTTGCACTTTATTACCCAAATATCGCCATAATTTATTAATTTTTAGACCATATAGAGTTATTCAGCAGGCCCTACTTATCTATTAAAACCTCCTGGCTGATAAAACATTGTTATTTTTTCTATATATAATTTACAATCCTACAAACAGCAGGTCTCTATGCTAAACCAACTATTATACGAAAAAAACAACTACCTCATCCTCCTGTTTTGGGTATTAGTCGGGGCCTTTGCCGGCCCTTTGGTGTATGTTGTAGTCCCGCTTCACATGCTCATATTACGAAAGAAGGGTGCCTGGCTGTGGTTGTTGTTAGGGTTTTGGTTAATACTTACTTTCAGTGACAGTCGCAGACCTGTTTTCAGCTTTGCAGAAGATTTGAAACCTCTCATGATGCTGGTGATGGGGTATCTGTTTCTGGTCATGCCCAAAGAAAAGGAAGATCCGCTTAGGTTTGTTAAACCTTATATTCCCTTTTTTATTGTGGCATTTGCTTCGCTTATTGGCAGTCCGGTTGCTTTTGAAGGGTTTCAGAAAACCGTTTCGTATGTTCTTTTACTAACGGTAATTCCCCCGCTTGTTAATCTGTTACTCACCTATGAGCGGGAACGATTCTTATATCATCTTGTCATGGTAGGTGTACTGATTCTGGCAAGTGGCATAGCTTTGCGTGTTTTTTATCCCGACTTTGTTATTTTTAAGGGCGAACGTTACTCAGGGCTTCTTGGAAATCCCAATGGCATGGGGATATACGGTTTTGTTTTCACTGCTCTTTTCACTTTTATCATTCATTTCCACAAACATCTTTTTACCAGGAATCAGTCCATCTTTATTTATGCACTAATTTTTGCATCCTTAATTATGAGCGGTTCCCGCGGGGGCATTTTCTCTACAGCCATATTCATTACAGCATGGTTCTTATTGCGCAGGGATGTCATTACAGGTTTCATCATCATGTCTGCCATTTTCATTTCTTATCAATATGTGATGGCTAATTTTGAAGAAATCGTTATTTCCCTGGGGCTGGCCGACTATTTTCGGCTGGAGACACTTGAAACCGGATCAGGACGAGTAATCGTTGCAGAAGTTGCCTGGAGACATATCAAAGAAAATTATTGGTTCAGCCACGGATTTTCATTCAACGAACATATATTGGCTCAATATCGCGACTATTTTGAACAACACGGACACCAGGGTAATGTCCACAACAGCTGGCTTACAATGTGGCTCGATACCGGTCTGACCGGACTTATCCTTTTTATATTTGGCTGGTTGGTGAACTTTATTCGTGCTTCGCGTTTCACACCAATGGTGTGGGCTGTATTCTTCGGCATTTTGTTGTCCTGTACCGTTGAGTCATGGCTCGTGGCCACACTCAATCCATTTACTATTGTACTCGTTATTATTTTGAGCATGTTGGGGAATCCTGAGTTTTATGGGCAAGCTGAGGATTTAGGTCAGTAGGTCAGTAGGTCAATAGGTCAATAGGTTAAGGTTAAGGTTAAGGTTAAGGTTAAGGTTGAGGTTGAGGTTGAGGTTGAGGTTGAGGTTAAGAATTCACCACAGAGGCAAGTAGGCGAATAGGCGAGTAGGCAAGTAGGTTAACAGGTTGATAGAAGCCGCAGGGCGGCGACAGAACGGTAGAATAATATTATGGCACAGGAACTCCCTGAACCGCGGAGCGGTGGCAGAGCAGGTCAAAAGATTGAGGTTGAGGTTAAGGCTAAGGTTGAGAATTCACCACATAAGAACACATAAGATCACATAAGATAGGGTTGCATCTCAAATAACAGAGATTAACCAAATTTGAATGAGTATTTCTAATAAGTCTCCCTTTGGGGGGATTTAGGGGACTTCAAATTAAAAGTACCTATAGACCAGTGGGTTAGCGACAAGAGATAAAAACGAATATTTCAAATTTTAAACTAAGAGCTACGAGTCAAGAACTAAGAAGCTAATATTTATGCTTACGGCGCCTTCCATTAAAATATTTGCATTATCCCACAAAACACTATATTTTTAGCTGGTAGTTACCGTATAATTGTTAAAAAATTATGACTGACTGGAAATTGCATATTGAATCAGATCCTAAGAAATTATATGGAAAACCGGTAATCAAAAATACTCGTATATCGGTAGACCTTATATTGGAAAAGTTGGCCAATGGCGATACTTATGAAGAACTCATCCAGGCATATCCATCCATTGATAAAGAAGATATCCTGGCCTGTCTTCTATTTGCTGCAGATGCCATAAAAAACGAAATAATTCTTAACAAAGCATCCTGAATATGGTTATTGTTGCGGACGAAAGCGTTGACTTTAGTCTGGTAAATTCTCTCAGAAAAGCAGGCTATGATGTCACAGCAATAATTGAAACGAGTCCGGGAATTAATGACCAACAAGTACTAAGCATTGCCAATAAAGTTAATGCATTGCTTATTACAGAAGACAAAGATTTTGGAGAATTAACTTTTCGCCTAAGGTTAAACCATTGCGGGGTTTTGCTTATCAGGCTCTCTGATTTACCACGTTTACTTTTCGTAAATGAGTAATTTTCGGACGAGGGAAACACAGTAAATGGCACTTTATGGACAGACACTAATAAGTCCCCCCTGGGGGAGATTTAGGGGGCCCCACCACCCCATCCTTTTCTCTCCGTCTTATATTTTAGCTTTGCTATTGCAAAATCAACTCGATGTACTTAATTTTGTACAACAAAACGTACAAAAACAAACAAGACCATGCTTACAACAACAATTTCCGATTTCAGAAAAGATATAAAAAAATATCTTGACTCCGTGACTTCAAACTTTGAAACTCTGATTATTAACAGAGGAAAAGACACCGGGGTGGTTGTGATGTCGTTGGATGAGTATAATTCATTGTGCGCCACACACCATGAGTTGTCATCAAAAACAAACGAAAAAAGACTCGATTCTGCTATTGAAAAATTAAATCACAACAATTTTTTTAGCAAAGACTTAATTGAAGAATGAGGTATATCTTTGTAGACGAGTCATGGGAAGACTACCTGTTTTGGCAAAAAACAGACCGGAAAATGCTCAGGCGGATTAATCTGTTGCTCAGAGAGATTTCAAGAACCCCGTTTTCAGGAACAGGAAAACCTGAACCCCTAAAATATAAGTATAAAGGTTTTTGGTCCAGACGGATAAATGATGAACACCGATTAATTTATAAAGTGAAAGATAACGACATCTTAATTGCCAAATGCAGGTATCATTACGACTAACTGACAAATGAATATCCTCTTCCTCTACACCGAACTTGCCTCCTACTTTCTGGCAGGCGTTAAAGAATTGACAAAAAAAGGGCATACAATCCATATTGTTCGATGGCCTGTGAATAAAGAAGCCCCGTTTCAGTTTAGTTTTCCTGACGGCGTAACCATTTACGAGCGCAATGATTACAACCATGCAGAATTGGTAGAACTTGCCAAAAACATTCAGCCCGATATTATTATATCCAGTGGCTGGGTGGATAAAGGTTACCTTAAAGTTTGCAGATATTTCAAAGGCAAAGTTCCCACCGTTATGAGCATGGACAATCAATGGCTGGGGACAGCCAGACAACAACTCATGCGACTGGCAGCACCGTTTATCCTCCAACGCTCATACTCACACGCATGGGTACCGGGAACACCTCAAAAGAAATATGCAATAAAACTGGGTTTTAAAGCAGAAAACATTGAGGAAGGTTTCTATTCTGCCGATGTAAAATTATTCTCCTCATCGGCAGCAGACAGAATCAATGCCGATCCCTATCCGCGAAAACTGGTTTATGTAGGCCGGTACGTGCACCAAAAAGGGCTCGACCTCCTCTTCCCTGCTTTTATGGAACTTCAGGAAGAATCGCCCAATGAATGGGAATTGTGGTGTGCCGGCACCGGGGAATTATTCGACCAGCGCCCAACGCATCCCAAAATCAAACATCTCGGTTTTTTGCAACCCGAAGAACTGAAACACACCTTAAAGGGAGCAGGTGTATTTGTCTTACCCAGCCGCTTTGAACCCTGGGGAGTGGTAGTGCATGAAATGGCAGCCGCCGGCTTCCCGATGTTATGTTCCAACGCCATTGGCGGCACCACCCGCTTCCTGGAAGAAGGCAAAAACGGCTTTTTGTTTGAAAATGCAAACAAAGAAAGTCTGAAAGAAGCCCTGAAAAGAATCATGAGCCTGAGTGACACAGAACTCAGAGCCATGGCCGGACACAGCCACCAACTGGGCGTTAGTTATAATCCGGAAATGTGGGCGGAAAAGGTGATTCGGGAAATAGGCCGCTAAAGCAGGTTCGACCTGCTTTAGCGGTCTATTTCCCGAATCCACTCTTCCAGCACCACCAGCGGCCACACCCTCGAAAACGTAACCGAAGCATCCCCTTTCAGGAAGCGGCTCCAGATATCCAATACTCCCTTTTCATTAAACATCTCACGTTGAGCAATAGAGCGAATGCGCTCATCCGCATAACTGTGCATCTCCCCTTTCAGCCAGTCGCGCCAGGGGAAAACAACCCCATCTTGGGACGGTTAACAATGTAATCGGGCAAAAGATCAGGCATGCTATCTACCAGCAACTTTTTTGGCGTAACCGGCCGCTTGATATTATCAGGTAACGATAACACATACTCCACCAGCTCATGATCCAGGAACGGTACACGTACCTCCAGAGCATGAGCCATGCTCATCTGGTCACTATCGCGGAGCAATACATTCTGCATATAAGTAGTTAGCTCTGCCACCGACACCCGCGACAACACATTTCCATCCTTTTGAAATTGCTGTTTTTTAAGCCATTCCACAGGATTATGTACAGGCAGGTCATTCCGGTTCAGCATTCCGGCAAGTTGTGGATCCATCAAAGCCTGTCGTGAAATGGAAAAGGCTTCTTCGAAGCTGTAATCTTCCATTTCCAGAAGTCGCTTCACTTTTAACGAAGCCACTCCCGGCTTTAGAGATGCAAGACTCCTGCCAGCCAGTTGCCGCAAAAACAGGGGCAACTGCCATAACCATTTCCTTCTTTCCAATGCCATCATACGGTTAAATATGGCATACCCGCCAAAAACCTCATCTCCTCCCAGTCCTGAGAGTGCCATGGTAATACCGGCCTGTCTGGTCATCTTAGAAACCACCCAGGTATTAGGGCCATCGCCACTGGGATGATCCATTGCCGATAAAGCATCCGGCAGCAAGTGTAAAAAATCATCCGGTTTCAGATGTATTTCATGATGATTGGTTCGGTGCATTTTTGCAACAAACCCGGCGTAAGGCGCTTCGGAAAATTCATCTTCCGAAAAGGCAATATTAAACGTATCAATCTGGCTGTTTGAAACTTTGGCCATAGCTCCCACAACAGCACTTGAATCAATTCCTCCGGAAAGAAAAGCCCCGAAAGGCACATCAGCAACCAGCCGTCGTTCCACAGATTCAAAAAAGAGATTTCGGACATTATTCTTTACCTCATCATAGCTCCCCGGTCGTTTCTGCTCCATCTTCTGAAAAGGATGCCAGTAAAAATCAGTAGTTACTTCGTTAACATTCAGTTTGTAAGTAAGTATGGTTCCGGGCAACAGCATCCGAACTTCCTTTAATATGGTATCAGGTGTCTGTACCGTTTGATACCTCAAAAAATCAACTACCGAATCGTCATTCAACGCTTTTGATACATTCCCTGATGCTAAAAGCGCCCTGACTTCTGAAGAGAAAAACAAACCGTTGTCATTCAGGCTCCAGTAAAGCGGTTTTATACCCAGGCGATCTCTTACCAAAAACAAGGCCTGCTCTTTTTTATCCCATACCGCAAAAGCAAACATGCCGTTGAGCAGCTCCACACATTCAGGTCCCGTCTTTGTCCATGCAGCCAATACTACCTCGCTATCGGTGTGCGATTTATAAGGGTAATCAAACTTACTTCTCAGCTGTCTGAAATTATAGACCTCCCCGTTAAAAACCAGTATAAAACGTCCACAAGCCGAAACCATTGGCTGATGACCAGCCGTGGACAAATCAATAATAGACAAACGTTTGTGACCAAGAGCAGCATCTCCTTCCTGCCAAAAACCCTCATCATCTGGGCCTCTGTGGGCCAGCCTGGCATTCATGGATTTAACTCTGATTTCTTTATCTTCTATTGCATTTGAAATAATTCCGTTGATTCCACACATATTTCTTAGTATTGAACTGATGAACTACTCACCTAATCCCCTAAACTCTAATCCCCTACTCGCCTAATGACCTAAAATACAGCTCTTCAAGTCCGGCACTTGTCAAATACTACCCGGCAAGTCGCTTAGCTTCCTTGTCCTTATTTTTAGTTCTTCGAAAGTATATATTATATATCCGAATTCTAAAAATATTTTCTATTTTTACCCTAATCTTTATCAAAAACATTAAGTTTGTAACCCCAAAATGGAAGCAAATTCCTTAAAAAACAAAGCATTATTAAACATCAATGCCGGAGATTTGTTATTAGAAAACACGCTTTATGCCCCTTGCATTCATTGTTATTATTACGGATGTTTTCAGGAATTAAAAGCCATTTTGTATGATTTTTTTGAATTTACAACCGAAGAGCTTAACATTCACAAACATGAAATTCACAGTTATTCAATAAATTATATCCATACCGAATTAAGCAAAAAAACAACACTCCAAATCTCAAGAAAATACAAACGAGAGATTAAGCAATTGAAAGAATTGCGTCAGGAATCAGATTACGATCCTGTAGATATTAATTACGACAAAGCCACTAGAGCTCAGTATTTGGCAAAAGAAATAAGAACGGAACTAACAAGAATATTTTAATCGTCCATGACAGCAAGAAATTTCATAATTCAACAACTCAAAAACATCTCCTCTCTTTTCCCGGAGATGTCATTCAAATACGGGGTCAATCCATCAACCGGAACCCACCTCATTCAAGTCAGACCTCTGGATGCGTACACAAGCAACGAAGCATATTTGAAAGCTGAAGATGAGTTTGAACACTCTTTTGAAAACAATTATAAAAATGAAGAAATTTTATTTGTATCCATAGACTCAACCTTTGATATAGCACAACCAGAGTTTGAGATTATCGGTACCAGAATAACCAATACAGTGGATGATTCGTGGTTAGAATCATTTTTCGATACCAACATTAATGATAGTATTGACCCTACCACTAATTATGCATTAGCAGCCTGAAATTATGAACAACTCAAGTTTTCAATTTAAAGGATACAAAATAATTGATTCTCACATCAAGCAAAATCATGACAACATTGCGCATGAATTGAAATTATCTTTTATACCAAAAGGTGAAATAGATAAAACCCAATCCATATTTTTGCTTACTCTGGAAACAACAATAAAAGATGAAAACAATGCCTTCTCTGCTTATATAAAGGCCAAAGCAACTTTTTCATTTGATAAAGATGCCGATCCTGATCACATTGACAACTTTTTTTACATCAATGCGCCTGCAATCCTTTTTCCCTATATCAGGGCCTACATATCTACGCTAACAACTTTAAGTGGCGTAAAACCTGTTACACTTCCTACCTTAAATTTAAGTTCACTGGGTAAAGATTTGAAGGACAATACAACCACCATTGATTAGCTGACGAACTGATGATTATTGAGTTGATGAGTTATTTATCTTCAGCCCATCAGCCAAAAACCTCCTCATATCGTTCCTCCAGCCCTGCTTCCGCAAAATACTTTTCTGCAAGCTTCCTCGCTTTCTCTCCCTTATTTTTAAGCGCTTCGGATGAAGTGTTTAATAGCTCCTCCAGTGCCCTCTCAAAATCACCCTTCTCATTTAAATCAAAAACCCACCCGGCTCCCTTCTCTTCCAGATGCCGCCAGGGCGTTTTATCACTGATCATAACCGGCAATCCGGCCGCCAGAGCTTCAAAAATAGAATGCCCGAAATTCTCTCCGAACGTCGGCAGCACAAAACAATGATAATTAGAAAGAATCCTGGCAACTAAAGGTGGTTCCACTGCCCCTTTATAGTTGACTGTCACATTTGCTGGCATTTTATCTATTATTTGCCTGCATTCCAACCAGTAATCCTCATCCTTTAGCGGGCCGTAAATGTCATAAACTATCGGTCGTTTTCCATTGTAATCTCTCAGTACATTTAGCAATGCCAAATGATTTTTCATCCTGACGACCAAAGCAACAGTAACCAACCGTAACTCTTCACTTATAAAATCAACAAGATTACCTTCCTGTATTATGGCGGGAACATTTCCGGCAACTGATATGGAAGCCTTCTTTCCCACATTCTTCTGAATATCCTGTTTTTCCTGTTCATCCGTTGCATGCCAGGCAACATTACCAACCTTCATAAAAGGCTTCATCACCATCAGGAAATATTTCTTTTTTGCAGCCTTCAGAGCCAAAGCTCCCTTTTGAAACATGCCTCGCGGAGCAATAATCACCTTCCGCCCCGTTTTTGAATGCAAGGCATTAAAAATTAGCGGATAAACCGTTGCAAAAAGGGAAAACAGCCCGTTAATATAAACAATATCCGGCCTCACTTCCTGTATCAATCGGGAAACAACTGAATAACCTGTATTCTCATTGGAAGCATAAAACACCTTAGTCTTACCCTCAAAATCACTCCATTTATCACTCTCAACTTCCAACGATGTGCCATCTAAATCCACATCCCGGGTCAACACATAAAACGCATAACGTTCACTCAGCAAACGGACCATGTTGGTAAGCGATTGTATGGGGCCTCCGGCTTTAAAAGCAGGTGTAAAATAATCGTATATAATCAATATTCGTTTCTTTTTCTTACTCATAGCAGAGCAAAGATAGTGGATAGTGGGTAGTTTTTTGACAGTAGTCAGCAGAAAGTTTGCATCTTTACAAAATGGAATACTGAAAGTTTTTGCGAAAACAATGACTTCTAAAAGGGCTTAGGCTGAGGATTAGGCTAAGGCTAAGGTTGAGGTTGAGGTTGAGGCTGAGGTTGAGAATGCACCACATAAGGCACAGAAGAACACAGATTTATCAATGACCAGTTATCAATTATCAATTATCAATTATCAATTATCAATGAACCAATTGACCAATTGACGAATTCTTGCAAGACATGCGGCAGAGCCGAGCGAACCAGCAACCAGCAACCGGCCACAAACAACCAGCAACCAGTAACCAGCAACGAGTAGCCAGCAACCGGCAACAAAACAGGTTGAGGATAAGGTTAAGGTTGAGAGACTAAGAATCCACCACAGATATCACAGATTTTTCAATGAACAATTATCAATTATCAATTACCAATTATCAATGAACCAATTGACCAATTGACGAATTCTTGCAAGACATGCGGCAGAGCCGAGCGAACCAGCAACCAGCAACCGGCCACAAACAACCAGCAACCAGTAACCAGCAACGAGTAGCCAGCAACCGGCAACAAAACAGGTTGAGGATAAGGTTAAGGCTTAGGTTGAGGTTAAAAAACTCAACTCTTTTTGCGTTTTGCTTCCGACAGAAGCATTTTTTTGTTATTTTTGCTCAAACGGGTAGCAATAATGGAAAAATTACTGGTAAAATCAAGAAAGAAAATTCAAGCCGTAAGCGATGAGTTTCATCGTTACCTGTTCAAGCAGCTCGATACCAATAATCAACTTATTTCTGTTTTGGGGGCGCGGGGTGTTGGCAAAACCACCATACTGCTTCAATTGGCTAAACACTCCGATAAAGAAGTCCTGTATGTAGCTTTAGATGATTTATTCTTCACTGAGAACAGCCTCTATACCCTGGCTGAAAATTTTTTCCAAACAGGCGGTGAATTACTCTTATTGGACGAAGTGCACAAATACCCCAACTGGTCGAGGGAATTAAAACTGATATACGATGATTTTCCCGATCTGAAAGTCATTTTTACCTCATCGTCAGTATTAGACATTTACAAGGGAGAGTCAGATTTAAGCAGGCGGGCTCTCAATTATCACTTAAAAGAACTATCATTCAGGGAGTATCTGGAACTTTACCATCAAATTAAACTACCATTGATTTCTTTAGACGACATCATTAATAGCCACATCTCATTAAGTGACAATTTATCCAAACAATTTAAACCTTTAAAATATCTGAATGCCTATTACGAATCAGGGGCTTATCCTTATTTTAAGGATGATAAATACGAATATTATCAGCAATTAAATAACATCATCAATTTAATATTAGACATTGATTTACAAAGCATCGAAAACATTGAATATTCAAATATTGCAAAGTTCAAACGCCTGCTATACGTATTAGCCACAAATGTTCCTTATACCCCTAATATTAGTAAGCTGGCTGATAAAATATCCATCAATCGTAATGCGCTGGTTCAGGCCTTGCATCTTCTTCATAAAGCTGAACTATTGCACATCATTTACAAACAAAATAAGAGCATTAGTACCTTAACCAAACCCGATAAAATTTGGTTACATAATACCAATCTGGCTTATGCCATATCCGATGACTCACCGGATATTGGTAACTTGCGTGAAACATTCTTCATACAACATATTAGTGTCGGCCATAAAGTAAGCTTACCTCCCAGGGGAGACTTTTACGTTAACAATAAGTACACCTTTGAAATAGGTGGTAAAAACAAAACACAGCATCAAATAAAGAATCTTGATCACGCTTTTATTGTGAAAGATAATATCGAAAGCGGCACCCTAAGTACCATTCCGCTGTGGCTCTTCGGATTGTTATACTAAAGGCTGAAGCTGAGGTTGAGGCTGAGGCTGAGGCTGAGGCTGAGGTTAAGGCTGAGGTTGAGGTCAAGCAAAAAATATTCATATTGAAAAATCTGCGCTCGCTCGGCTCTGCCGCTTTGCTTACAAAGAATCTGTGCAATCTGTGGTGCAATAAGTTGCGAAATTCCAAACAATCTACTAATTTTACTTACACGTAAACGAACACAAAAACCACAAATAAGTTTTATTCATAAATAAAACTCACACAATGATAAAAGTTAAAGATTACATACCACGCCCAAAGTATTTTAAACAAGTAGAACCATTCATTGGCAATAGTTTAATAAAAATATTTACAGGACAACGACGGGTCGGGAAAAGCTATATCCTTTATCAGGTAATGGATGAAATTCAAAAAAGAGATAAAACTGCAAAACTTATATACATTAACAAAGAAGATTATGAATTTGATGATATAAACAATTACAAAGACCTGATTAACTATGTAAATCGAAACCTCGATAAAAAAAAGAACAACTGTCTTTTTATTGATGAAATTCAGGACATTGAAGAATTTGAGAAAGCATTGCGACATTTTCAAAATAATGACAATTTCGACATATATTGTACCGGCAGCAATTCAAAGCTTTTATCGGGCGAACTTTCTACTTTTCTTGCCGGCCGTTTTATCCAAATCCGGATATTTGCATTGAGCTATCCTGAGTTTCTTTCATTTCACCAGGTTGAAGACAGCAACGACAGTTTATTAAGCTATATTAAATACGGTGGTTTACCACACCTGATCAATTTAAAAAAACAGGAAGAGGTTTATTATGAATATCTGAATAATGTCTTCAATTCAATTGTACTGCGCGACATTGTTATGCGTTACAATATCAGGAATGTAAATTTTTTGCAAGACTTGATACACTTTATTGCAGAAAACACCGGCAGCCTGGTATCCGCAAAACGAATTAGCGATTATCTGAAATCACAAAATATCAACCTTTCAACAAGAATGGTTCTGGAATATCTCTCCCATTTACAGTCGGTTTTCTTTATTGACCGGGTGAAGAGAACTGATGTCATCGGAAAAAAAATATTCGAAATCGGTGAAAAATATTATTTCGAAGACACAGGTCTCAGACATGCTTTAATACCTTACAATCAAAAAGATATTGGAAAAATATTGGAAAACCTTATCTACCACCATCTGAAATACAAAGGTTTCAAGGTATATGTAGGAAAAATTGAAGATTTGGAAATAGACTTTGTGGCAGCAAAACAAAATGAAAAAATATATATCCAGGCAGCCTACTTAATTCCCGACGAAAAAACGCACAAACGAGAATTTGGGAATCTTCTGAAAATCAAGGATAATTACACCAAAATGGTAATCTCTATGGATGAAATGGCTTCGGGAAATTTCAAAGGGATTGAACACTGGCACATCCGTAAATTTTTAACCCGATTTTAAACTGCAGCCAAACATTCAGTAATAAGGTTGAGATTGAGGTTGAGGTTGAGGATAAGGTTGAGAATTCACCACAAATATCACAGATGAACACAGATTATTTCAATGAACAATGATCAATTATCAATTACCAATTATCAATTACCAATTATCAATGAACCAATGAACCAATTGACCAATTAACCAATTGACCAATTCTTACAAGACAAGCGGCAGAGCCGAGCGAACCAGCAACAAGCAACAAGCAACAAGCAACCAGTAACCAGCAACCAGCAACCGGCAACAAAACAGGCTGAGGATAAGGTTAAGGTTGAGAGACTAAGAATTCACCACAGTTATCACAGATTTTTCAATTACCAATTACCAATTAGGGTTTGCTGAATAACACTTAAATAATTAATAATAAATTATTTACACC
>NZ_AHZV01000249.1 GCF_000250735.1 Anaerophaga thermohalophila str. Valhall
CAGACACTAATTAGAAAACCTATGAAAGCATTAAATCGAACCATAAGGCTTGTATTACCCTTGTTGCGAAACAGGTATGTAATTGCCATTCTTGCTTTCATTATCTGGATAGGTTTTTTTGATCAAAACAACCTGCTTGAACGATATGAACTTTCGCAGCGAATCAAAGAATTGGAGCGACAAAAAATCCATTATCAACAGGAAATAAACAGTAACAAGCAAAGAATGCAGGAGCTGCAAAGCGATCCCGAAAATCTCGAAAAATTTGCCCGGGAACAATACCTCATGAAAAAACCCGATGAAGATATTTTTGTCGTTATTGAGGAATAACAGAGTGTTAGATTTTTAGATCATTAGATTTTTAGATATTAAGATATTAAGATTTAAGATAAGGTTAGGCAGAAGATAGGGCATGGGGCATGGAGCATGGAGCAAAGAGTAAAGGTGGAAAGGGGTGAGGGCAAAAGGGCAGGATGGTAGCATGAAGTACAGATTGTTAGGACTGTTAGGACTGTTAGCTTGTTAGGATTGTTAGAACTGTTAGAAAATGTAATAAAACATCATATTACACTCTAACAATAATTAACAACATCAACAACACTAACAATTCTAAGAGCCGTAACAACTTATTAAATGTAAGATGAAACGAGCATGGCAAAGTTTGTCACAACAAGAAAATGATAAGTTCTTGCATGCGAGTTCCATTATGCCAATAACTTAAGTAAATTATATACTAATGAATATTCTTCGCTTCCTTAGTGGTCTCTACTATGCCGGAATGGTGTTGGTGCTTTCGGGCATCATAATGCATCTGTCCGATATATCCGGGGCCCAATGGGTCTTTGCAACAGGCCTTATCCCCGTTCTCGGGATCAGGGTATACAATTTCATTATTTCGGCACCCCATCGCAAGAGATTAAACGGAATATTAATGACCAGTGCAGTATTTCTTGCTGCCGCAGTCTTTGCCATTTATCACGAACGATCCTACTGGATAATTTTCGTAGCTGTTTCAGCTGTTCTTGACGGCTATGTAAGTTTCAGGAAATTCACCTGATATTTTATCCCCGGGAAAGCAAAAACCCTGAAGAACCTTTTAATATTTTAACAATACAGTTATATTTGTCCTCATTAAAAATTAAAATTTAACTTTCATTTTCTGCTATGAAAAATACATCTATCGTCCTTAATGCTATTTTGTTTGTTGCAGTTATTGTCCTGTTTTTCCTTGTATTATCCGATGGCTCCTCATCGGTAGAAGATGCAGACGAACAAACCACAAAAGAAGAGATACAGGACTACCCGATAGCTTACATCAATACCGATTCATTGTTAATGAATTATGAATATGCTCAGTATCTTAACGAGGAGCTGATGAAAAAAGAGGAATCGTCAAGAGCCGATTTCAATGAGCGTGCAAGGGTATTTCAGGACGATATGCGCGCTTTCCAGCGAAAGGTTCAAAACAATGCATTCCTGAGCCTTGAACGTGCTCAAAAAGAAGAAAGAAAATTAAGACAACAAGAGCAGGAGCTGCAGGAGTTAAATAACCAGTTGTCGAATGAACTGATGAAGCAGCAGGAACAAATGAACAAAGAATTAAGAGATACCATTACTGCTTTCCTGGAAGAGTACACCAAAAAGCATCCGCTGAAACTGGTACTGAGTAATACCATGGGAGACAATGTGCTTTATGCCCACGATGCTCTCAACATTACCGACGAGGTGGTTGCCATTTTGAATGAACGCTACGAAAAGGCTCAGAAAGAAATCGAGGAAGAATGAATGGCACAAAACAAACCGAAAGATGTTTTTGAGAATTACCTCGAAAAACATTTTCCTGCATTTCGCATTGAAACGCCACCTCCCGCCGACCTGAAACTAATTGTTGTAATTCCTTCCTATCTGGAGAAAAATTTTCTTTTCAAAACGCTGGAATCGCTTTATGCTTGTACCCCACCGTCGGGACAAGTCGAAGTTATAATTGTGCTCAACACCTCCGAAAGTGACGATCCCGGCATTCTTGAAAAACAAAAAGAATGCTTTGCTGAAATCCTGAACTATAAAAACAAAAAAAGCAACGACCGGCTTCATATTCATCCCCTGGAAGCCTACAACCTGCGTAAAAAACATTTTGGTGCGGGACTGGCCCGAAAAACCGGATTGGATGAAGCCGTAAGAAGGTATCATGAAATCGGGAAACCCGATGGAATCATTACCTGTCTGGATGCCGATTCTCCGGTAGCTCCGAATTACTTCCGGGCAATAGAAGAATGGTACAAAGACCCTTTGCATCAGGGAGCCATGATATATTTTGAACATCCGCTGAAAGGGAAAGAATATCCATCCGAAGTTTATGAAGCCATCACGCTTTACGAGTTGCACTTAAGATACTACCTTCAATCCCTGCGGGCAGCAGGATTTCCCTATGCTTATCATACCATCGGCTCGTGCATGACGTTTCGGGCATCAAAATATGTTCAGGCCGGCGGTATGCCCAAAAAACAGGCAGGAGAAGATTTCTATTTCCTTCAAAAGCTAATTCCTCTCGGCGGTTTTGGGGAGATAAACAATACAGCCGTGTATCCGTCACCAAGACCATCGGACAGGGTTGTATTCGGAACAGGGGCCAGCATTAAGCAACACCTGGAAGGCAGCCGTCGACAGGGTACCACATACAACCCTCTCGCATTTGAAGACCTTGGCAGCTTGTTTTCAAAAATTCAGGAACTAAGAGACATTAACACCGGATCATTTGAAGAATGGACCTATAATCTTTCAGGCCCGCTGCGAAGTTTTCTTCTCAATTCGAATTTCAGGGAAGAACTATCCGTCATAAGGAAAAACAGTAATAGCAATAAAACGTTTTTAAAGCGTTTTTTTGGCGTTTTTAATGCTTTCCGGATTGTAAAGTATCTTAACTATTCTCACGAGCATTTTTATGCCAAAAAAGACGTTTTCGATGCGGCTTTATCGCTCCTCGAACAAGCCGGTCAAAACATTGATGACATATTGGACGAAAAGGAATTACTGATAAAATACCGGGAGTTGGAAAGAAAGAGGATTGAGAGATGAGAGATGAGGGTTGAGGGTTGAGGATTGAGGATTGAGGATTGAGTGCAGGGGCCCCGGTTGCTGGTTGCTGGTTGCTGGTTGCTGGTTGCTGGTTGCTGGTTGCTGGTTGCTGGTTGCTGGTTCGCTCGACTCTGCCGCTTGCCTTGCAAGAATTCGTTAATTGGTTAATTAGAGGCTGCTGAAAAAGTCAACAACCTTTTTCAAATTTATTTTCCATTGTTCTTTTTGGCATTGCCCCAAAAAGAACCAAAAAGGTCTGGTCCGCTTAAACCTGGCTCCCCGCGAAAGCCAAAATTTCCGGCCATTGCGCAAGGCCATGAACGTCGCCCATTTTGGCTTCCCGCCATCCGCCGGCCCGGAAAGCGGACAGGCCACCGCACCTTTTAAATAAATAAAGTCGCTCATTATTACTACATTCTTTTGAACAGTGATATGTTGACAATTAACATTTACACAACACTTCGTTAAATTTTGTAATACACTGCAGGTCAATTGTTTAAGCCTAAAGAGGTTTGTTTATTTAAATGCAGTATATTAATGTTGTAAAAATCATCTTACATCTTATATCTAAAAATCTCACGATCTATTGATTTACAGGTGCAAACATTTTTAAAGATTTGCATGAATAACCTTGCACCTTAAATAGAATTATGCGATATAAATAATTCATTATTAATTTTTTAAGTGTTATTCAGCAGACCCTCATTAGTTAATTGATCATTGATCATTGGTAATTGGTAATTGATCATTGAAAAAGATTCCTCGTCGTACCCCTTCAGAATGAAAAAAGCGGTCTTCCTGTCATTCAAAAATTTCAGAGCTTCATATCCGTAGTTGATAATCAATATTTTACAAGATTTCCATCGTAAAATAAATTAACGCAATTTTGCAAAAAAACTGGGAAGTTATGCAAATGCAGTTTCCATTTTTCCCCTGTTCAACCAGGTTGATAAACGCAACTTTAGTGTCTTACCCCTGATATTCGTGTTTTTTTAGCAAAATTAATGCTCTGCCACCGCTCCGCGGTTAATTGTTACTGACTTTATTGGTAACGTTACCGCTCTGTCACCGCTCCGCGGTTTTAGTCTTTTAACCCTATATCAGCAGTTAATAGCCGAGGAGCGGCGACAGAACGGTAGAATTATGTAATAAGAAAAACAAAAAGCTGCGGAGCTGCGACAGATAATGTATAAATTTGTTTGGTTTTGGCTTGTACAGATTAGGTTTTTATGAACTGGATGATCTTGTGTAATAAATTTGCGACTTCTGAATTTACTTATTAATGAGAAGTTCTGAATTTGGAACATTCGATTATCTTCTCATTCGCGCTACCCCCTGGCCCCCTAAAGGGGGTATCCCACCGCACGATTCCTATGATATTGTACCATTCGCAGGTTTTAATTTTTTGTGAATTACCGGCCCAGCCCGGTTCTCCCCTTTAGGGGAGTTAGAGGGTTAGTGGGAGAGGAAGCTAAATTTGCGACATCTTAATTGGCTATTAAGTCAGGAGTTCTGAATTTATCCCTTCTGCCTTCTGCCTTCTGCCTGATTCTCTGTGGTGCAGCCTCAGCCTCAACCTTAGCCTTGACCTCAGCCTCAGCCTTAGAATACCGTTCTGCTGCCTCTTCTATAGGTAGATTTATTGCGGAACCAGTCATTCCCCGATTCGGAACATGGAATGGCGCCCCTGGGGGATTTATTAATGCCGGAGGTCGAAAACCGGTAAATGAGCGAAAACTCGTTGGCACCGCCACTATGTCCTGCCAGACTTGATAAAGTAAGATCATAACTATAGGACAACCGTACATCTCCAATATTAAACCCGACAATAAAGATAAGCGCATCATTATTGGTAAGCCCTTCACTGCTGCCGATTGGAATGCCCCGATACCATAAACCGAGTTCAAAGGGATTAATATACCAGTAACTCCCTATGTCCAGTTGCTGGAAATCTTCCTGCATTCGATACATAAAGGCCAGGGTACCACTCACTTCATCCTGGTTTCTGGTTCTTGTTCTGAAGCGGTACTTTCCCCCGCCGTAAACAGTGGTTCTTATGGGCAGAGCCGACTCAATATCGGTAAACCCGAAATCACTTTTTACCAGGTGGTCAACCACAACACCTCCCCAGAAATCATCACTATAGACCATTGCTGATGCCGCTGCATCGAATTTGCGATAACTTTCTTTTTCAAAATCACCTATGGCACTCGCCAGAATATCACCATCGGGTCCTATCTGGTCGCCCCAGAGCAATGAAGCAGGATCAATTTTTCTTTCAAAGTATTTGAAATTAAGTCCGGGACGCATATAAATTTTACGCGTCAAAGGAAACTCATAAGCATATACCAACCCGATGTTTTGCGTAATCAGCTGTCCTCCTCCCTGGTCATCACGAACAAAAACCAATCCGACGCCGCTGCTGTACTTTTCAAAAAAATGGTCGGCAGCAAAGGATAAAGTTCTGTATGTATTGGGAATACCGGGCCACTGATCCCGGTATGTCAGAGCAACACGGCTTCCGTTGGTTAAGCCGGCAAAAGAAGGACTCAGATAAACCGGAGCAGCATAAACCTGCGAGAAAGTCGGATCCTGCCCTTTAGCATCCCCCACTCCTATCAGGATTATTCCCAACAATAAGATAATATGTCTAATCTTCTCTTTCACAATATAAACTTTTGAGCAATCAGGCGATATGGATTCAATGATCAATGATCAATTATCAGTTACCAATAACCAATTGAGGTTAAGGCTGAGGTTGAGGATACACCTTAAATATCAAACATTTACGCGAATTTTTCAATTATCAATGAGCAATGGAAGGAACACAAAACCCGGAACACGAAACTTTTTTTGGTGGCAAGTAAAGACGCACGGCCGTGCGTCTCAACAAGCCTGCTAACTCAACAGAAACTCAAAACTCTGAACTCGCAGCATCAAAGCTTCTGCCTGGCAAACGCGCTTATCTCACTAATAAAATCGTTCCTGTTTCACGGAATTCTTCCCCGTTAACAAATGTTCCGTTCACCTTCCATACATAAACGGCCTGTGGTGCTAACTGACCTTTATAGAATCCGTTCCAGCCTTCTTCAATATCGTCGGATTCATAAATCAACTGTCCCCACCGGTTAAATATCTGGAGGTGATAAGTATCCACATCCCTGTATACGGGTTTAAATATGTTATTTGTTTCACTCGGCCTGCTTTCTTTTCCGCCATCGGGTCTGGGTTTAAATGCATTCGGGAACTTAATAAATCCTTTGGAAATGGCAGTAACGGCACCTTCTATGGTGGTACTGTCCACGCACCCAAATTCATTTGTAACGTGAAGGCTTACATCATAAACACCGCTTTCGGCATATTCATGAACCGGATGTGGCTCGTCGGATGTATTTCCATCGCCAAAATGCCATTCATATTCAATAGCGCCAACCGAAAGATCGAAAAATCTGACTTCATCGCCGGGCACATATACTTCCTCCGGCATAACACTAAAAGCAGCTTCGGGATGCTCATGTACCCTGATAATTTTCTGGTAACGTCCCTCAATGCCATCGGGTCCGGGAACAGTTAATATAACAGGATAATCACCCGCATCTTCAAACGTATGCGTCGGATTCTGGTCACCACTGCTGCTTCCATCGCCAAAGTCCCAATGATAATCCCTTTCCTGTACACCAACCGAGTAGTTTGTAAAAATAACTTCCAGTGGCCAGCAGCCTTCATCTACATTGGTAATAAAGCCTGCATCAGGGGTCGGACGATATTCGACACTCACATCATCATAAGATTCGCATCCTTCTACATTAATGGTCCATCGGAAGGTATTAATACCTTCACTTAATCCTGAAACGAGGGTGTTAAAGAAGGTTGGGTCTTCAAATTCACCGGTTCCACCCACAATTCCCCAACTGGCATCAAGTTCTCCCACGTTATTGGCATTCAGCATGGCCTCGGGATCGTAAACGACCATATCTTCTCCGGCATACGCATCCGTTTTGTTACTTGTAATGGTAACGGTACTTTCAGTCACACAATCTTCATAAGATACCGTCCATTTATAAAGATTGTCACCAAAGCCGATATTCCTGACGATAGAACTGGGTGAATGAGGATCATCAAAATCGCCGGCACCACTCACAACCGTCCACGTGCCAATAGCAGGCTCCGGCGGATAATTTCCGTTTAGCGTTGTATAGTTTTCACAAATGGTCTTATCATTTCCGGCATCGCTTTGTTCCGGAACTTTATTAAATATCTTAACAGTATCCCTGGAGAAGCAGGATTCTCCATTCCAGATTTCCCACATAAGGATATTTTCACCAAAGCCAAGATTTTCTATCACAGTCCCTTCATCGGCCGGATTCTGGAATGTGCCTGTCCCCGATACGATATACCATTCACCGGTACCATGTATCGCCGGGTTGGCATCCAGCTGTGCCCAATCTTTACAATCGGCTACATCAGGCCCTGCATTGGCTTGTGTCGGCGTATTATTTTCAATAACAATCTCATCAGAGAGTGTACATTGCCCTTTACTTACCGTCCATTTAAGACGGGTAACGCCTGGTACAAGATTGCGTATCTCGGCTCTCGGGTCTGTAACATCCGATATGTAGCCACCACCTTCAACAACAGACCAATATCCTTCGCCATATTCGGGCGTAGCTGCCATCAGGTCGTGATTGGGTTCGCAAACCTCAAGATCACTTCCGGCAAAAGGCGTAGAGGGAAGGTTATTGATGATCAGCACATCGTCAATACTCTCACATATTCCGTTTTCAACGGTCCAGCGTAGCACATTATCTCCTTTGGCAAGATTAGTAACGCTTGCCTTAGGATTATTGATATCTGAAGACGCAATGGTTGCAGAACCGGCAATTACTTCCCATCGACCGGTACCTATCTCGGGTTCCAGGGCATCAAGAACGGTCTCATCCTCACAAAGTCGCTGAGTATTCCCTGCATAGGCGGTACTGGGCGAAGCATTGGTAATAGCTACCTCCTCATAAGTCTGGCAACCTTTGTAGTTGATCGTCCAACGCAATCTGTTAGTACCTTTACGCAAATTGCGAACAGTGGTGTTGGGATCATTTATATCGTCAAAGACAGCCTGACTGGTACCTCCGGCAACCGTCCAGGTTCCGGTACCCGGCGATGGGTTGTTCCCCTGGAGTATTTCAGTATCTGAGCAAATGGTTCTGTCGTCACCTACTCTTGCCTGGATGGTATTGTAATCGATCTGGACGTCATCGAACGAATTACACCCCTCATGCTCTATGGTCCATCGGAAAACATTGGCACCAAACTTAAGATCATCTACTCTTGCCGAAGGATCGGTCAGAGATGAAAACTCACCACTACCGTTTCTTATCGTCCAGCTTCCGTTTCCAACACTGGGTGTATTGGCAGAAAGATAAACAAAGTTATCGCATGTGGCGGCATTATCTCCGGCATCGGCAGGGGTAGGCCGGTTGTTAATAATTCTGATGGTATCTACATCGGTACATTCTCCGTTGGTTATACTCCAGGTAATAAAATTTTCTCCCTGTTCAAGATTTCGTACCACAGAGTATGGATCTTCCGGGTCATCAAATTCGGCTGATCCCCCACCGCCGATAATACCCCAGGTGCCAATCCCGGGTAAGGGATTATTGGCCTCAAGAACGGTTGAATCAACGCACAGAGGAGTTGATGCATCGTACCGGATAATAGCTTCTTTAAAGTCATTCCTGATGACTACATCGTCAAAATCTGAACAGTTCCCGTTGGTAATGGTCCACCTGAATTTGTTCTCACCGACTCCAAGATTTGTAACTTTTGTATCCGGTGCTGTCGGGTTTTCAATATCACCCGAACCGGATATAAGTGTCCATTCTCCGGTATGGTATACATCCAGACTCCCCGAAAGTGTTACACTATCAACACAGACAGCAATATCGCGGCCTGCATGAGGAATGGAAGGTTCATTATTAATAATGGTAACTGTATCAACAGAAGAACAATATTCGGTTGAGATGACCCACATGAAACGATTGGTTCCCCGCGCAATGTTACGGGCCATGTTTCCGTCAAATTCGGCCGCTCCTTCCAGGATACGCCATTCACCGGTACCATGATTAGGAACATTGGGTTCCAGTTTCACACTATCGGTACACAGTGTCTGATCTTCTCCGGCATAAGCTTCTGTAGCGAGCCCGTTAATAATACTCACCGTATCAGAAGAATAACAAACATTATTCCCCGACCCTTTTTCAATTGTATAAACGAACCTGTTTTCACCTTGCGAAAGACCGGTCACCTCTGTTTCGGGCTGATCAGGAGTAACAAGCGTTCCGCTACCTGAAATAATTTTCCATGAAACCGTTCCCATACCCGGATCCGGTGTATTACCGAGCAATGTATAGCTGTCGCTGCAGGTGTAATCGTCAGAACCTGCCCTGGCCTCATCGGGGCGGTTGTTGGTAACAATTATGGTATCGCTGGAGGATGATGTACCCTGACCATAGGAAATTGTCCATACAAACTCATTTTCTCCGGGGCCAATGTCGTAAACGCGCGTTTGCGGGTCTCTGTCATCTTCAAATTTACCGGCCCCGTAATCACCCAATGTCCATTTTCCGATGGCATTTTCAGGATCATTGGCATGCATATCGGCTTCGTCATTACAGGTGAAGATATCAGGCCCTGCATCGGCCTCGATAACATCGCCGTTAACGATTTCTACTTCATCATAATCGGTACAATTTCCAATAGAGACAGTCCAACGGAAAATATTGGGGCCTCTGGTAAGATTTTCAATGACCGTATTCGGGTCTGACGGATCAACAATATCACCGCCACCTGAAATAATGGTCCATTGGCCTGTTCCACGAGGCGGCAATTGTGCCTGCATTGTGGCCTGACCGCTGCCATCATTGATTATCTGGTCTCCTCCGGCATCCACATTATCCACCGCATTGATCAGTATACTGACAACATCGGAAGAAGAACAACCCGACTGGTCGTGAACCACATTCCAGCGTAAAAGATTTTCTCCTTCGGCCAGTTGAACGCCCACCTTGGGGTCACTGGTGGACCCGTCAAAGACAGCACCGCCACCACCGGATTCTACTGTCCAGAGCCCTGTATAGCCTGAAGGAACAGGATCGGCATTAAGATTTACATACCGGTCGCAGGAAACAGTATCCTTACCGGCAAACGCTTCAACCTGCTGATTAATGACTTTCAGATCAGCTGATGAAGAGCAATTGCCATTATAGATAGTCCAGCGGTAAATATTGGTTCCCAGCCCGATACCGGTTACCCTGGTCGTCGGATCATTCAAATCTTCAAAATCCCCGCTTCCCTGAACGACGCTCCATCGTCCTGTTTCATAAGGTTCAGGTGTATTTCCGGTAAGGACGGTGTCGTTCTTGCAAATTGTTTGCTCACTTCCAACAGTGGCTTGAGTCGGAGCATTGCTGGTAATTACTATCTCGTCGGAACTTTCACATCCGTTTTATATAGTGTCCATCTCAAACGATTTTCACCGTTAACGAGATTGCTTGCTTGCGACTGATAAGATGTTCCGTCATCGAAGATGACCGATCCGGATGCCGCATCTAGTGCAGTCCAGTGTCCCGCCACACCTGATGGCGGGGGTGTTGCATCCAATTGAACAGAACTCTGACAAGTTGTATAGTCGTCGCCTGCATCCACATCCAACTGATTATTACGAATTATCACCTCGTCATAAGTCGAACAATTTCCGTTTTTAGAGATGGTCCATCTTATAATATTTTCTCCTCTGGCCAGGTTTGTAACCTCAACCTCATAATCATTCCCTCCTATTGGCGTAATAGTAGCGCGTCCCTTCTCAACGGTCCATTCACCGGTACCTTCCACCGGATCATTGGCGGTAAGTATGGTGTCGGTACTACAAAGGTCGATGACATCCTGGTCATAGATAACAGCCTGATCGGGCTGATCATTAACAATTTCCACTTCGGCATAACTCTCACAGGTGTTTTGGGTAATGGTCCATCTTATAATATTTGAACCTGGCGCCAAATCATATACATTGGTAGATGGAGAATTAGCATCCTCAAAAACACCGTCTCCGGACTCCACAGTCCACCGCCCGCTGGTATTTGGATATGCCGGAACCGGGGTTGCATAAAGATCGCTTGACCCGTCGCAGGTCAGTGTTTTTTCTGCATCGGCAATAACGGTAAGCGTGTTATTTCTGAGGGTTACCTCATCGCTAATGCTACAACCGTTTCCACCGGCTGCTGTATTGGTAACAGTCCAGCGTAACACGACATCACCGCGGCTTATATTGGTAACGGAGGAGGAAGGATCGTTTGGAGAAGTAATATCGGCATAGCCTGAAACAACCTGCCAGGTACCTTCCCAATCTGCATTTATTGTAGTTGGGTCAACAGCAGCCAAAGTAGCAGAATTTCCACACAACTGCTGATCACTTCCGGCATCGGCCTGTGGAAGGGGATGAACCTCAACCTCAAGAGTAGATGTACTTGAAGAGATGCCACAACTGTTTTCGGGTGTCACTGTCACATCTCCAATTGTAGCATCCAGAGCCGGATCCAGGTCTACAATAATTTTGGCAGTTCCCTGTCCCGACACTATAGAAAATCCGGTAGGGACAGTCCAGTTATAGATGGAAGCATCTGCAACAGGTGCAACACTATAAGTTATACCGGTTGTACCCTGACAAATATCTTCAGGGCCGGAAATAGCGCCAATGTTCTGAGGTAACTCATCCACATTTATCTGAAGCGTCCTGCTGGGGCCGGCACCACAGCTATTTTCTGCATAGACCGACAAATTACCCGTTTGTGCATTGGTGGCAAACTCAACTTCAATCTCCCGTGTGCCGTCACCCGAAATAATGGTTGCGCCGGTTGGCAACGACCAAACATAGCTAACCGCGTTAGGCACGGGATCAACAGAATAGGTATGAGTACTTCCCTGGCAAACGATATCGTCACCGTTTATTGCCACGGGCTGCCCGGGATATTCACGAACCGTAACCCTTACGGAACCGGAAGCCGGTTTAGAACAACCGTTGGCATCCTGAATGCTTACCAATTCATAATCTGTTGTAACTGACGGAGAAACACTTAAATCATAAGTGTTATTAATGATCGGACCTATTGTTCTGTTAACTCCGTTTTCGGTAAATGTTACTGTCCATGGGCCAGTGCCGGCAGGAAAATCAAAAGTAAGGTCGGTACTTTGTCCCTCACAGATTTCTGCATTCCCCGAAAGGGTCACTTCCGGCAGTTCGTTGACGGTCACATCAGCTGTTCCGGTACCGGTATTACTACAATGAGTATCAGTGACGCTTAATATTTCATAAGTAGCGCTGGCATCGGGTGAAACCGTGAAAATATTGAAAGTACCGGTATAGTTTTCAGTCCATGTATTCGTACCGTCCGAGACCACCACCTCCCAGGGAGAAGATCCGGTTAGTTCTATACCCAGGTCCCTGCTTTCGCCTATGCAAAGTTCGGAATCGCCAAAAATGCGGGCAGTTGGCAACGGATGTACTTCTACAGTAGCAATTCCGGTAGCTGTACCCTTGTTGCATGAGGTTCCCTGTTCAACAAATCCGACAATTGAATATTGTGTTATTCCGACATCCGGCACGTTTTTCGGTTGAAACTGGAATGGTGAGTCGTTAACGATGTAAGTCTCGCCATCGCTCAATTCAACTTCAAGCGGATTGGCTGCCGGGTCCCAATTCGAAGTAATAATCTGAAGGGTTGGTAATGTACCTTCACACAATTCTTCACTGCCTGTAACGGTACTGATTTCAAGCTCTGCTTCAGGTTGGGTAACCACAAATTGTTGCTCTGTGTAACAATCCGTGTTCATATTGAAAGAACCATCGCCATAGCCATCCGCAAAAGCATCGTTATCAAAGGCCACTTCATTTATATTGCTGTCATCGATAACCCGAACCGTATAAGTTCCGGCAGGAAGATTATCAAAAGTAAAGACGTCGCCGGGTGCTGGCGAATAATTGGCTGCTGTACCAGACGGGCCGCCACTCAGCGTTACATAATAATTTCCAGGTATTTCTTCAGCCACGCCACCGTTAACAGAAACTTCAATGATTCCGGTGGATTGGCTGTAACACTCAACATGTTGCGTAATGGACGCATTTAACTGCAAAGCAGAAGGTTGCAATATGGTTACATCTTCTCTGACATCCACACCGTTGTCATCAATTCCTACCACTTCATATTCGCCGGCCGGCAAGCCGGTAAATACAGCATTGTTATCATTGAGCACCTGATCTACCTGGCCTGACCCGTCATATAAAGTAATGGACTGATAGGGTAATGTTCCGCCAACCATATCCACAGTTATTTGTCCGTTGCCGGCACCATCACATGGCCCTACACTCCGCTTGCTGACGATAAGTTCAAGGGTGGCATTGGGTTCTGTTACCACTATGTTGATAATTTCATCGGAACAAGTGTGTTCATCTTCTACATAAACGCGGTAAGTACCGGCAGTAAGGTTATCAACCACTTCAAGACCGGTGCTTCCGGGAACAGGATCGCCATTCTCATCGAACCAGAGAATAGTATATGACCCGGTACCGCCTGCTACATCAACCTCAATGGAACCGTCGTTTCCTCCTGTTGTAGTGACATCCTCCACATTTATCAGAGTGACGGACAACGCTTCATCGGGCTGCGGAACATGAATGAGACTACCATAAGTACTTTGATAATCAAGTACACAACCATTGGCATCGGTAATGACCACGTTGTAATCACCCGAATGTATATTATCAATGTCCTCTAGCGTGGGATCGGGTATTGTTCCCGGGCCGGTCCATTGGAAACTGTAGGGTGGTGTGCCTCCGGCAACTGTTATGTCAACAGACCCCGTAGCTTCACCACGGCACTCCACACTGTCAACGACAACATCGGTAACTTCAATAGGGGTGGCCGGCTCGTTCACAGCAAAGGTTTCCGTTACAGAACAGGTAGTACCGGAAATAACATCGGTAATAACCACTGTGTAACTTCCTGCCTCCAATCCTGAGATATTCTGGTTGGAAGACGTAAAACCATCAGGTCCGCTCCAGTCATAATTATATGGGCCGGAGCCTCCTGTGACATTAATATTTATTGCGCCTGTTGAAGCCCCGAAGCAACGGACATGGGTGATATCGCCGGCAACTGTAATGGTATTGGCAACAGGAACTTCAATATCTGAAATGGTAAAAGTACAGGGCCCGTCAGGATTACTGTCGGTAACCTCTACTTCATAAGTTCCTGCCGAAAGTCCGCTCTGGTCTTCCTGCGTAGGCGACAATCCACTGCCATCCGTTGTTGTCCAACTGAAAGAATAGGGTGGCACACCCTCGGACGGAGTAATGTCGATAGAGCCGTTATTGGCACCGAGGCAGGTTTCTGACTGAACGGTGTAAGTAACATCCAGTGGTTTGGTAAGGGTAACAGACTTACTGATGTTGCAATTATGGGCATTGCCAACATCCACCATGGTGACGGTATATTCGCCTCCGGGCAAATTGCTCTGGAGCGTAATTGTCGGACTCGATGTATCGACACCGGGCCCTGCCCATACATATTCATAATTACCTGTACCACCAACCGGGTTTACAATCTCAATAGCATTATTCTGACTGCAATCGGAATTGTCCACATTTAAGGTAAAATCAAGTGGATCCGGCTCATCAACCGTAAAACTCCTGGTTATACTGCAACCGTCAGCATCGGTAATAACTACGGTGTACTCACCTCCCGGCAGACCGGTCTGATGCCAGGCACCGGGGGTAATGTATGGTGATGCATCCCAGGTAAGCGTATAACTTCCTGCTCCACCTGTTATAGAGGTAATATTAATTTCCCCTTCGGGCGTACCTCCACCACAGTCGTTGTGAGTAACATAACTATCCACAACAATGGGATCAGGCTCAGGAACTTCAACCTGAAGCGTAGTTATATAAGGATTGCCACTTGCACAAATCTGAGAATTGTCGGTTACTGTAACTTCATAAATGCCGGCTTCCAGACCACTTAAATCCTGGGTGGTCGATGCTGCAGGATCATCCCATAGGTAAGTGTAATCGTTGCTGCCACCCGTAACTGTCAGGTCAATAATTCCATTAGCACCACCATTGCACTGAACAGGTGTTAAATCAGCAGTAAGAACAGGCTTCCCGGATACCTCAATGGTTTTTGTTACAGAACAACCCCTGTGGTCGGTAACTGTGACACTATAAGTGCCTCCTACCGTAATATCCGAAATTTCTGTATTCGAAACTTCTGTGAAACCACCAGGTCCGCTCCAGTTGTATGAGTAAGGCGGAGTACCCCCTGTTAAACCGTTTAGTTCGATAGACCGATTATAGTCAACCGAACAATCAAGAGAAGTACTCAAAGTAAAATCAATTGCCAATGGCTGGGCAACATACCAGGATTCCGTAATCTCGCATCCATCCGCATCAATGGCAGTCACTTCATAGGTACCTGCACTCAGGCCTGTCCATTGACCGTCGTTGTCGCTATCCAACACACCATCCAGGTAATAATCAACAGGAGGCGTTGCAGCAATCACTTCATCTATAATAATAGCACCGTTGGCACTGCCGTTACAACTTACCGGAATAACGGATGCATCAATGGCAAGGGTTTTGCCATTATTGACCGTATAATCAATGGGATCCAGAGTACATCCACGGTCTGTATCCGTTAAGGTTAAGGTATAAGTGCCGCTGGTTAGGCCGCTTAAGTCGGAGGTAGTGGCATAGGGATTTCCATCTTTCTCCCAACTGAAGGTATAATTTCCTGAACCACCGTTGACTGTGATGTCGATGGCACCATCGGCTGCCCCCGGGCATGTAACATCTGTTACATTGGCCTGAATATCAATATAAGAAAGACTTATCACATCATTATATGCACATCCCGAAGGATTAGAGGAATTGGCATCAGTTATCTCCAGATCATAATTCCCGGCCGGGATGCCTGTAATATCATTTATAATAAAAGGCTGAATATTTGATGTTCGAATCCATACCAAACTGTTTCCTGTAGTCTGGTTTATCAATTCAATCTGGTATGAGTAATCTCCAGATGCATCAGCCAGTCCACCTTCTATTTCAAGCACAAGTTCTCCGCCTGTACCATTGGATTCACATTCAATCCGGGGATCCACACTATTGACAACCAACTGTTCTGGCTCAGATATATCGGTTGAAACATTGGCAGTACACCCATTAACATCCTGAATAGTAAAGTTATTTGTGCCGGCATACAATCCGGTAACAACGTAAGTATCGCCATCCCAGTTTGTATTGACAGCACTGCCGGTAAGATCGTAAAGCGGTGTACCTCCTTCTACCCGGAGTGTTACTTCGCCGGTATTATCACCATAACATGTGGTAATGTCTTTTTGCCCCGACAGGGTAAGTTCAAGTTCTTCGGGCTGAGTGATTTGAATTCCGGAAGAAGTGGCCGTACACCCATGAAGGTTCCCGGTAACAATTACCCGGTAAGTACCGGCCGGGAGGTCGGTAACTGTTGACGTTGTTGCCTGACCAGACGACGGATACGGATCCCAACTGCTACCATCATAAGCTTCCCATTCATAACTGTAATTACTTCCCCAGCCACCGTTGACATTACTCACGGATATCTCACCGTCATCACTTCCGAAGCAGGAAAGGTTTTCGGAATCTATATCAAATGTTATCGGAGATGGTTCATTTATATCAAAAGTAGTTCCAACAGTACAACCCACCTCATCAACTATCTGAAGTTGGTAGCCGGTACCTGCTGCAAGTGTTGAGACGGTTTCGCTTCCCCCTGCATCGACAGTACCAGATATTACACTGCCGGAAGGCGGCGTAATATAGTAATCATAAGTATTCGGGGTGTTGGTGGCATCGGGTGTGCCGCCGCTAACACTGAAAGTTACTGATCCATCTGAGTTTCCTGGACAGGTAGCATCGTTGTCGATGGCAAAATCGAGTGTCAGTTCGGATGGCAAGGTAAATGTTATGGATTCAGTATAAATGTTTCCGGCATCATCAATCACCTCAGCTTCATAGGTTCCCTCACCGAGGTTACTGTAATTGGCATAATCACTTCCGGATGTTGCAGGCGGAATAACTGTCCCGCTTCTGCTTAACGTAATAGAAGCATAAGGAGTGACACCACCGGTAGCTGTAAGACCAATGGTACCATTTGTGGTTCCGTGACAGGGACCGGGATCACTCGTTGAAATGCTCAAACCGAGTGGTGAGTCGGGATCGGTCACCACGAAAGGATCGGACATCACGGTACATCCGTTGTCATCTGTAACTTCAACAGTATACGTGCCAGCTTCCAGATTGGGCTGTACATAAACGTTATCCACCAAACCGGAAGCTGCACCACCGCCTTCTAATGTGCCTTCCCAGTCAATGGTCGGATAAGAGCCGCTACCCCCGGTAATCGTAATTTCAATGGAACCGTCGCTACCGCCGGGAGTCGTAACATGATCAATTGATATTGCAGTAATCTCTATCTCCGAAGCAGGCTGGCTGACAGTCAGTTCAACAAAGTCTGTACAATTATTATCGTCCCATGCCTCGATGCGGTAGTCGCCTGCATCTAATCCTGTAAATGTATGAGGATCACCGACTCCATTATTAGCTGAAGACTGAGCTATCCAGGAGCCTGAAATATCTTTATATAAAACATAATTAACTCCGGATGCTGACGATCCTCCAACTCCGTCGACTGTTATCTCAGCATCGCTTCCGTTATAGCAGGTGACATGATTATCTACGGTGCCGTTTAGCGAGAAATCGGTGGCCGGCTCATCGATTGTTATGGAGGTATTGGTCGTGCAGCCATTCAAATCCCGGACATCGACAGTATAAGTCCCGGCAACCAGGTTATCGAAGGTATAGTCAACAGTACCATTGCTAACCCAGGTGCTGCCTCCATCAATGCTAAATTCGTAATTACCCGAACCACCGGAAGCGGTTACTGTTAATTCACCGCTATTTCCACCATGGCATAAAACATGTTGATCTACTGAGCCGGAAAGAGTAAGTTCCGAAGGTTGATTAACCTCAATATCTGTGCGGGTTGCTGAACACCCATTGTCATCGGTAACAGTTACCGCATAATTGTTACCGGCTTCTAATCCATTAAACGTAGCAGATGATTGCGGTCCCCAGGTATTGGTACCATCAGTCAGGGAGTAAACATAATTACCGTCTCCTCCTGAAGCTGTAACGGAGATGCTTCCATCGTTGCCAGAATAACAGGAAACCGGTGTTGAAGAATAATCGGTAATGACAAGTTGTGAAGGTTGAGTAATGGTAATCTCCAACGTCTGATTAACACATGAAGGCGCATAGGCATCTCTCACCCACGCAGAATACGTGCCGGCACTTAGCCCACTAAATAAACTTGTTGGCTGCCAGCTGCTTCCATAATCAATTGAATATTCATAGTCCCCCGATCCTCCGGTAGCCGTCAGCTCAAACTGCCCGTTTGAATTTCCATTACAATCAACATTTATATGAGAAGCCGGAATTTCATCAACATCAAGGGCAGCAGGTTCAGAAACAGTCACCGTGGAAGTATGCACATACGTACACCTCGTATAATTTTCATCTCTTACTGTTACAATATACTCATCGGCTTCAAGTCCTGTAAAAGTATATGTATAGGTACCATCGCCATTGTTAGTTATACCTGTATTTCGCCATCCCGATGTATAAGATGATGAAGTTGATTCCAAAAGAAAACCTAAATCTTCAGACCCCCCTTCAGCAGTAACTTCAATTGCTCCATCAGCGCCACCATTGCAGGAAACGGATTGTGTTTCCATAGCACTTGTCACATTCAATAACGGTAAAGTGCCAACAATAATATTTTCGGAGATAGTGCAACCATTGGCATCAGTAACCAGAACGGTATACTGACCGGCAGGCATTTGTTCAATTCGCCTTCCATTATCAGTAATCAATGCAGGATCAACAGGGTCGTCAGCCGCATCGGTCCATTGAATGTCATATCCAGAGGGATAAGCAGGATTGGCAGCAAACGCCGTTCCACCTGAAATATTCACCCAGGCTTCTCCTTCACAATCCACACCGGCTGTGCATCCTGAACAGCCAACAGGCGAACTGTCGGTTGTTATCGACAAAGCAGAAACAGGTTCGGTAATAGTAACCTCAATGGGATTGGGCAAAGTACAGCCTATGGCATCTTCTACCTGGATATAGAAAGTTCCGGAAGATAAGTTGGTGAATAGTCCGGAGCTATTGTCTTCCAACAAATTGGCAGGAGCAGCTGCCGGATCATCATATAAATAATAATGGTAAGGAGCACTGCCACCCGAGGCAGAAGCAGTAATTTCGCCATCAGCACCACCATTACAAGAGACATTGGCAAAATCGTCGACTGTGAGGGATACTTCATTTCTAGTAATTTCAACAGATCCGTCCATTAAAGAAGTGCAGCCGGAAACTGTGTTTATACCAACAACAGTATAAGTCCCCTCCGAAGTTTGCGTTCCGAAACTAATTGGATTGCCATCACCTGGCTCAACTATTCTTGGACTAAATGAAAGCCCATTCAGTAATAGTTCGTATTCAAGGTCGGGATTGTTTTGAGAACCGCTAAGGATAACTTCAGAACCCACGGTACCAAAACAATAAGCACCGCCACCCTGAACAGCAAATTGCGTAGGCGTTGGTAAGATTGTAATGGTTTTTGTTCTTTCATCCGTACACCCGTTACTATTAGTATACGAGAATGTAACATCATAATCACCGGGCGTCAGCAATGTTGGATCCAGAGTAGCGGTGTTATCGCCATTATCTGTAAGCTCAGACCCTGTTCCCCCGGAAAGAGTGAAAGTTCCGAAAGAAGAAGGAGCTATGCTGAAACTTGCTGTAAACAAAACATCTCCGCCATTCTGGCAATATTCCATAGGATCGCCCGGCTGATCATCAGCAAAATTGACAAATGTTGTAGCATAAACATCTACCTCCTCGGTGATACTATTGGTACATCCGGAAGTTGGATGGATATATTCAAGCGTTACCCAATAAGTTCCGGGACCAACAGAAGAAGGATCAAAAGCAGCTGTTCCATCTCCGTTATCACCAACAGGAGAAACGCCGGAAGAATTGGTAGTGGAAGTGAAGGCAGAAGTGCCTCCTGTAACACCATACGTATTGGCTTCAATTGTAACAACGCCGTCTGTTTCACAATACGTTGGTGACAGACCGTCAATATCTATTTGTGGACTTTCAATGACAGTTAATGACAGTGTTTCTGTTGAATAACAACCTCCTGTATTAATTGTATATGAAACATCATGTGTTCCCGGGCCTGCAGCAGATGGACTAAACACATTACCGGATACCCCGGTTCCGGAAAACGATCCTCCGCTCTGATCGGGAACAAGAGTTACTGATGATACACTTTCACAAAATTGAGTTTCTCCCGAAGCCGTAGAAAAGGTAGCATCAACCACATCCGGAACAAGAACTTCCTGTGTAATTATGTTCTGACATCCACCATATTCATAAATATATTCAAAAACATAGGTATCGGGACCAAGGATGGACGGATCAAAAGAAATAGAGGGATAAGACGCGGGCATTGGAGTTTGGTTGTCACTTACAATCGGGGTGGTCAGATCAGCAGCGCTGTATAAATTCAAAATACCACCCTCAGGGAGCATGTTATCCACAGGCTGTGCCGAAATAGTTACCGGATAAGGATTTGATGGGTCTTCCTCTTCACAATATAAGGCATCCAGATTAACAAATTCAAGGTCAGTCCCGATCTGAACAGTGTAGTCAACAGTTCCGATACATCCATAAACATCGGTATAGGTGTAGGAAATGGTATGGTTACCATTACCGGCCACAGACGGATTAAATATTGCCGTACCGTCAGCGTTATCTGTTAAACCCGAACCGGAAGCTGAATAATCTCCATTATGAATGGGGTTTGAAGTATCCACAAAATACGCTTCTAATTCAACAGGATTGTCTGTTTGGCACAAAACAAGATCACTACCGGTTGGCATAACCTGCCAGGGATCTGAAGAACCTGCCTCACGGTAATGGACAGCAATATTGTCATTTATATCATCATGAAAAGTTGTTGTACCAGATGCATCATTAGTACAACCTGTATTTGGATCGGTATACGTATAAATAAAAGTATATGAATTTTCTCCGGATGATGCAAGCGCATCGTCCACATTAAAGGTGGCAGTCTCATCCCCATTATCATTAAACCACGATGGATCGGGCGAAGTATAACCGGAAACATGCCAGCTGTTGGTCCCGGTGACAGGATTCCCGCTGATGGTAACATCGCCCGTGTTGGCACAATAATCAGAATTCAGTCCATTAATAGTTACGTTGGGTAACGCATTAACAACTACATCGCCAATCATATTAGCCATACAACCACCGGAACTGGCACGAACGGTGTATGTCCCTTCAGGATATTGGGCAGTAAAAGAAATCGGTCCCCCAGTACCTCCAACAGCTGTACCGTAAGCTGCCCCATCTCTGTAAAGTATGTATGAGACATCGGTTTGTGAATCATCAACGGTTATAGTTACGTCATCGCCAAAACAGGCATCAGGCCCTGAAATGGTATATTGCTGAGGTAGTTCATTTATTATAAGTTCGGCATTTGGCAATTGGTATTCGCATCCATTATTATCAGCGGTAACCAGATATGTACCTGCCTCTGATTGTGCGGCAAAATCAAGCGAACTTCCTGTTCCCCATTGAGCATCAACTCTAGTTCCTGTAATATCATCCCGGTAAAGGCGATAATAAACTCCGGATTCAGAATTCGACAATGTGAGCACATGATTGGTGCCGGCACAAACAGGAGAACTCGTAGTAGATAATGTATAGCTTAAATCCGGAGTGTCGTGAATGGTAATATCCCCCAAATCCCTTATGCAGCTTGAAACAGGATTGGAAGCTATAACTGAATAAGTTCCGCCCGTGTTAATTGCACCACTAAAGGAAATTGCATTACCGTCCCCTACTATAGTTTCGAGCAGATTACCTGTGCCATCAGGGCCGTCATACAATGAATACTCAAATCCTGATTCAGAGCCAGCTAATTCTACAAATAGATTGTCTCCTTCGCATCCTTCATTATCAACAATAGTTTGCGGATCAGGCGTTTTATAAATGGTAACATCAGTATCGAGAAATAATGAACAGATGCCCCGTTCGGCATATACTGTATAGTTGCCATCAGTTGTTACACCAGTAAATTCGAGATCACCTCCGTTCCCTGCCCGTGGAGTTCTTACCTCGCTACCATCCCTGTAAAGGGAATAATTTACATCAGTTTCGGAATTACCAACAGTTATAATATGAGAGTCTCCACTACATCCTGACCCTGTTAGAGTTACGGGTAAAGATGAGTTGGGAGTTTCACTTACAGTAACAGAGCCGTTCATAGTAATATCAGAACACCCTGTCCTTCTTCCTTCAACTGTATAAAGACCTGGTGCACTGTAGTTGCCCAAAATAACTGAAGTCCCGCTTCCTGAAATTGGACCATCGTGATCTACACCATCCAAAAGAACAAAATACTCAACATCAGCATCAGAATCGTTCAAACTGATCTCTGTAGTATTGGTTCCATCTGAACATATGTCCGAGCCCAGAACATCATAAACATTAATTGGGTTAACTGTAAAAGTAACAGGTCCATAGGGAGTAAGACCAGGATCAATATCACAACCTGCGGCATCTGAAACATCAGTGATTTCAAAATTGGAGGTTACGGTAATATCGGTACCCCAAGACACTACATTAGTTCCGTCACTTAATCCACCTATGTTTCTGGTTGTTCCACTCGTGGTGTTTTCAATGGTAACGTCGTATGGAGGTGTTCCGTTTTCAACGTTAAGTTCAATTTCAAACTGGGGCTCGACGGATGATTCACAGGAAGGACTTCCGACTGTAGAAAAAGAAAGAACCTCAAAAGTTGTTCGTCCGGCAACATCTGTTACGGGTGATTCATTGTAGCACTCTTCGTTGCCATCCTCCCTGATGATTAGTTGATAATCACCTAAGATGGTCGAACTGACGGAAGTATTATTAGAATAAGTATCGGAAGTACCTGTTTGTTTAATTTGATCATTGTGACGCCACTCATATATCAAGTCCACACCAACTGGCGGAGAGGCACTTAGTGAGCTTGTAAAATCAATCTGAGTTTGATCGAGGCATAAATAAACAGTGCCATTTGGGTCAATCGTGGGATCAGGTAAATCATAAGTGCCAACTGTTACAACATTTGAAGGATAGGTATTGCCTCCACAGCCAGTAACAACAACATGATAATCACCAGAAGAAGTTACAGAATAAGTATTACCGGTAGCCCCAGCTAAAGGTGAACCATCTAAATACCATTGATAAGAGAAAACTGAATTTGTGCTATAAGGCAAAACCTCAAGTTCGAGCCCTGTAATATCAGCTTGACATGCTGACTCTCCACCTACTACTTCTACTTCAACATCCGAAATATCTGAAACTTCAATAGTGTTTGTTAATGAACGACAGGTCCCGGAGTTATCTGTAACAACCGAAAAAACTTCATATATTGATCCATCGCCAGGAGAAGAAAATAAATAATCATCATTATTATCGGGTCCCTGGACAGAAATTACCTCCTTAGTATCATAGTTTCTCTCGAAAAACTCATAATTGTAACCTCCTTTAGGGGTTGCGTCGAAAACATGCGAATCTCCACTACAAAGAACAACTCCGTCTGTATTACCATCTTCGTTCAATAGTTCAGCTGCAGGAGCAGCAGTACCGCTAACGGTAATTTCAAAATCATATGTCTGCCCGTTATTTCTTTTCCAGATAGCATGAAAAGTTTCGGAAAGTGAACCAAACCCGCTAATAATTACTCCCTCCCCTTCATTTCTGTCGGAAAATACTAAACCATCGGGTGATGACCATGAGCCGCTACTTTTATGCCCTGCAGGGACTCCACCTATATCAAACAAATCGCTGCCGAACAAAACCCCTCCACTGCAAACACCTGCGTTAATGGTTGTCTGTCCCGCCAAATTCCCCCCAACCACAACAAGCCCTGCAAAGAGCAGAGCACTCTTCAGCCAGTTACGTAAAAACCATGTTCCTTTTCTTTGTAAACCTTTCCTCATCCGCTTATTATCATTGGGCCAAAAGTGGGTTTTGGCAAAGTTATTTTTTATTTATGAGTCCGATCTAAAAAGCATCTTTGTTGCCAAACTCTGTGTTGTGATTAATAACCTGATACCCTGATCCGATTTATTGAGAGAACTCATCCCTTGAAATCGGGACTCATTTCAATGAACCAAAGTAATAATACCGGAACCATAGAGTGGAATTTTTTTGTCAGAAGTGGTCATCCATGGCCCCTGGTTGTCACTACTTTCGCGGGTTGTTTGTCATAAACAGGCATTAAGTAATCGCCGGAAAAATTCAATTTTTAATACAGGTAAATTTTTTATGTTGCTTCAGCCTGTTTGCGCAATTCTGTTTCTTCCAGTGTTTGTTTTGGGTCAGGAACAAAAAAATCGTGAAAACAACCTCTCGTGTTTTTCAGAATTTATATTTCTCTAAAACAGCCATACTGTAAAGAAACATTAATTTCTACAAAAACAAAAAAAGTTGGCCAAAAAAGGAAGAAAAAAGAGAAGAAACGTAATTTTAACATTTAATATCTGTGACAACATGAAGATATTCAACAGAAAAGCAAATTTTATTTATGGAATTTTTCAGTTCTTTAATCACTTGTTTTTAGATGTTCGTCAATTCGATGCGGAATCAGAATACTTACACAATGTCCCATCGCTCGGCGAAGTCTCTGACTTCGTCGCTCAACCACTGTAGTTTTCAACTACAATATACTGCCCGGGAATTTATCTTTCTGGTAAATAGGGGCTGCTGAAAAAGTCAGCAGCCATATTTTAAATTTATTTTCCATTGTTCTTTTTGGCATTGCCCCAAAAAGAACCAAAAAGGTCTAGTCCGTTTAAACCTATCCGCCCGCATCAGCCAAAATTTCCGGCCATTGCGCAAGGCCGTGAAATTCGCCCATTTTGGCTTCTCGCAGCCGCCGGCCCGGAAAACGGACAGGCCAACGCGCCTTTTAAATAGATAAAGTCGTTCATTATTACGACATTCTTTTGAATAGTGATATGTTGACAATTAACATTTACAGGTGCAAACATTTTTAAAAATTTGCATGAATAACCATCGCCCGGCGAAGTCTCTGACTTCGTCGCACAACCACTGTAGTTTTCAACTACAATATACTGCCAGGGAATATATCTTTCTGGTAAATAAAGGAGCAAATAAAAGCGGGAAACCTGCTATCTTTAAAGGTAAAAATCACAATGCCTACAGGCTATCAGATTAAGAATCAAAATGGATTGTACATCCTAACCTTTCAGGTGGTTAGTGGTTAATTGAGTTGAGAAACTGTTCAAAAAGGTGGTTCATCACAAATATGCGTAACTGTCACAGAAATGATTTTTCTTACAATTGTATCTTTATTGAGAAAAATGGCTTACGCCATTTTGTTTATCTTAACCGCGAATTAAACGAATTACACGAATTTTTAGCCGCACCAAAGGTGCGACTTAACGGCTTCGCCGTTTAAAAAAGCTGTGAAACAGCTTTTTTAATTCGAGTCTCTCGGCTCTGCAACTTGCTTGCAAGAATACCCCCCCCGCTCGGCGAAGTCTATGACTTCGTCGCTCAAAACCACTGTAGTTTTCAACTACAAAATACTGCCCGGGAATTTATCTTTCTGTTAAAAAGCGGGAAATCTGTTATCTTTAAAAGTAAAAATATTTACACAATGTCAACAGGTTATCAGATTAAAGATCAAAATCGAGTGTGCTTCCTAACCTTTCAGGTGGTAAATTGAGCTAAAAAAACTGTTTAAAAAGATAGGCTGGAGACTACTGGTGTAAAACGACGAAGTCAGAGCCTTCGTCGAGCGGGGCTTGATAGAACTGTCCGAAATTTTTAGCTGAATTCTTCGGATATACTCGAAATTTTTAGCCAATTTTTTCGATTGTATTCGAAATTTTTAGCTGAATTTTTCGAATATGATCGAAAAATTATATTTTTGAACATCTGTTCAAGTTTTGAATAATTCATAAAATGGAAAGACTATGATTGACAGGGACGTCTATCTCACCATAAAAGACCGGCTTTTCAGAGGAAAATCCATCATTTTAACCGGGGCCCGCCAGGTTGGGAAAAGTACGCTTTTAAAAAAAATGGCAACTGATTACAAAGAAAAAAATGTTTTGTTTCTTAATTGTGACGAACCCGATACCCGATTTCTATTGGAAAATGCCACAAGCACATCTCTCCGGAATATGATCGGCAACCACAAATTGTTATTAATTGATGAGGCCCAAAAAATAAAAAACATTGGCACAACTCTAAAACTGATTACGGACAATATTTCTGAAGTCCAGCTCGTGGCCACCGGATCTTCAGCATTCGATTTAAGAAACCAATTAAACGAACCGCTTACAGGGCGTAAATTTGAATTCAGCCTTTATCCCTTTTCCACACATGAGCTCATCCAACACTCATCAGCCCTTGAAGAACAAAGGCTCTTGAATCATCGACTCATTTACGGAATGTACCCGGAAGTTGTGACCTTCCCTTCAGATGCAAAAATCCTGCTTTCCGAGTTGGCCAACAGTTACCTCTTCAAAGATATTTTTTCAATAAAGGACATCCGCAATCCGGACGCGCTCAACAAGCTGCTCATGTCTCTTGCTCTACAAATAAGCAGTGAAGTATCATATTACGAGTTAAGCAGAAAGTTGGGCATTGACAAAGAAACAGTGGAAGGTTACATCGAATTGCTCGAGAAAGTTTTTGTCATTTTCAGGGTAAGTTCTTTTGCCCGAAACCTACGTACAGAACTTAAAAAAAGTAAGAAAATATATTTCTATGACAATGGCGTTCGCAATGCCATGCTCAACAATTTTGCTCCTCCCGAGCTTAGAAATGATATGGGCGCTTTATGGGAAAACTTCCTGATGAGCGAACGAAAAAAACATCTGGATAATTCAGGAGAACACCGCAATACATATTTTTGGCGAACCCACTCTCAACAAGAAATTGACTTAATTGAAGAAAAAATGGCATCCTTCATGCCTATGAATTCAAATGGAACGAGAAGAAGAAAACCAAATTGCCAAAATCGTTTCCAAGTGCATATCCCCAACACACTTTCCATGTGATCTCCCCCTCCAATTATCAGGATTTTGTAGCGAAATAATGTATCAATGGATCATGCATCGCGGGAACAGCGTTCCCCAGCTCGGCGAAGTCTCTGACTTCGTCATTCAACCACTGTAGTTTTCAACTACAATATACTGGTCGGAGATTTATCTTTCTGGTAAAGAGGGATTTTCTTTTTGGCATTGCCCCAAAAAGAAACAAAAAGGTCTAGTCCGTTTAAACCTATCAGACCGCATCAGGCTTAATTTCCGGCCTTAGTGTCGTATCAGGCATAAAATATCGCACCAAGCATTGTTGCTTTTTGTTTTTTATTCATGATAAAAAGATTCACGTAGCTATGGCTATGCTTACTTTTTCTCATTGCTAAAAAATTAAAAAGCAACTTCAACTTATGCGTCATTTTATGCATGAAACGACACTGCCGCAAGGCCTTGAAGTCGCCCATTAAGCCTTCTCGCCAACCGCCGGCCCGGAAAACGGACGGGCCCGCCCGCCTTTTAAGTAATAACATATTTAACTTTTTGAAACCTTCACTTAAAACAGAAAAATGCTCAAATTATTTATTGAAACACTTTTTCGAAATAAGAATTGTAAAGCTGTTTCTGACTTTTTATCACTACTG
>NZ_AHZV01000248.1 GCF_000250735.1 Anaerophaga thermohalophila str. Valhall
ATAATCATAGAATTTAAAATAAACACAATTAGTTATTTGATTTTTTCTAAAACCCAAAGCCTATACTGAATGACATTGAATGATTTTTCAAATCACCCTGAATTTTTTCCAACAACACATAACTATATCCCTCGTAAACCGGTGTCACTCCATATTTATATCTTGCATCAACGAATAAGAATAATGTATCGCTGATATCAAATTCAAAACCGATTCCACCTATCGCCGAAATTTCATAACTATTAATACTCGACGAAACATTCGCTTCTCCCGTATATGTGTGAAAACTGGTTTCACCGAACATAGTGCCTTCAAAGACAGTCCCGCTGTGAAGATTGAAGCCAATTGCCGGACCGGCATTTAATTTAAGATCAGCGCCACCAAGGGGAACGGAATATTGTGCAAAAAGGGGAATTTCCAGATTATGCATTCGCAAATATTGATTTTCTGCTTTCAAGAACCCTGATAAATTAAAATTCGTAAGCCTGCCGCCTCTTTGTGAATAATCCGTTTCCAACTGAAGAGCGAATGATTTCGAAAAGTTATAACGCACTAATGCACCAGCAATAAATCCTTGAGCAATGTTGGTATATGGTTGCTGATCCGTAAACTCACTGATGGTTGTACCAAACCTAAACCCAATGTTAATTGACTTTTTTGCCACATTGCGGGTGGCAGTACCTAATGAACTCTGATCCTCTGAATTGACCTGAGCCGACACATTGTGCCCGTAACAACTGACCATAAATAATACAAGGGGAAAAATGCTTTTCCACAGGGTGATTAGCTTTTTTAATTTCTTCATCATAAAACAGTTAATAATTACTATATATAATTTATCACACAGAAAACTAATTAAAATTCAAATCTTAATTTTCTACAAAATTAAAATAATTAGTTAAATAAAATTTTTCAATAATACTTTTTTTTGACGATTTACTTTATATCAGGGATTAAATAGCAAAAAAATATAATAAAATAATTAATTACAAAATATATAAGATAATATAATTATTCCATGATCATCTTAAAGTAAAATCTCACTGTTGTTGAACCAAATCCATTTCATCAGCATATAATTTATTAAGTTATTGATCTAATGGAACTCATTCTGAATAAACAGGACTCATTTAATTGCTCCATCCATTTTCTCACCAGTCGGAACCATGGAATTCAAATGTCTTTTGTCAAAAGAATATACAGTATTTTATTTGCAACAAAAAAACGCTTCAACCACATCATAGGGCATACAGGTCCCGATATTTTTGTTATTTTTTAAACGACAATTGAATTAATCGCCGCACAAAGTTTCAGTTATGGACTTGTTCCTGACTTTTTGATTTTGAACACATAAAAATTCTAATCCATTATTCATCAATTTGCTTAGAACATTTATTTAACAGCATTAAACTAAACCTGAAGACAATGAAAAACAAGCAGTATTCGAAACATTTTCTGTTAAAGATTGAACCCTATGAAGAAAAAATAAAAAACAATTCACAATGTTAAGATGTGTAAAAATAGTTTATCTGACCAAAAAATAAAATTTTTCAACACAAGATTTTCTGAACCACGGGACTTTTTTTCTGAATCGTTGACCTCAGACAACGAAAGAAAAATTTCCAGAATATAATTTTCGCATTTTTTCTGCCATATCATAGTTATCTTAAGTCGTATTACCTGCATATTATTATATTTGTATTTATGAGCCCGGTCTAAAAAGCATCTTTGTTGCCAAACTCTGTGTTGTTTTAAATTTTTGCATCCTCAATAACAACGATTTAACTCCGGTACAAAAATTTAAAACGCCTTGATTTTGACAAAAATATGCTTTTTATACCGCACTCATTTATCCAACAACCAATTGCCGGCACAGTCATGCAAGAATTCACAGAACTCCTTACCTCCATAGATATGTCAATCGGAGGTTCACAATGGTTTGTTTACCTGCTTTTAGGGACGGGTATCTTTTTCACGCTTTACCTTTACTTTCCGCAAATCAGATATTTCAAATATGCACTTAAGATTGTCAGGGGAAAGTTTGACCGGGAAGGAGACGAAGGAGACACCAGCCATTTTCAAGCGCTTACCACAGCGCTTTCGGGAACAGTGGGCACGGGCAATATTGCAGGAGTTGCTCTTGCGTTACACCTTGGAGGCCCGGCAGCTCTTTTCTGGATGCTGGTCACAGCATTAATCGGAATGACCACTAAATTTGTTGAAGTAACGCTTTCTCATAAATACCGGGAAAAAGCATCTGACGGTTCAATAAGCGGTGGCCCGATGTACTACATGAAAAAGCGATTAAACATTAAGCTGCCTTCAGGAAAAATAATAAAAACGGGCAGTTTCATGGCTGTTGTATTTGCCATCGCTACGATATTCTCCTCCTTTGGCACCGGTAATCTGCCCCAGATCAACAGCATATCCAACTCTCTTTTCGAAACATTTGAAATTCCGCATATTATAACCGGTGCCATATTGAGCATATTTCTTGCATTCGTTATAGTTGGCGGAATTAAGCGGATTGCGCGGGTTACCCAAACACTGGTTCCTTTTATGGCTGTGGTTTATTTTATTGGTGCTCTGATGGTTATTATTTACAATTACGAGAATATAATCCCATCTCTCGAGGCCATTGCCACCGGTGTATTTAGCGGAAGTGCAGCTACAGGCGGTTTTCTTGGCGCATCGGTAGCTTTTGCTTTCAACAGGGGAGTTAACAGGGGATTGTTTTCGAATGAAGCCGGCCAGGGTTCGGCACCCATTGCTCATTCGGCTGCAAGAGCACACGAACCGGTCTCGGAAGGACTGGTTGCTCTCCTCGAACCATTCATTGACACAGTAATTATCTGCATGTTGACAGGGCTAACACTGCTTGCATCGGGAGCCTGGAGCGAAAAATACGAAAATAAATTCCAGATGACTGACATGGAAATTTTAGCCGGAGAATACAAGGAAAACACGAATGAGAATGCATTGAAGCTACATATAAAAGGCAAAGACCTCCTGCCCCGGTATGACGGAGACGTTCAGATAGAGAACGGGAAAATTGCGGATGACATAACCATTATCCATGCGCGCTCAGTAGCCGAAGATGTATCTTTCAGGAATCAGGATGGCACTCTTTTTACCGGAAAAGCCAAAGTAAGAAACGGACAACTGACCGAGCCCGAAAAATATGTTGTTTACGGAAAATCGCTCCTCCACAGTGCTCCGCTGACAACCGTAGCTTTTTCAAAAAGCTGGTTCGGCGAATACGGGAAATATATCGTTTCAATAGGACTTTTGCTCTTCGCCTTTTCAACTGCCATTGCGTGGTCATATTATGGCGGACGGGCTGTTACATTCCTTTTTGGGATTAAGGGAGTCATCTGGTATAAAATAATTTATATCATAGGCTTTTTCCTTGCTTCTTTCACAGATACCACAATTGTATGGATTTTTTCTGGAATTACCATCGCTCTTATGACCATTCCCAACCTGCTCGGTCTCCTGATACTTCACCGTGAAGTAAAAGCCGAAATCGGTAGTTTCTGGGACGAGTACCGGAAAAGCTTTCCGAATGAAAAAGCCCCCAAAAGATAAAACGTGTTATTCATGCCGGACAGGCTGCCCCGATTTTCCAGGAGAACTCGCATGATTATTCTTATACATCTTCTTTCGTAAAGATTTTTACCATGCTCATTTCGTTTATTGTTATTGGCTTATTTGTTGCAGGAATTGTTGCAGGTTCATTTTTCAGAGGCAATAAAAAATTCATCACGCTTAACGAAAAGCTTGTAAGTATAGTTGTTTTCGCACTATTGTTTTTTCTTGGCATTTCGGTCGGGTCTGATACAAGAGTTGTAAACAATATTTCATCATTAGGCTGGAAAGCAATCGCTCTGAGTGGTGGGGCAATTTTAGGAAGTTTGTTACTTGCGGCCATGGTGTCTTCGTTTTTCACCAATGATGCAAATAAGAATAGAAAACCTGACAGGGGTACCGAAAGAGTAATCTCAATAAAATTAATTCTGAGAAACCAGAGTATCTGGATATTATTATTTTTCATTCTGGGAATAACCATCGCTTTGAATAAGCTGGTACCGGCATATTGGGGAAACAATACAGTATCCACAGTCATCTTATACATTATGATGATACTGGTAGGCTCAGGAATAGGCAGTGACCCCAGGGCACTGGAAATATTGCGAAGCACCAGGCTCCATATTTTGATTGTTCCTGTTGTAGTAGTCGTTGGAAGTATTGCAGGAAGTATGTTGATTTCATTTCTGACACCTGATATTAATGCGACTAACGGTATGGCAATCGGTGCAGGATTCGGATATTATTCACTCTCGGCAATTATAATCGGAAAAATAAGCGGAAATGAAATGGGGGTTATTGCATTACTGGCCAACATCTTCCGCGAAGTTTTTACGCTGGTGGCAGCTCCCTGGCTCGTCAGGTGGTTCGGAAAACTCGGTGCAATTGTGTCGGGTGGAGCTACTGCTATGGATACCACTCTGCCGGTAATCGTAAAAGCAACAGGAAAAGAATTTGCAGTCATAAGCATTTTCAGCGGCATCGTGCTATCAATGCTTGTTCCTGTGCTGGTACCATTGCTATTGGGGAATTAATCACAATTCCAGCTCCACACGGCTTTTATCTATCAGGCCTGTACCTTTTCTTCATTCATTACATCGCTCTCCACGACACCATCACGCAAGCGAACTATACGCTGGGCATGCATAGCAATATCTTCTTCGTGAGTTACCAGTACAATGGTATTCCCCTCGGCATGAATCCGATCGAACAGCCGCATTATATCGACAGAAGTCTTTGAATCGAGATTTCCGGTTGGTTCATCGGCCAGAATCAGAGACGGATGATTTACCAAAGCACGTGCCACGGCCACTCGTTGTCTTTGTCCTCCCGATAATTCATTAGGCTTATGAAGCATACGGTCGGCAAGACCAACGTTTCGGAGCGTTTCTTCACCTCTTTTATACCGTTCTTCCCTTGGAACACCCCCATAAATTAAGGGTAAAATAACGTTTTCGAGAGCAGAATAACGTGGCAGCAAATTAAAGGTCTGAAAAACAAAGCCAATTTCACGATTTCGTATTTCAGCCAATTCATCATCACTCAAATGGCTTACATCGGTTCCGTTCAAAACATACCGCCCCATCGATGGTGTGTCGAGTGCTCCAATCAAATTCATCAATGTAGATTTTCCCGAACCCGAAGGGCCCATAATAGCAACATATTCGCCTTTATTAATCGACAGAGTTACTCCATTCAGTGCTTTAACAGCCTGATTTCCAAGATGATAATGTTTGTGAAGTTCTTCTATTAAGATTACATTTCTGTTCATCAGTATAAAATTAGTCTAAGTTATTGGTCTGATAGAACTCGCATGATTGGGTTTATACATGTTCTCTTGTGACAAACCTTGTCATGATCGTTTCATCAGCATAAAATTTGCTTAAGTTATTGGCCTGATGGAACTTGTATGCAAAACTTTCAATTGTTAAGTTGTTGATGTTGTTAATGTTGTTAATGTTGTTGATTATTGTTAGAGTGTAATATGATGTTTTATTACATTTTCTAACAATCCTAACAATCTAACAGTCCTAACAGTCCTAACAATCCTAACAAGCTAACAGTCCTAACAATCTGTACTTCAGGATACCATCCTGCCCTTCTGCCTTCTCACCTTTCTACCATTACCCCATGCTCCATGCCCTCAGCCCCATGCCCATACTTCTGCCTTCTGCCTATAAGTTGCTTAAATCAAAAAATCCAACGATCTGCCAGGGCAACCTTTGCCATGCTCCGTTCTCCCCGGATTGTAAACATGACCCCCGAAGGCCGTCAAATGTTTATAGGATATAATTTCCACATGAGTATCGGCTCCCGGATGGTTGAATCTTTTTTCTTAGATGTATACCTCTCCTTTTGGTTTAAATAGTTTCCGTCCATAAAGTGCCATTTACTGTGTTACACTCGTCCGAAAATTACTCATTTACGATGAGTAAACTCCGTATTTTCGGACTTCGCAAGCCTTGTAAATGACACTTTCTGAACGGAAACATGATAAGTAGGAAACTTTTCCTACTTTATAGACGAGTTCTAAATAGTGTCTGTCAATAAAGTACCATTTGCTGTGTTATGCTCGTCCAACAATGCCCCAATAAAATTAAAGTCGGACAACGTAATGCTGTTTGGTACATTCTTTTCTGAAAAAAACAATACCTATCCTGTAAAAGTCGAGTGAGACCGTAACCCGGGGATGACCTGAAATAATATGCCATGCCTCTTCCATCTCTCTACTCCAATGGATATCATCAAACACAAAAATTGTATCATTGTGCACTTTTTTCAGACATATTTTAAAATACCCAAGCACACTATTCTTGCGGTGATCGCCATCAAAGAAGACAAAATCAAGCCGGGCAAGCTGGTCTAAGGCCTCTGGTAAAAGTTCTGCAAAAGAGCCTTTCCAAACGCGGATGTTTGGCACCTCAACAATTTCAAATAATTGTTTTGCAATCTCATACAGATGGGCGTTACCTTCAATGGTAATTACACCGGAACGTGAGTCAGGCAGCGCTAACCAAAGTGTACTAAGTCCGGTGCCAGTACCCAATTCCAGTATATTGCGTGCGCCGAAATGGTTGATCAACCTGAAAAGTATTTTCCCGAATTTAGGGGGGAGGCTTCCTTCCGAAACCAGTTGTTTTATTTTCTTCTGCTGTTTATTCGATACAGATGGGGCACCAAGTGTATGGGTTTCAATAACCGTGCTGTTTTTTAATAGCATCCTTCGGGCAGCATCAACTCTTTTAAAAGCATAAAACGGATATTTCTCCCCCGCCAATTCTCTAACCAGAAAGAATACAAAGGGTGAATGAATGCCATATCCCTTGCGATGCCTTGCAAAAAGAAAATATTTCAAATAAGAACGAATCCTGAAAATAAGAATATGCGTGTTCAATTTCTAGTTTTGTTATTTATTTAGTGTCTTTCCATAAAGTGCCATTTACTGTGTTACGCTCGTCCGAAAATTACTCATTTACGATGAATAAACTCCGTATTTTCGGACTTCGCAACTCTCTCACCTAAAATCCGCAAGTAATTGTTTAAAATTGTGATGAATTCCTTGCGGTTTCGATATAGTAAATCATCTCATTTGGTCTCATGCTTCACCCAAATGAGTGATTTCCTAAATCGGGGTTGACCTGACTTCTGCAAAAGTTTTTATCAATAAATATCACTACT
>NZ_AHZV01000247.1 GCF_000250735.1 Anaerophaga thermohalophila str. Valhall
CTTCGCAAGCCTTGTAAATGAGACTTTCTGAACAGACACACATATTGTGAAAACTTTTTGCGAGTTTATAGACGAGCACTATTTAGTGCGTGTCTCAATAGATCGTTAAATTTTTTTATATATAAGACGATTCATATAGACCTGATATACTGCATTTTAATAAATACGACCTTTGATATTTACATCAACCGAAAACGGATCAGCGATACGGCTCAGCAAAACAGCCATCTGGCTTCTTGTGAGATCAGCTTCCGGATTGAAAGTGCCAAAACCCAGTTCTTTCCAAATATTCTGTCCTGTTTTCAAATGGTCATTGCCGACAGTTTCTTTCCCTAAGTATTCTGCCAGCTCATAAGCGATTGAAATTCCTTCCTCTACAGAAAGTGTCTCATTTTTGAAAGTATAATCCATTTCCGGAACAAAGTCGTTTAATCCAATCTTTAAAGCCTCAGCGGTCATCACCGAGTCGGGATGAAAAAGTGTCACATTGGTCCAGCCTATATTTTTTCCTTCACCCCGGATAATGCCTGTTGCACCTGTTTTCTGAACGTCTTTCCAGAAAGCATCTTCGGGGGTAACATCGGAATAAGGCATCAGATAGGCACCGGCTTTCAGAAGATGGGATTGCACATGGCGAACCGGGACTTCAGAAGGTGTAACGTCATTCTTCACTGCAAGTGCAGCCAAAGTACCGGCAGCCTGGCCTATGAGAATACAAACAGGTTGCAATCGTGTTGTTCCGTTGACAATATTGGTGACGGAAATCGATTTCTCTGCCACAATAAAATCTTCAGTGGACTTAGGGATTAGAGTTCCCAAAGGCAGAGAATAAGAGGGGACCGGATAAAAATGCAAATCGGGCACTTTTGACTGATCGGGATAGGCTGCATGATGGTGGTCTATTGGATAATCACCCACGGCAATTCCGGTGCGATATAACGGCCACTCATGATCGAAAGGACGTGCCAGATCATTAACGGTAAACCTGACTTTCCCTTTAATGCGTCTTGACTCCCGATGGTAGGGAATTAACGGAAAACCGTCTTCTGTTGGGAATTCATCTTCGGCTATCCCCAAATGTTTGAAACCCAATTCGGTTTGAAGGTAATAAATGTAACAACGCGTAAACCATTTTGCCTCCTGAAAAGCTTCTTCCCGTTCTTCAGGAGCCATTTCGATAACGTTCAGATAATAATCATTCCCGTAAATGGGCCAGTTTATCATGTATTTGTCATTAGGCAGTTTCCCGTACTCCATCATCTCATCGCACGGCCAAAGATTACGCGAGATGGTATCGGGATCACAAACGCCCCGGCATGTACAAAAGAATGGCGTAGGATCATAATTTTCGGGTCGCTCAATGGTCTTGTCGGCACCTTTACCGAAATCCTGAAGAACAGCCACATAAGTCATGTCCTGTACAATATCGTTACTTTCCTCAGCAGCAATATCCTCACCTGTTTCGTAACGTGAATCCATTCCGATATCATAAGGAATTCCGGCCATTTTTGCGACATCACCCAGTTCTGTTCCATCAATAACGACCGAAGCTTCCACGGTCATTTTTCCATCCGGGCCGTCAAGCTGTAGAAGCCAGCCGTTATCTGTTTTTTCCAGGGTATCCAGCTTTGTATTAAAAACCAAATCAAGGTTCGGTTCATTCATAGCCATTTCTCTGATCAATTTTTCACCGACAGAAGGTTCAAATAAAACATTACTAACCCAACCGGTCTTCACAGAGTCAGCCCCCCCGTAATAGTCGTAGAGTTTTTGCCTGAACTCTTCCCACAGCCCGGAATGTAAATTATAATTACCATCAATGGCGCTTACCCCGGCAGAAGTTAACATCCCCCCAACCAGGGGCCTTCTTCAACAATTAGGGTGCCCGCACCCATTCGGGCCGACTGAATGCCGGCCATGCTGCCGCTGGCACCGCCTCCAACAATTAAAACATCGTAAGAATTCTTTTCTGTACATGAAGTAAGAAAAAGTGAAAAAAAGATGCTAAAAAGAATGATGTATTTTGTGTTTTTCATCAGTATAAAATTAGTCTAAGTTATTGGTCTAATGGAACTCTATACTCCATCCTATTCACCATACCACCTTCCTGCCTTTACACCATTTTACCCTTTTTCATCTGCCCTACCGGGCGTCCAGCCTAACAACCTTATTCCATGCCCCTTGCTCTCTGCCCTCTGCTCTCTGCTCCATGCCACACCACTACCGGGTTATTTCAGTGTATCTTTAAATTTATGGCCTCCAGGCAATCTTTTCAAGGGTCTGCCAGCACTGAAACAGACCTCTCGGCACATGAAAACAGCCTTTCCATTTTCCGCCTTTGAGGTTATGCGTAACTTCTCCTCTTCGATTCAGGTAACCAAACCATTCAGGATATTCGGTATCTTTAAAATGTTTCCAGGTATAATCATGCACTTTTTCGAACCAATGGAGATTTTCTTTCATGCCGGTAAGACGATAGCCTTTAAGCAAAGAAATAAGTGTTTCCAGATGCACCCACCAAAGTTTCATATCCCATTCAAGTTGCTGGGGAGGAAGGTTTTTGGCATCCATAAAATAGAAAATACCGCCAAACTCCTTGTCCCATCCATGCTCAAGTGTTTGTAAGGTGATGGTTTGTGCTTTCTCAATGACATCCTTTCTGTTAAGTCGCTCCGCCAGGTCCATGATAAACCACATGGCTTCAATAGCATGTCCCGGGTTTAGCAGCCTTCCGTCGAACGTATCGGAAAAAGAACCGTCCTGGTTCACACTTTCCACAATAAGGCCTAAATCGGGGCGATAAAAGACATTCATCACTTCATCTATGAGTTTTTCGGCGGACTCTTCAACAAACTCTTCACCAAGCAGATGTTCCATCTCCAGATTGAGGTTGCACATGATCATTGGCAGAGCAAAATTCTTAAGATTTCTGGTTCCGGGAACAGCTTTGTTGTACCTCCCTTTGGGATTATCCTGGCGCTCCAGGATGCGATCGTAAGTTTGCCTGGCAAGGGCTGTATATTCGTCGTTGCCGGTGGCCAGTCCGAGCTGTGCAAAAGCCATGGCCGCAAAGGTGAAAGAGAAAATGTTGTATGGCTGAACAAGAGGTTTCCCTTCCCTTGTCAGACTGAAATACCAGTTTCCGTAGCCATCGTGGCCGTATTTTTTCAAAAAATCACCACCCTGTCGTGCAAATTCAAGCCATTCGGTTTTTTGTTCCACCCGGTTGTAGAGCATCGAAAAAAGCCAGACTTCGCGGGCCTGCATCCAGATAAACTTATCAGTATCGTAAACATTTCCCTGCCTGTCGAGACATGAAAAATATCCGCCATACATCTCATCTCCGGAATTATCGAGCCAGAAAGGGACTACGTTCGTTAAAAGTTCATCCTTATATTGAATAGCCAGCTTTGTGAACTCCATTATTTTTGCTTTTTAACTGATCCAAATATTCCATGTAGCGGTTATACAGATGGCCTGCCTGCAAATAGGCCGACTGGGGACTCATAAAATGGGAAAATTCAAAAGTGATGGCATTCTCAATACCTGCTTTAGCTGCCATTTCGAGTTTCAGTCGAAGCTTTTCCCACTTAATCGGTAAGAATTTGATTGGCATATCCCTGTCGAAAGTTTCCGAATTGGTCCAGCATTCAAGACCGAATTGATCGGCCAGCGATTTATTGATCTGAAGAAATCCCGTCAAATCATCGTAATCCACATGGCCGTCCTGAAAGGCGACAATATCCACCGCACCTTTAATGCCGTCAAAGATTTCGCTCCAGTCGGCTTCGTGCTGTTTAAGCGTTATCCCGTTACTTTTTGTTGTGTCGGTAATGTACTGACTTACATTTTTAATGCCATCTATATAAGGAGAAATCAGTACCGGCAGTCCGTCAGATACATCCTTACAATGTTTGGCCAGACCTGCATACAAATCAATAATTTGTCCGGTTTTCCGGCTGATCTCCTGTGAAACATACCATCCTTTAAAAGCAGGCATTTTGCCGTAATTTTTCCAGACTTCGTCGATGAATTCTTTATTAATATCTACTTCCTTCCGGAATTTTCCATCGGTCCAGTATTTTCCCGAATCATACAACCCGAAATAAAAATCCATCCCGAATTTACCAGCCAGTTCCAGAAACATACGAACCAGGTCTACAGGTGGTCGGTAAGCTCCTTCCTGACTGGTCAAAACATTTGAAGGAAATGTCTGCCATTTTCCATAACCGGCACGAATGAGAATAACCGTATCAATACCGGCTTTTTTCATGTAGCCGAAATCTTTTTCCCACTCTTCTCTGCCCCAGTTTTGATGGGGGATATCATGACTTATCTCGTCTAAAAATGTCCCTTTAATTCTCATCCAATTATCGTCTTAAATCGTTAACAATCCTGTTTTTTCTAAACTCTATCGACAGAGCACCTTGTGTTCCTCAAAGTATTTAATCCAAACCTGATACCCTTTTTCGTTAAGGTGCAGTCCGTCAATACAAAGTTCTTCCGGTAACTGATCGCCGTCTCCGGCAAAAACACGGTAAAGATCAATGACCTGAAGGTTATACCTGTTCCCCAATTCACGGATATGCTCATTCAATGCTTTAATGGCAGAAGTTTTGCCCTTCATGTAGTCGTACCTGATAGTAGATTCATTAATCGGTAAAACTGTCTGAAGTACCAGGCGTGTACCGGGACTGTCACTTTTCACCTTCTGAATAATCTGTGCATATTTCGAAGCAATCAGATCCGCCGAAAGGCCACGGCCAAGATCATTGATTCCGATCATCATAAAAATGGCAGCCGGTTTTCCTTTTAATATCGGATTTAACCTGGCATAGACGCCCCAGCAGTTATCACCGCCAATGCCTCTGTTTACCAAAGGAACCGAAGGGAACCACTCATTCCAAAGCCCACGTTCTGTTATGCTATTACCCAGAAAAACAACATGCCAGGGTTTTACTTCAACCGTTTCATGCATCGCTCGTTTATTCAGGTAATAATCATTAGCATAGGATGTGTCAACTTTTGCCTCCTGTCCTGATACGTTTATCGACAGACCAGTAAGAATAATGACTACTGTCCGGAGAGCTTTCAAACGCCTCAGATCGTTTAATATATCCTTACCCATTATTCAATATTTTTTATATGATCATACCAGAAAAATTTCAACAACACAGTTGTCCCGATAAATACACCCAAAGAAACCCAGGCAGAAGTATATTCGCCCGATAAGAAATAGAGAGGTAATACCACCATTGACATCTGCCAGGTAATGCCCACTACCACATTAAAAGCATCGCGCTTGAAATCTTTATTAGGCACAAAGGAAGGGTCTTCCTTCATCACCGCACGTTTAACCGGCTCCCAGAAACCCCATGGTTTGGTTTGCCTGTAAAACTTTTTAAGGGTTTTCATATCCTCCGGTCTGGTAAGAAGCGTTCCCAATACGGATGCCCCCATAGAAATGAGCAAAACAAGCGGGTACATGTAAATATCGATGGCACCCGGAACGAATATTCTTACAGTTGGCGGTACAATAACCGACGCAACCAGTCCTCCAAGCATGCCATAGAAATACCCCATACCATTGAAGCGCCACCAAATCCATTTTAACACGTTGGCTGCGGCATAACCCCCGTAAAGAGAGGATGTAATCCACAATGTAAGACTGTTCAGCGACCTTGCAAACAATCCGAAGGTTACCCCGATGAGTACCAGCAAAAAGCTTGACATATAACTGTAGCGAACCAACTTTTTATCGGACGCATCAGGATTCAGATATTTTTTATAAAGATCGTTGACCAGATAGGCCGGTGCTGCATTAATAAAGGCAGCAAAAGTTCCCATAAAGGCAGCCAGCAATCCGGCCAGGAGCAATCCTTTAACGCCGACAGGCACAAATTGCCGGATGGCCAGGGGAAGAACCATTTCAAAGTCAATATCGGTCCCCATTTTCATCAGTTCCGGCTTAAGATAAACCAGTCCCAGAACGGCAAACCCTCCGATCATCAGGTAACGGGGAATAAAAAGAACCAGTGAAGTCAGACCGCTCATCTTTGCTGCCTCAGCAGGTGTTCTGGTACTCAGGATGCGTTGCATATCGTAACTGGGAACAGGGCCGGCCAGGCTGGCAAAGATGCCTTTCAGTATCATCATCATCAACAGCATCCCAAACATTTCATAACCATCCGCACCTATCTTATCATTCAATTCGGGGAAAGTATCCGACCAATCGAGGTTGAGTCGCCACTCGGGCCACAGATTGGTCCAACCCTCGGGAATAACCGCAGAGAGTTGCTCCGGTGTCACCTGGTTGTAGGCAATTATTCCAACAGAAATACACGCCACCGTCATGATAAGGAACTGAAGCACCTCGGTACTGACAACACTGTACATCCCCCCTTTCATAGTATAAATCGTAGTTATCCCTATGATGATAAGGGCATATACCTGTTCCGAAGTGAGGTGCAAACCCAAAATAGTTGTGGAAAGGTCCCATGTAAAGAAAGTCGTGGCAAATTTTCCGATGCCCTCCACGAAGTAAGCAATGAAACCAATGACGCTAACCACGGCAAATACCACAACAATTATGTGTGAAAGCCGTCCTCCTTTTCCATCTCCAAAACGGAAGGTAATCCATTGAGCCCCTGTCATTGTATTGGAACGTCGCATCCAAATGGCAAGAAAAACCATTACGAATATCTGATTCCAGACAGGCCATAACCAGGGAATCCACGCACTTTTCAGTCCGTAAACGAAAACGATGGTAACCGTCCACATGGTTCCGGAGATATCAAACATCCCCGATGCATTTGAAAGTCCCAGGTAATACCACTTGATGGTGTTCCCTCCCAGAAAATATGCCTGCAGGTCTTTTGATGCCCGCTTCGACAGCCAGAATCCGATGAATAATGTCAGCGCCAGATAGGCCAGAACAACGCCAATATCGATGAGTGATAAGTTCATTGAAATAGTCTTATTGTTATTAAAAGAAGTCTGCCAATTAGAAATAAAAGCCTAACGGCACAAGCTTGCAACGCGTTTGGACAGGCCTTAACTCCAACAAATTATTATACTTTAAGGCTACTCCTGACCAGACACTGATCGCTTGATTCAAGCTAAAAAGCTTTCTAATGTCAGACTTCCATGTTATTCAGTTTCTTATTCGAGAATTATATGTTAGATACCGTATTGTTTCTTTCCCGTACTGAAAAAATAGAGAAGTATTCCACTCTATTCTTCTTGCCGGGCTTCAGAAATTGCATTTTCCAGCACCTGCCACCAGTCTTTATTTATGATGTGTACAATATCAAATATCATTAGTCCGTCAGTTTTGTTGTAAGCCATTTTCACAGCCTTTTTAAACTGCCCGGTATTCTGTTCATACTGTTCAACGTACAAGCTACCGGTTACAGGCACAGCACCTTTAATCACCTTGTTGGCAAGTTGGGCACTACCCTCAACGGAGTACCAGTAATCTTTCCCTTCACCCATGGCAGCTTCTCCTCTTTTCTCCATTGCCACTTCGTTCAGTTTTTCAACTTCCTCAATGGTTACTTCATAAAAGTAGAGGCCGGTCATGTAAAGATCGAGCAGTTCTGCATATCCGTAATTCCTGTAGTTTTCGGTTGCCCAATCGTAATCTTTGGAAGGGTCGTACCTTTTACTGGCCCAATTGACACCTAACTCATAATAAACCGGATACCAGGCACCGGTATAGGTGCCAAACTGAATATCAGGATTAGCTTGTTTTGTAACTTCCCGTGCGTCTTCAAAAAAGTTATAGATAACAGATGTTCGCCATTCAATCCATTTTTTGAAATGTTTGCCCTGCTTCCACTCATACTCTCCATTTTCATCCTGAACCCAATAAAGGATGTCATCTGGAAAATTTTCTACTTCTACACCAGCATATTCTTCAAAAGCTTTTTTCGAAAACTGACTAAAATCAGAAGTAATACCGTCATACCTCACTCTGTCAAGTACCAGACCATCCAGTTTCGGATATTTACTGACTACTTCCTCAATAATATTCAGCTGATATTTCTGAACATCAGGAAGTGCAGGATTTAACATACCGTTGTAATGCCATTTCATTTCTGAAATAGGCACAATAGAATCGCACCAATAGTTGATCGACTGCCACTCCGGATGATCTTCGTAAATAATTCCCCGGTTGTGGAAATTGTGTCCTCCGGCAAAAACATTCATCGATGCATGCACACCAAGTCCAAGCTTTTTACCTTCCTCAATAAATATTCCCAACATATCATAATCCCTGCTTCTTTCAACGCCTTCCCATTCCCCCATATACGGAGCATACTCGCTATCATACAACGTTTCTCCCATTATTGCTTTTACATCAACCACTACATCAGTAACGCCGATATCTTTTACTTTTTTCAGATAATATCGGATGGAATCGGGATAGCTTAACCGCTCATAGTTGGCTTCGCAATCGAACCACATATAAACCGGCTTTTCTCCTTCAGTATGATTGTTTGAAGGACTGCAAAATGCGACCAAAACAGAAATTATAGCTGTAATAAATAATGGTACTTTTTTCATAATTCTAATTTATTTACATAAAAAACAATTTATCAACCACGCCTAAACTCGATTCATTTTTTCCCACAATCGCTCAGGTAGGGTCGCACAAGGGTTTCCCATAACCGGTATCCTGAAGGATTAAGATGTATCTTGTCGCCCAGAAAGATATCGTCCTTAATTGTTCCGTTTTTGTCGATCATCAACTGGCTGACATCGATAAATCTTAAATGTGGCTTGCTCATACAAAAATCTCTTACCAGACTGTTGGCTTTTTGATATTCATCAGACCATTTTTCTCTTGCCGGGCTGGGTTTTGTTGAAACGAAAGCAAGCTCTGTTCCGGGCAGAAAAATTTCTACCAGCCGGGTAAAGGTGATGACATCCTGAAGATAAGCTTCAGGACTCATTCCGGAAGCAATGTCATTATCGCCCTCGTAAACGATGATTTGACAAGGGTTATATGGTACAACAATATCATCAAAGTAATAAATGAGATCGGCCATATGCGATCCACCGAAAGCCCTGTTGAGAACATTATATTTTGGAAAATCATCATTCAGAGAACGCCAGGCCCTGAACGAAGAACTACCAATGAAAAGAATACCTCCCTCCTCAGGAGGGCTATTAAGGTCATTTTGCTTAAACTTAGCAATGTCATCATCCCACAATGATGCTCTTGAATAATTCTGCTGGGCAAAGGAGGTTAAACAAAAAATACACTTATTATTAAAATTATTATTTTATTCATGAAGTATAATTTCTTTACTCAAAAAAATTCAATCTCATTTTTCTTTTGTTTCTAAATTCCATCGCCATTAATCACAATTGTTTCAGCACCGATTTCCATATCATCACCGGAGCAGGAAATATCAAAATACGTCTCATCAGGACATCGCATATCAGTATATCGTCCTTGATGCATGGGGACAGAAAGTATTTCGTCCTGAAAGTTTCTATATAAGGAAGTGTAGAGCCAGGTTGAGGCTTTTACCACAGTCCTTGTTGGAGAAACTTCTTTCCCTTCATTCCCTACCTGGTCAATGGCATTAACCCTCTTGTATTCGGCCGGAACGTCATATCTATATCCGTCGCATTGAAACTTTTTTCGAAATGTCTTCCTGCTTCCTTCCACTTCAAACAAGAGTTTTCTATCCTCAATGAGGCGTAGAGAAATGGTAACCGTATCTCCCGGATACCAATAAAAACTGTCAACAGCAGGAGCATTTTCATATATTGCCTTTTGTCCTGTCGGATTGAAAGCAGTACGCCTTAAAAATGGCCGAAAAGCCCTTCTGTCATCTGTAACATTACCATTTTCATCTATTATAACTTCCCAGGTAAGACCTAAATCCGTTTCTTGTCCTTCCGAATTACCTCCAACATATACTGAAGGATTATCCATGAATTGTGCTGGTTTTTCAGGATTATCCCGGGACGAATCAAATTCAATCTCCGGTAAAACAACTTTTCCTTCAATACCAACCCACGAGTCGTGTGATGACACAATTTTCCGATAATAAGCACCGGAAAAACATTCTTTACTCGCGGCAGGTTTCACTTCGGATGGAAAATAAGTGTTTATATAATCCTTTTCGAGCAAAGACTCCTCCACATCTTTTGCGTCTGTTCTTTTTTCGGTCCTGCCACATCCAACTATGGATACCCCGAAAAGAACCATTAGCAAAAGTCGCTTAATAGGCATAACGCAATGCATGGTTGTGTTTTTTTTAATTAACCCGGAAAATTATTTCTAACTACTTTTTTTAAAAAACCTGATTTTCGAAGAAAGAGTGTAAAAACACTAAACAACAACCGGTCATTTTGATATGTCAGACAATCAATTTCATTGTTAACTCAATTGAAAAATCCGGTCGTTAAATGAAAAACTATCAATTCTCTTCGTTGCTTATTACATTGTCAATTCCCTCTTTTACTGCATCCCATTGATCCTTTTGTTTAAGATGAATCATATCAAACAGAAAATAACCATCACAAACATCCATAACAGCATCAACCGATTCAATGATGGCATTATCAGTGACCTCGTCGCCGGCAGTGGCCCATTCTCCATTTCCTACATCAGGCCCTCCAACAACAGCGGCATCTCCTTTGATCTTATCCATGGCCTGTGAACAAAAACCCTGAATCGTCCATTCAGTTGTACCATAAACCCTGGTTGGCGAAGCATAAGCCCCAATCAGTATTATGTCCATGATATCCGCATATCCGTAATTATCGTATTCAGAAGTTGCCCATGCAGGATAGTCCGAAGCTGTGTTATAATCAGGACTTGCCCAATTAACGCCCACTCCGTAATAGGTAGAATACCAGCCTCCTACATATACCCCGAATTTTATATCGGGATTCACCGATCTCACTCTTTCTGCTGCCTTTTCGAAAAAATCGTGCATCACCATAACACGAAATTCCAGCCACTTTTTAAAATATTCGGGAGTAGAAGACGGGAGATTACCGGGTTTAGTTCCGGCGGCCATAACATCTTCAGGAAAGTTTTGAATCGAATAGCCCAGGTAGTTCTCAAATTTATCTTTGGTATATGAGGAAAAATCACTATCTAATCCGTCAAATCGGCCTCTGTCAAGAATAATTCCTTCCAGCCCTTCATAAGCAGCTAAATCTTCCAGCATATCGCAGATATAATTTTGCACATCGTCCCGAACAGGATTAAAAAACTTAGCACCTGTTCCACCAATCTCCATAGTGCTTTTAATTCCTGTTTCGGTCAGCAGCTGTGTTGCCCATTCTTCTTTCTCCTGATCCCTGAACAGAACACCTTCTGACCCCAGACTCGTCGTGTTACCTCCTACCATGGTATTAATCCCGGCATAAACTTTCAGCCCCACTTCATCCCCTGCATCTATAAATGCCTGCAGATAATCCCACGTTGCGGTCCTTTCAACCTTTGAATATCCTTCGGTCAGCCAGGCCCCCAGCCATTGAACCTGTTCTACAACATCTGTGTTAAACAGTACATCACCAGTAGTTGGGCGAACATCAACCACGACACTTGTAAAACCTGCATCCTTAGCCAATTGAAGATCACGAAGTATATTATCCTTGCTGTTAGCAAAATCAATAAAGTTGGCAGCAGCATCTATCCACAACACTCTGGGTTTGGAATCTTCTTCATTATCATCCCACTCCCACCCGGGCTTTGTCTCATCATTTTTGTCGCACGACATAGAAGACAACATCAGAGGAACGAGCATTATGAAAAACAACCTTATCATTTTGATCTTTTGATTCTCCATTTCCAATAATTGAAGTAACAGCGATATTGACATCCGAAATACCGGATATCAATATCGCCTTATTTAATTTTTACATATCAATACAATCGAACTGGTATCCAACCACATAACCATTGGTAAACATGAAATAGAGGTAGAGATAGAAACCATCGTCCGACACTTTAAGGGCAACATCTCCGGTTCCGTTGGCATTAGCAACGCCTCCAGAAATGGCGTTGGGCCCATAAGTATTCAGAGGTGTTTCCCACACAACAGCAGGACAGGTTCCGGATGCAAGATTGCCGGTAAAATTGGCTTCGGAACTAACATCCAACAACCAAACCATATCTGCTGCACCCCAGGTAAAACTGTTTACCCAGTTGACAGTAGTATATTGAGCATTATTGAACTCAACAAAATCAACAGCATTCTGAATATAATTCACACTAATCGACTCCAGTTTGCTGCTTACTTCGTTGGTGCTTCCGTCTACCCAGGCAAAGGTGTTGTCGGAATAAGAAGCCACAAAATAGTCGCTGTTAACGTCAGAACCTGAAGTGTGGACAATATCAACATTGGTCGTCCAACCTTTTTCAAGACCACTCATGGTTACAATTTCAGGTGTCTGGGATGCTAAAACGCCTCCGGAAATCGTCCAACGGGCAAATTGCTGACCATAGTCAAGAATTGGCGCAGTAATAATTGCATCTCCGTTAATATCACCCTGAACAGACATTTTCCGGCCTACGGCAACACCACCATCCCATTCTATCATCAACTCGGGGGTATCTGAGACTGAAGCTACTTTCCATATTCTGAATGCCCCATCATTGGGAGCAAGGTTGCAGATCAAAATATTTCCAGCACGATCGGCAGTGCTATAAAAGTTTGTTAAATTCCCTTTTGCAGAACCAAGTTCTATTTCTCCAACTTTCTCGCCGCTCTTTGCATCCAGATAAATACTATTCTGGTTTCTTGTGTTAAGAACAACGTATTCGTCTGTTACGGCCATACCGCCTGTCAGATGGTCAACAGTAATTCCCACGTCAGCCTTCAATTGCTTAGCAAACATAAGCTTTGCACTTCCAGAACGAATTCCATAGGGAAGTTTTTCGGGAACTTCTTTTTTCACTGTATATACATTCCGGGTCACTCCGTCATGAGCCGTGACAGTCAGTTCCACCTCTTCGTTATAGTCAAGGGCCTCTTCGCGGGGATCCGGAGAAATTGTAGCATGATACGATAATGTGACATCGGCAAGAGCAGGTTCAAGTTCACCAATAGCCACCAGCGAAATTGTTTTTTTAGATTCATTAATAACTCCTGTCAGACCAAGTTCCGGTAAACTGAATTCTTTGATCTGGCATTCCGAACTTTTCCGTATTTCACCCCGAACAATGTATTTGTGTTCTTCCCCAAGCTGATCATTCACCGTAATAACATTGTCCTTGGACAAATCCATATACAGAAGCGGAGGAGAAACGGTAACGTTATCATCAAGGTTGGCCCGAACCCTCATATTTGAAATCATTTCCTCGGTAACCCTGTTGTTACTACTCACGGGAAAATAGTAGGGAATGGGGATCACGATCTCATTGGTTCCTTCTACAATGGTTCCGGTGAACTCACCTGTACCATCGGGAAAAGTTGCTGTAATGCTGTTTATTCCCTCTCTTGAGACTGAGGGCAACAACTCATCCGGTTCTTTACACCCACCAATAAAGGTGAGTAATAAAGCTATTGCAAAAATTATATTTCTTTTCATAGTTTTCCGCTTTATTTCCATTCGTCATATTGTTCTATTGCTGAATTGTTTGCCAGCTCACTATAAGGAACGGGCAGAACATAAGTCTTCTCAAGGAATTTACGATCCTTAAGATCACAGTCAACATATTCATAGAGAAAACCTCCAGCAGATTGGGAAATTTTCATTCCATGTACCCTGTAACCGTTGTATTCTGTATGAGCCAGTCGCCAACGACGCATATCCCAGTAAAGATGTCCTTCGTAGGCGAGTTCAATTTTCCTTTCGTGACGGATGGCCTCAAAAAGCTCATCGCCAGTCAGTCCTGTTTTGTCAGGAAGACCAACCCTTTCTCTGACCTTGTTCAGATCATCCAGAGCTTTTCCGCTATTTCCTAAATTGTAATGGGCTTCGGCACGATTCAGGTATACCTCGGCCAGTCGTAATTCGACCCATGGATGGGTGCTGTTGTATGTAACCAGATCGGTATGTTCTTCATCACGGTATTTGCGAAGATAGTAACCAGTAACTGTACGTCCTTTTGTGTAGGTATCTTCTCTGTATCCCATGTACCTCCCATTGGTGCCATCCACTGAATTTTCCATGGTTTTTCCCATCCAGTCAGAACCATTATATATAACTGTAGCATGAAAACGCGGTTCCAACTCATCATAAGGAGGAGGTGTAGTAGTTCCACCTTCAACATGCCAGGGCGACCAGTCTACCTGAGTGCCGTCGGCTTTCTCATAAGCTTCAACCATTTCCTGGGTAGGTGTTCCGCTTCCCCCTTGATTTTCAATCTCACCATAAGTGGCATAAGCTTTATCAAAAGTGTGATTGGGCCCGGTAAGCAAATAATTATACTCAAGAATAGACTCAGAATTACCGCCCTTCCAGGCATCTTCATACTCGTCGGTTAAACTATAAACTCCCAATGCCAACACCGAATCGGCTGCATTTTTTGCAGATTCCCAACGTTCTGCATATAACATTGCCCGCGATTTGAAAGCAAAAGCAGCACCTTTGGTTACACGCTCGCTTGCAGCATTATTCCATTGAACGGGCAAAACAGAAGCAGCGAAATCAAGGTCTTCCTCGATAAGATCCCAGGTTTCTTCAGCTGTTGAACGATTTTTATCTTTTTGAAGATTCATATCCGTATAAAGAATCACTCCGCCATGTCGCTTAGCCAGCTGGAAATAAAGAAATGCACGGAAAAAACGTGCCTGCCCTTCAAAAAGATTGTTGGTTTCCTCATCAAGCTCAGAATATTGCTCTAAACCAACCAGAAATTCATTGACACGCCTGATTCTTTCATAGGTTTCTCCCCATGTATCCAGCAAGTTTCCGGATGGAGATATTCCTTCAGGATCAAACACATACAAATTAGCGTCGCCGGCTTTACTTCCGGGGACATAAGAACCATATTTCAACGTTTCGGTCATCCCTTCAGTGAGACTCCCGTTAAACTGTGAAGTTCCAAAATTTCCATACCGGTCGAGGTAAGGATAAAATGCATTGACATAAAGATTAACGTTATCTTCATTTGCCCACACCACTTCATCTGATATTCTGTCTGTCGGGGTTGTGTCCAGATAATCATCACAACCTGCGAAACCGACAACACCCAGAATAAGGGCTATATTAAATATGATATATTTCATAATACTCAAAATTAAAATGTCAGTTTAACACCCATTGAATAAATTCGCTGTTGAGGATAGTATCCATTGGATACGCCCGGTTGTTCCGGATCGATATTGTACTTCGTCAACTCACTAAACGTTAATAAGTTCTGACCCTCAGCGTAGATTCTTAAAGTACTCATTCCTAAAGATGCAATCCATCTTTGAGGCAATGTATATCCAATTTGCATATTCTTAAGTCTCAAATAATCACCATTGCGATACCAGAAAGATGAGGAATAGGCATTGTTGGAACTGGCAGGTACAACAGCCAGTCTTGGGAATTCTCCATCCGGATTGTCCTCCCTCCAGGAATTTTCAATCAGATATTTTGGCGAATTTCCCCCGTGATAAAATGGCTTTGTCATTGAAGTATTGTCCATTATACCACTGGGATATACCCCGGTAAGAGCAACATCACGACCAAGAGCTCCCTGAAAAAGAAATGAAACATCAAAATTTCGCCATTCTCCGGAGAAAGAAAATCCTCCGATAAACTTGGGATAGGCTGACTTCCCGATGTATCCGCGATCCTGTTCATAAGTAATGACTCCATCGCCATTGCGGTCTTTATATTTAATATCACCGACACGAACATCTTTTCCCGGAATCAAAGGTGAATTATCGATCTCTTCCTGGCTTTGGAACAAACCTTCAGCAATAAATCCAACCTGTGAACCAACTTCCTTTCCTGTAAGTTTGAGCCAGTCAGGCGTGTTTGGCGAATCACCATACCTCAACCATCTTCTTTTGGTATAGGTTCCGTTCAGGTTAATGTTGTATGAAAAGTCACCTATCTTATTTCGATGCGATAAATTGATTTCAAAACCTTTATGGTCCTGCTCATTATTGTTTGCATATCCCGGAACATAACCACCGAAAGATGGAGGATAGGTAGCATCTACAGAGCTGAGCATATCATAAATATATTTATAGAAAACATCGAACTCAACGCCTAACCTGCCCTTCCAAAAAATAGCATCGAAACCTGCATTGTATTGCAAAGCCTTCGCCCATGTCAGGTTCCTGTTGGCAGGACGGGAGGTTATCAACCCGTTTTGAGGCTCTCCGTCAATAACGACAGCCGGATTGTTAAGAAACGAGAGAGTGTTCAGGTAATAATAAGGTGGAATTTCTGTTGTACCGGTCAAACCGATTCCACCTCTGAGCTTTAGATTATTAACAAACTCAAGGTTATCAAACCAGCTTTCCTCAGAAATTCTCCAGCCCAATGAAGCAGCCGGAAAAGCCCCCCACCGATCGTTCATTCCGCCAAATACATAGCTTCCGTCGTAACGGAATGAAAGCTCTGCAAGATATTTGGAAGCATAATCATAATTAAGCCTGCCAACAAACCCTACTTGTCTTTGTATATAGCTGCCACCGGAGACTTTGGTTTTTTCTTCGAGTGTGGCAAAATCGAGCTCATCCAATTCAATAATATCAAAACCATAGCCATAGGCACCAAAATTATTTCCTTCTCTTTCGATGGTCTCTAACAGAGCAAGCGCAGAGATATTATGGTTACCAAATTGATTATCGTACTTCAGACTGGAATTGGTAGTCAGATGCGTATACTTTGATGATCCTTCCACCAGGCTTGCGGTTTCACCCCTGGGATCGTATGTATATGAATAACTGATGTCTCCCTCAGGCGATGTTGGAGGATTTGCGACATAGGTATAATATGGCGTAGAGAAAGATTTTGATGTTTGATTTGACATGTCATAAGCCACCAGAAACTTGGCCTGTAATCCCGGAATAAACGGCATGTGATAATTCAACGAAAGATTAGTTTGAATAATATTGGTTTTTACATTATTGTATCCACTTTTTTCAGAAGCCGCAATCGGATTAACATAAGAGCTGGCTGTACGCGTAGAAACAGGAACACCGTCAATTTCCTCTACTGCGTACGGATGTGCACGAATGGCCTGTTGTGGTATATTGTTCCAATCACCCGGATTAGCAGAAAAACCAGGGCGCTTTCTGTCTTCAACACGTGCCGAAATGTCAAACCGCAGATCAAGATTCTCGGCAATCACGGCATCGATATTGGAACGTAAATTAATCCGGTCGAAATTAAATCCGCTGACATTACCTTCCTGGTCGAAATATCCCAGTGACGTAAAATACTTAATGTTTTCATTTCCTCCGGATGCATTTACATTGAAATTCTTGTTGGTACCAATATCAAAAGTCTTATCGTACCAGTTGGTATTTCCCCATCCATCCGTCGGGTCATCATTTTGCATCATTTCAACATGCTCCGACGAAAATACAGGCTGGTCACCATCCATTTCGCGGGCTTTATTATACCAGTAAGCATATTCGGGGCCGTCCAGTAAATCCAGCATTTGAGTGTTTTCACTAATACCGTAGCCTGCATTAAATGTGATTTGTGAATCCCCTTCCTGTCCTCTTTTGGTTGTTATGATAATAACAGCATTGGCATCCATCCCGTAAATCGCAGCTGAAGAAGCATCTTTCAACACAGAAACAGATTCAATTTCATTGGGGTCAATCTCAGAAAAGTCCCTTTCAATTCCGTCAACAATATATTTGGCAGATGATCCGCGTACCAGCAGACTGGCTGCATCAGCCCCGGGCTGACCGGATTGTTGCAGGGAGATTACGCCGGGGACAACACCACCCAGTTTACTTGTAATATTACCAACCGGGGCTTTAAGCAGCTTCTCTCCCTCTATCTGTGATACAGCACCGGTAACACTTGCTTTTTTCTGTGTTCCATACCCGACTACAACCACTTCGTCTAGTTCTGCCAACGATTCTTCAAGCGTAACGTTGATGGAACGTTGACCATTGACAGGAATCTCTTTATTATCAAATCCAATGAAGGAGAATACCAGTACGGCATTTCCATCTGTTACTTCGATTGAGTAATTACCATCAATATCAGTAATTACCCCGTTCGAGGTACCTTTTTCGACAATGTTGACACCTATTAACGGTTCATTTTTTGTGTCAACTACCTTTCCCGAAACCTGATGCTGGCCTGCCAGCCCCTGAGCACCAAGCAAAGAAAAGAGCATTAAAAAACAACAATACAAATACAGCTTTTTCATGATAAAATTTTTTAATTGTGCTGTTCAACAAAACTGATTAAAGAATATTGAAATGTTTGATCCATTAAAAATGTTGGTTACCATATTTCAAAAATTCATTGACTTGTTTATTATTTTATTTTCTTAATGCAAATCTATTTCTAAAAATTTTTAATAACAAATTTTTTTAAAGTTTTTTACTATGGATATTTTAAAACAACTGATAATGCCCTGTCAAGCATAAAAAATCTCACAAGATACAATGATTTTCGTTTTTTCTTGATGAACCTGAATATACACTGTCGAAATTTCAACAAACCAACAGGAGCAGATAACCCGGCAGAAAACAATGAATACAATATTTATAAACAAAAACCCGACCTGCTTAAAAAAATGCAAGTCAGGTTTCTTTAGTTTTATTGTTAAAATTAAATTTTTTAATTCTTAGGGATTTATTTTTAAATTTTTTTATCTAAAATTTTTGATGGCCGGAAAAGTGTATTTAAACGGTTGCCTCATCCACCAGATAAACGATAGATTTGTAGGTAATACCGCTGTGAAGGGAGAGGCCTATCTCGCAGGTACGACTGGTGCTGTAACCCTCACGGACATCTTCGGGGAGCTGCCTCTTTAAAGGTTTCAGGGCCGATGCATTCAGTTCGGGATGAGTAAACCCGCGATCGCCGGCCCAGCCGCAACAGCCTACCTCATCGGGAACAATCACTTCGGCGGCGCACATTTCGGCCAGCTGCCTGAACTTATCGCCCAATTCCATTTTGGTGCTGCTACAGGTGGTATGAATGGTAACCCTGCGATCGACCGGATTAAACTGAAGCCTGCCGGGGAAATATTCCAAAATAAATTCCACAGGTTCATATAATTTGAGATTAGAAGAGAGTGTTTCTCTCATCCTCAGCAGGCAGGGACTCATGTCACAATAGACAGGATATTTTCCGTTGAGCGAAGCCTTTTGAAGCGCCTGGTCCAACTCCCGAGCCTTACGCATCCCCTGTTCTTTAAATCCCTTGCTGTCGAAGGCCATGCCGCAACATAAATTTTTTAATCCCTCGGGAAAAACAACTCTGAAACCGGCTTTTTCGAGCAACGACCTTGTTTTTTCTACCACTGTCATTTCCCTGCCGTAATCGGCAGATTTCCCCATCGTGCGATTAATACAGGTTGGAAAATAGACAACAGTATCACGCCGATCATCTTCCTTCCGGTTAATGGCATAACTTTTCTCCGGCGGCCCTCCATGCGGCATATTGGGATTCCAGAGCGGAATACGGCGATTAGAGATTCTGAATAAAAACAAAGAAACAGTCGACATAAAAGTGGTGCCCACCATTTTGTGAATAAACCCGACCATATTCAACCCTATCCTCCCTGTTTTGGTAATAGCTCTCATATTGCCGGCCACCCATGAAGCAACTTTTTCGGCCCTGGATGAATGCCTCTCAAAACGCAAATCCTTAATCAATTTCCCGGTATTGATATCCACGGGGCAGGCCAGTTCGCATAATCCGTCGGTAGCACAGGTTGCTTCCCCATGATAATTAAAGGCCTGTTTCATATCAGCCAACTTTTGGCTATCGTTCCCTTCCAAAGAAAGACGGTGTATTTCACGATAAGCAACAATCCGTTGACGAGGTGTGAGGGTTACATTACGTGAAGGACAATTGAGTTCGCAAAAGCCACATTCAATGCAGGCATCAATAAGATCATGCGCTACAGGTAAAGGTTTGAGATTTTTTAGATGAACGACAGGATCTTCATTAATGATAACCCCGGGATTCAGCAAATTTAAAGGATCAAGAATCGTCTTCACCCGTTTCATGATCTCATAAATTTCTGTACCCCATTCTTTCTTCACAAAAGGGGCCATATTGCGACCGGTACCATGCTCTGCTTTCAGACTACCATCGTATTTATCAACAACCAGTTCCACCAAATCATCCATAAACCGGCTGTACTTATTGAGTCCGGAAGGATCATTAAAATCGGGCATCATCACAAAATGGATATTGCCATCCAGCAAATGACCCCAAATCACATAGCCTTCATACTCATAGTGCTCAATCAGCTTTTTGAGATCAACCAGTGCTTCTGCCAACACATCAGCCCGAAAAGCGATATCTTCAATAATGCAGGCAGTTCCGGCAGGACGAGCAGCAGCTGCAGAAGTAAATAACCCTTTGCGGACCCGCCACAACCGGTTGTATTCTTCAGCATCTGTAGTAAAGGCTACAGGATAGACGGTGTTAAACGCTGCAAGGGCCGATTCAATGGCCTCCATCTTATGAGACAGTTCACTTTCTTCATCTGCAGAGGTTTCAATCAGCAATGCCACCACTTCATCATCCAGTTCTTTCAACACAGCGGGCATTCCCGGCTTCTTCTCAACAGAACGTAAAGCATTCCTATCCATCAGTTCGGCAGCAGATACGTCGCATTTGCGTAGTGGCATGATGGCTTCGCAAGCCGCCCGGATATCACGAAAAAAGGCCATCGAAGTCGCCTTAAGCGGATAATCTCGTACCGTCCGAAAGGTCACTTCGGAAATAAAACCCAGTGTGCCTTCCGATCCAATCATCAGGTGCTGAAGAATATCAACCGGATCCTCAAAATCTATCAGTGCGTTTACTCCGTAGCCGCATGTATTTTTTAATTCAAATTTATGATTGACCCTGGAGCGAATTTCTTCGGAGGTTTTGGCGTGTTCAGCCAGTTCGGAAAGTTGACTGAGCATTTCCGGATGCGTTCTTCCAAAATTTTCACGCGAAACGGCATCACGTGTGTCAAGAATGGTCCCGTCATACATTACAATACGCATCCCCTCAATGGTGTTGTAACTGTTATGCCGAATACCATAACTGGAACCACTGGCATTATTGGAAACTATACCGCCGATTCGTGCAGAATTGATAGAAGCCGGACTGGGCCCTAACTTACGGCCATAGGGAGCCAAACGTGCATTGGCCAATCCTCCTGTAATACCACTTTGAAAAGTCGCCAGCTTTCCGTCTTCCGAGATACGGAAATCAGAGAAACCAGCCCCTGTTTCAATAAGGACAGAATCTGTGATGGTCTGTCCGCTAAGGCTTGTCCCCCCAGCTTTAAAGGTAACCGCCACCTTATATCTATGACAAACCTTTAAAACCTTTGTCATCTCATTCTCTGTTTCCACACCTAAAACCATTTGAGGCACCAAACGGTAGAATCCGGCATCGGTACCCTTGGTAAGCGTGTAAAGAGGATCGGTATAAATACGGGACTTCGGTAATATCTTTTTTATGTCCTTTTTGAATTCTTTGGTGATGGCTTTTCTGTTTTCCATTTTCTATAATAGATTGTTAGATTGTTAGATTTTTGATATAAGATGAATCTTAAGCCGCCCATAATTTGCATTTTAAGCCATGAGCAATAACATTCCCTCTTCAAAGATATAATACTTCTGACATATTATAAAAAATGTTTTGGTTTTTGGAATTAAAACCGAGGAAAATGCAAGAGCAACATTCCTTCACTCAGGAATTCGGCCAAAACATTTATTAATTATGAAAAGTGAAATTGCCAATTGATTTATTTTTTGAAGACTTCATATAACACAGCCCGGTAGATTTTTAGATAACATCTCCAGTTCCAATCTTAGCTCTGCTCTTCCCTTCCTGATAAAATAGATAGACTCGAAATCAAGAGTCAACCTTTCAGAAAGCCATGCAAACCCACAAAGATTAAAATTATTCCTGTCAGTACTCAGGCTGGTAAGAACAGAACCACTATGAGGATTGGTATAAACCCAAATTTTAAGCAATCATCTACTACTCCTCATAAAGCAAATAAGGTCTTCTTTGCTCCTTAAACTTCTCAACATCATCAGTCCACATGGCTTCAATCTCTTCGGCCGGCCTGCCCTGCATAATCATTTCACGCACATAATCGACGCCTATGAGCTTTTCAAAAAAAGGCCGGAAAAAATGATTTCCGATATTCAGGTTATTGTACGCATCGATCACATAAGACAAGTCAATGCCTTCTTCAAAAATCTTCTCATCCGGCAAACCGGAAAGATCAACACCATAACATTCTTTGTTCAGTTGAGGAGGATTTTTGGCGCCAGGCATACTCCTGGGGGTAAAGCTAAAATCATAGCCTTTCATATTGGGATGCCCGTATATCTGGAAAGGTTTTGAAGTTCCCCGTCCGAGGCTTACCGGGGTAGCCTCGAAATAACAGGTAGAGGGATAGAGGTAGATCGACTTCATGTTCGGAAGATTGGGTGAAGGCGGTACAGGAACATTGTACAAAGTCTGGTGTGTATAATTATCACAGGTAATGACCTCAAGATCGCATTTCCGATCATCAGGAAGCCATCCTTCACCGTTCACCATATTTGCCAGCTCACCAAGGGTCATGCCGTGAACAACCGGAATGGGGAGCCAGCCAACCCCAGACTTATGTTTCATATCCAGAATCGGTCCGTCGACGTAATGCCCGTTGGGATTGGGACGGTCAAGAATGATCATCTTTTTATCATTCAGTGCACATACATCCATCAACTTAACCATGGTAATATAATAAGTATAAAACCTGAGACCAACATCCTGGATGTCGACCAGCAAAATATCGAAATCATCCAGAATTTCCTGATCAATTCCGCCATTGTTTCCTCCATATAAGGAAAAAATCGGAAGTCCTGTCTTTTCATCTACGGAGTTCGATACATGCTCTCCGGCATCTGCCGTCCCCCGGAAACCATGCTCGGGAGCAAATATGCCAATCACATCAAAACTGTTTTCCAACAAAAAATCGACCAGGTGTTTGTCACCAACCAGGCCGGTATGATTGGAAAACACTGCAATACGCTGATCTTCCAGAAGCGGAAAATATTCAGAGGAACGCTCGGCTCCCACGATTACTTTTTGAGCGTTGGTGGTACAACCCAGAAAAAGAATCATTACTAAAATCATTTTAGTATAGCTCATAGCTTATTTTTTTTACTTGAGAATCTGTAAACTATTCCTGTTGTGATAAACTTTGCCATGCTCGTTTCATCTTAGCAATTTACAAACAGAAACGTCGAGAATCACAAAAAGGCCACCCGAAGGTGACCTTTTGCGATAATAACAAAAAAGTAAAGACTAATACTATTCTGATTCCCATCCGGGATTCTGCTCAAGAGTATATCCATTGTCTTCATAGAGGGTAATCTGATCAAGTGGCAATGGGTCTAAGTATACCCTGGGATCGGTAAACGGACGTTGAGTTTCCTCTGCAACAGCAGGAATGATATAACCTTCATCTCCTCCTTCAAGGATAACATTTTTCATTCCCGGATAATCGGCAGCGCGAATATAAGCCCCGCGGTTAATATCAACGTTTTCTTTTGTATCGGTATACTCAAGTTTTTTCCATCTCTTAAGATCACCAAGACGATAACCTTCGAATACCAATTCCGTTCTTCTTTCACGACGAATTTCCCATATCATTGAAGGAACTTCAGGGTCTCTCTCAGGATCGTCATACACAACTCCGTTCACGGCAGGTTCTCCGCCAATGACCTGCAAATCAGGCAAACCATTTTCATAGCGCTGTCTCAGCTTGTTAATGGACTTGTCAAGATCGGCCTGAGTTAAGGTACCCAACTCGGCACAGGCTTCAGCATAGTTCACCAAAACCTCCCCGTAACGAATAACCGGGGCATCTGTCGGATTGTATGCGTTGGTAGCGATAGGTTCATCCATGATATCATAGTTCAAAAACTTATCGCAGGCATACCCTGTTGTTGAATAGTTTGAAACAACGCCGTTAATCCGAAGTGTATCTTCAACAAAAGTATCATACATTCTCGGATCACGATTGGCCATTACGTTATCGATACCATCATCGCCCTGATAAACTGAAGATAAAGAAACAGGCAATCCGTCAGAACATAGATAAGACTCGATAAGGTCTTTAGATGCTCCTGTCTGGGCTTCCTGATTGACATAGGATACCAGGCAATGTGTCAGAACGCCTTCCACATAACTTCTGTAAAGGATCACCTCTTTATTATCGGCAAGATCCATACTGCTGAAAATTCCGTGATAATCAGGAACTATCTGGTAATCAAAGTTGGTAATAATCTCGTTGGCTGCCCATTTGGCGGCTTCAAGAAGTTCCTGAACATTGCTGTTTGGCACTTCATGATACTTCTGGAAAGTACCTTCCCAAAGCATCATTCTCGACATAAAAGCCAAAACTACAGCACGGTTAACAGACAAACCGTTAACACCATCTTCATCCCGAACATTTTCTGCAGCAAACCTGAAATCTTCCAAAACTTTTTCCATAACAAAAGTTCTGGGGTCTCTCGGTTTATACAAATAGTCCTTTTCTTCCGGTTCTGGAACATAGTCAAACCACGGAACGTCGCCAAACCTTTGAACCAGGCGGGCATACTCTAACCCTCTGAAAAACCTGGCCACACCAGTCCAGTGATTAATGGCTTCTTCTTCCATAGGAACCTGCTGAATCCTGTCCAGGAATAAATTGGCTTTACGTACATAGGTAAAATCCCATCCTCCGCCTGATGTCGGTACATTTTTGGTCCATTGTGGCGGGTTGGAAGGAGCAAAGTCATCGTTCAGACTCTGACCGGAAAAATAATCACCCCAGGTCCAGCCTTCACCATAGCCAATAAAGAAGTGTTGGTAGAACCCAAGTGAAAAAGTTCTCACATTTTCTTCACTGGTCCAAAAGTTTCCATCCGTCATCTGATCGATGGGCTTTTTGTCCAGAAAGTCATCTTCACAGCTCATAAAAGCCAACAGAGCTGCAAAAATCAACGATATTTTTAAATATTTCATATCTTAAATATTTTCTAATTGTGTTTAACTTCCCAAAACTTCATTTAAGTTCCGGTTCGTTTCAATTTTTTTACATTGTCAGCTGAAGACCGAATGAAACAGTTCTTCTGAAAGGATAAGAACGACCAAAAGAGAAGCTGTATGCTCCTTCTCTGTTCCCGGTCTCGGGATCGATAGGAAGTTTCATATTATCAAATTCGAAAAGGTTCTCACCGCTGAAGTATACTCTTAAACGGTTTACTCCGACACGCGATGTCAGCCTGTTAGGTAATGTATATCCAACGGTAAGGTTCTTACATCTGAGATATGACATATCCATCAGATATTTAGTCTGGCGGAGGAAGTTTCTCGCGTTGTTCACCCAATCATGGTTGGTCGGGCGTGGATAGAAAGCATCAGGATTATCCGGTGTCCAGTAGTCTTCCTGATGTTCATACCATCCTTCTGCAGGTCTGTATCCTGGTATGAATACGGGACCGGTAGCCCAGTAATCTCTTTTTCCTACCCCCTGGAAGAAAACACTCATATCGAAACCTTTCCAGTCGGCCCCGATCCGGAAGCTGTATTGATAGCGGGGTAACTCATTACCAATCCTTTTCAGGTCGCCATGGTCATCGGTACTGTTTGAACCATAGTTGATTTCGCCATCGCCATTGAGGTCTTTATATTTGATATCGCCAGGACCATAGAAGAACCATCCGCTTTCAAATGCCTCCTGAGTAGGGATTCCGTCTTTCATCACATACTTTCCGTCTTCAAGAACGAAATCACCATTGTTATCTTTTACAAAGTCATCTTCAGTAAAGAAGCGGTCGGTCTCATATCCCCAGATTTCACCAATCTCTTTTCCTTCATAGTACCCGTAAATGTTCTTGCTGTCACCGGCAAACCTGGTAAGCTCCTCACGAAAATCCCATAATGAAGCGGTTGCGTTAACTCTTAAACCGTTGGTAAACTGATGATTCCAGTCCATGGAGACTTCCCATCCGGTAGTCTGTACTTCACCAAAGTTTTGCTGCGGAGCAGAAGCCCCAAACGATGAAGGTAAGGTTTCACCTGTAGTTACCATATCGCTGGTTGTTCTCCGGTACCAGTCGAAGGTGAGCCCCAAAGTATTTTCAAAGAAGCGTGCATCAAAACCAAAGTCAACTGTTGTTACTGTTTCCCATGTAAGTGTTTCTGGCACAACACGCGGACTCCAGACTGTAAGCTGATTGGTTCCACCCATTAACCAGTCGGAATTACCGGAACTCATAGTCGGAATATAGGTGTTTGCCCCAACATCATGGTTTCCAATAGACCCCCACGAACCTCTTAACTTAAGTGACGACAGATAAGGCTTCACAAAATCCATAAATGGTTCCTCAGTTATGCGATATCCAACAGAAAATGAGGGGAAGAAAGCCCACTGATCATTTGAAGGAAAATGAGAAGAACCATCATAACGGCCATTCAATTCAAACAGATAACGATCTTTAAAAGAATAATTGGCACGCCCGAAGAAACCTAAAGTTGACCAATGTGAACGGCCCCCGTCTACCAATTGATCGCCAGTAGCCAGGTCCAATTCAGCTTTATCCTTATCAATAAGCGTTCTTCTCTCTGAATTATGTCGCCAGTATTCGAAAGACTCAACATCGGAACCGGCCATCAACTTCAGTGAATGATCTCCAAAATCCCTGTCGAATGTTGTATAGGCTTTAAAAGTGCTGGTTTCATCCCATGCAGAAATATATTCCACCTGATTATGAGAAGAGCTGGTATAAACCATATACTGGTCAATACCGGTGTTGCCCCAGAAGTTGTATCCTTCGGCCCATCCACCGGGTTCATAAATATGGTTGTTATTTTCGGTATAAGTATAATCCGCATCCAGCCTCCAGTCTTTGGCCAGATCGATAGTCGTACCTATGTTAACGCGCTGAAAGGTTTCCTTATCCTCAATCATATTAGCCTGAGAAACATCGGTAATGGAGCTTCTGAAAGGTTTTCCTTCATATGTTCCATAAGGATAATATTTAGGCCAGCGCAGGAGGTAATACCATGGATCGGCGCTTGTACCACTGTATGAATAAGGGGTCTTAGTGTTTGACTTTGACATCATCCCTTTAACCCTGAAGTTCATCCACTCTAACACCTGAGAATTCACATTGATGGTGGCATTGTAACGGTTGTACTCGTCGGGTTTTACCTTCAGAGATCCCCTTTGGTCAAGATACCCAAAAGAAAGATTGTACGTGGTATTTTCATTACCACCGCTAACAGTCAGGTTGTGATTTTGCTGTGGAGACCAGTCGCGAAGATAGAGTTCTCGCACATCCCATGGACGATAGTAGAACCAACGGCCATCACGGTATTCAAAATCTCTGCCGAGTACCATTTCTCTGCCGAGGTCCTGACCACCATACTGCTCGCGCCAGTCTCTCATCTTTTGGATGGCTGTTTCATCAATGTACATTCCAAGAGCACCAATTACATCTGTATTGGGGTTGATCCTGCGCTGAGCGGCAAAAGTCATTTCTGCTCCTTCAACGGTTCCCGCAATTTCGGGGATTTGAGTCGGCTTATTCCATGAAAAGTTATTGGAATAACTAATAGTGGCTTTATCCTCCTTCTTTCCGGTTTTGGTTTCAATAAGGATAACACCCCAGGCACCCCGTGAACCATAAATTGAAGCCGAGGCAGCATCCTTAAGCACCGAGATAGATTTAATATCGTCAGGATTGATCATCATCAGGTTAGGTACTTCCACGTTGTCAACAAGAATTAGCGGTTGAGCCTCGGTATTCAAAGAACCATTTATACCACGCAACCGTATATTCGGGTTCTGCCCCAAATCACCGGTTGAGCTGGTGATGGTCAACCCGGGAGTAACCCCCTGAAGTCCTCTTGCTACATCTGTAATAGGACGTGCTTCAAGAGCCTCCTCAACATTTACGCTTGAGACCGAGCCTGTAAGATTGGCTTTTCTCATTTCACCATACCCTACAACTACCACATCGTCAAGCATCAAATCCGAAGGAGCCAGTAGCACGGTCACATTCTGACCGGCAGCAGCTTCCAAAGTCTGGTTCTCATAACCAATAAAAGAAAATCGCAATCGGACGGATTCTTCCTGAGTTTCAAGCTCAAAATTTCCGTCCATGTCGGTAATTGTACCGCTTCCGGTACCAACTACAACAATGTTAACTCCGGGTATCGGCTCGCCGGATTCCTGATCCAGAACCGTACCCGTAATGTTCTGCCCAACTGTATAGCCTGTCAGCATACAGAATAGAGCTAAAAGCAACGAGATTTTTTTTGTTCATCATAATTGTTCAATTAGCTGATTTTTAGATTAAATTAACTCTCTCTATCTAATATTCATGGGATGTCGAAGTTTCATGACCATGCCTTCCATTAAGGTTATCCAGAGGTTTCCCTCATCGTCGGTCACTATTTTGTTTATCGAAGAATTGCCGGCTTTGTATTTCCATAAAACCCGTCTGCCATCGGACGAGACAATCGTGACCAGCCCGTTTTTGGTAGCCCCGGCAACCCACTTGTTACCGGCCACAACCGGGCACGGATTGTGGTCGTAGTTAATACCCGCGTCAATGGTCCACAATGTCTTTGGATTGGCTGTCAGGGAGGACATGGCTAAGATGGAATCGTTCATCAGTTTGGCATAAACCTGTGTTCCGTCGGGGCTAATACCCATGGACTCACGCACCTGGTGCTCGTTTGTTCGCCATAGCTGCTTCCCGGTTTCAAGGTCGATGGCTGTCATATACCGGTCGGGGGCAACAATAAATACCTTCCCGTTAGAGATAACAGGCTTAATATTGCCGGGAGAATAAAGCTTCACGGAAGTGCCGTTGTTCCATTTCCATCTCAGCGCCCCCGTTTCTTTATCGAGGCTGTAAAGATGCCTGTCCCAGGCGCCAAAAACTACTTCCTTTTTGCCAAGTGCCGGTTTACCCTGAACCAGACCGTCTATATCGCTGTATTTCCAGAGAACAGAACCATCGGACATATCTATTTTGAAAAACCCGGAATGACCACCTCCGATATAAAGCACATCGTTTTCAACAGCACCCTCGGCAAGTACCGGAGATCCTGCATTTACGCTCCAAACTTCGCGGCCATCGGATACGTCCAGCCCGATTATATTGCCTTCCACATTCCCGAAAGCCACCACTTCACCATTGGTAACCGGTGTTGAAAAAAGTGCGCCTTCGTATCGCTTCTCCCAGATCGCCTTTTTATCAGCAATTCTTAAACCTTTGATATATCCCAGGGAGTTGCCATATACCAATAATGAATCATTAATAAGGCAAGGACCGGTGAAGATGGAAGCGGTATCTTTTAATTCAAACTCTACCTGTACATCAGGATATTTTGAATTAACAGAATAATCGGGACGTGTCGAAACGGGAATTGCCTTCAATGTATCCGGGGATGACAAGTCGAAAGCGAAAAAGGGTTCTCCTTTACTTTCACCTGGCTCTTTATTAAAAACAAAAGCACTGTCATTCCTTAGTTCCAACAAGGTGAATCCGGGATCGTCGAATTGAGAAGTAACCAGAGAGCGCCCCATAATACCTGGAATTCCCTCAAAGTTTAAGAGTTTAAGTCTGTGGCCGTGGCCGCATAAATCAAGTTTACAATCATGTTTTTTAAGAATATCCACAACATCAGGCCAATTGTCCAAACCATCGGCCAGCGGATAATGCGCCATGGCAATCAGTACTTTATCGTTGTTTTCATCATCATTGAGCACCCTTTCAAGCCATTTCAGGTCTTCCTGCTTCACATGTCCGTCGCCCATTTTCATGTAAGGGCCGGTGTTGAATCCAACAAACAAATAATCTTCGGTGCTGAAAACAAATCTGTCGTTCTCCCAGAGCTCATTAAACATCAATCCGGCCGTTTCCGACCAATTGGTTTCATGATTTCCGGGAATTGTATAATACGGCACCGTGAGTTTGTCCAACACTTTTTTTGCAGCCAGCAGCTCCGCATTGGAACCGGTATTGGTCAAATCGCCGGTAACCACCACAAAGTCAGGCTGCAGTGCATTAATATCATCAACTACCAGATCAAGATTTTTCTCTGCCTCCGATCCTGGAGATACGTGAATATCGGTAAGTTGAGCAATTCGCAACGTTTCAGAATCAGAATTGCAGGCAGAAAAACCAATAGCGACGATAAAAGCAAAGAATAGTTTTCGCATTGGATATGGTAATTTAATCAGTCGTTTTCGCATTTCATTAGTATATAATTTACTTAAGTCATTGGCCTAAAGGAACTCGCATGCAAGAACTTATACATATTCTTGTTGTTGCAAACCTTGCCATGCTCGTTTCATTTTACTTGTTTATTAAGAGTCTTACCTGGGCACAACCCCTATTCCCGGCCTGTCGGGCAGCACCACGCGTCCGTCGACCACTTTCAGCCCGTCGAACACATCGTTGCTGATCAGGAGGTTTCCGTCCAGATCGGCCCAGTCGGCCAGGGGTGAAAGTTGGGCTGCTGCTGTTACCGCACAGGATGTTTCGGTCATACAGCCAAACATTACTTTCATGCCAAGTCCTTTGGCGGTTAGCGCCATTTGATGAGCAGCCCGCATTCCGCCGCATTTCATCAGTTTGATATTAACACCACTGTAAACGCCGAATACTTTACTGATATCATCCATGGTTTGAACGGCTTCGTCAGCAATAACGGGAAGGGGACTCTCCTGAGTAAGCCGGGCAATATCGTCAACGGCCGTTTTAGGCATCGGCTGCTCCACAAAAACAACACCCTGCTCTTTCAGCCAGTGTATCATTTCGAGTGCTTCACCGCGGTCTTTCCATCCCTGATTCACATCCACACAAAGCGGTTTATCGGTAACGGCCCTCACATTTTCAATCATTTTGCGGTCGTTACCTCCGCCCAGTTTTACCTTCAGTATATTATAAGGAGCCGCCTCGCGGGTTTTTTCTCTGACAACATCAGGTTTATCAATGCCTATCGTGAAAGAGGTATCCGGTGTATGTTCGGGGTTGAATCCCCAAATGCGGTACCAGGGCTGTTGCATCAGCTTACCAACCAAATCATGCAGGGCAATATCTACCGATGCTTTGGCAGCATAATTGCCGGGTGCCAGACCGTCGATATATTCGAGAATATCGGCAATCAGGAAGGGGTCATTAAACCGGCTGAGGTCTGCTTTCGAAAGGAATTTCCGTACCGACTCATGACTCTCCCCAAGATATGGGGGCATAGATGCCTCTCCATAGCCCGTTATTCCGTCATATTCGATTTCGGTAAGCATCACCGGCGTAGTGGTTCTGCTGCCCGAAGCAAGAGTAAAAGCGTGTTTAAGCTGTAATTCGTATGGTTTAAATTTTAATGTCATCTTCTTGCGCACCGTTGTTTTTCTCCTGTTGCCGGAACTATTGCACGCATTCATTCCGGTGACCAGAAATGCTGACCCGGCAATAAATCCGGCTGTTTTCAGAAAATCACGTCTGTTTTTGTTTTTTCCCATAATCACGGTTTTTATGGTTTTGCGTACCAGGGATGTTTCAATAAGTGGACGATACCTTCAGCTTCCCGACAGCCATTGATCCGTCTGGCTTTAACCAGTGTGTTTGCCCTGTAAGGGCTATAATTCAATCTGGTGCTGTCAAGACTGTTTATCTTCACTTTTCCTGCCTCATGTATAAACTCCGAATCGCCAATGTATAATCCCACGTGTGTAATCCGGTCACTCCCTTTGCGCGGAGCAAAAAAGAGCAAATCGCCTGTTTTGAACACCTCGAAGCCCTGGTCAACAGGTATTTCTTCTCCATACCCGGCCTGCAACGAGGCGTCCCTTGCCAGAACAATTCCCTGAAGCCGGTAAACCGTTTTGGTAAATCCGCTGCAATCAAGGGCACGAACAGATGTCCCTCCCCATAGATAAGGGGTTCTGAGAAGACTTAATGCCCTTTTTTTAAGTTTCTGAACATCTGCCGAATCGGGAAAATGCACCTCATCAAAGGGTACAATATCCGATGCATTGACAAAACCTGTAATCCCGGCTGGCGTCGTTACAAAAACCTTATCATTTTCACGGTCGGTCTCTTCGATCAGGCATCCGGCAACCAAATCACCAACAACATTGCCGGTTGCTTTATCTCTGATGGCCGAACAACGACTTGTTACCATTACTTTCGGAGCTTTTTTCCAGGCTTTCCATCCGGCCGAATCGGTAAACTGAACAGCTGCCTTTTCGCACCATCCCAGGTACCGGTCGGGACTCTGAATGTATACCCACCCTCCTTTTTCTTTAAGGACTCTGACCGGCATTCCCATCAAAGCCTGGCTTACCATGGGGGCAGTATGAGAGGCTGACGAACGCATAGTGGCCACACTCAGATCGATAATACCAAAAGGTGCAGACACATTATGAGGCAAAACCACGACACTGTCCTGTATATAAAATCCGTTTGCAATCAAAGTGTCCATCAGCGCTGATTTCAGGGTCCGGTCATCAATTTCCCCTGACAGGATAAATGTTTTACCTCCTACACGTTCGAAGGAAATATCAAACACATTTTCCCGTAAGTCTCCCACGTTTTCATCCTGAAACTGCGAAATAACTTCATCTATCTTCCGGTCGCCTGCGCACCCCGAAAGAAGCACTAACAAAGAGATTATTATGCCGAAAATGAATGCCTTCATACTATTTTTTAAATAACAAGCGTATTTTTGTATTACATCTTACCGAGTTCAAAATTAATGTTAAATTTTTAAAGCACAAACATTTTTTAATTGTTTTATATCATATAAGATGTATTACATGTTAAAAAAGAAAAAATAACTCTTGTAAAAATTTATTTTACAGGCATTTAATTGTAAATGTTAAATTTTGAACAGTGAGAAAAAAAATACTTTTTTACAATCTATAGATGAGTGCGTTATAAAAAGCATATTTTTGTCAAAATCAAGGCGTTTTAAATTTTTGTACCGGAGTTAACTCGTTGTTAATGAGGATGCAAAAATTTAAAACAACACAGAGTTTGGCAATAAAGATGCTTTTTAGACCGGGCTCACAGATACAAATATTGACCCTGCCGGATACCATTGATTGAACCTATAATTCTGTATTTTATCCCTCTAATTAGTGTCTGTTCATAAAGTACCATTTGCTGTGTTACGCTCGCCGCCAAAATCCTCATTTACGAGTAGCAAACTCCGTTTTTGGCGGCTTCGCAAGCCTTGCAACCGGCACTTTCTGAACAGACACACATATTGTGAAAATTTTTGCGAGTTTATGGACACGCACTAATTAGTGTCTGTCCATAAAGTACCATTTGCTTCGTTACGCTCGTCTTGAAAAAAGTCTAAACCCAAAGACCCAGTGACGCAAAGTTTTTATTATGAGAAGGAATTGCGAATTAGGAGGAACGACGAAGAATCTCCCTAAAACACCTGCCGCAGCTCCGCAGCTTATTCTATTCATAAAATCATTCTGCTACCGGTCTTCCACCGCTCCGCGGTTAATTTCTAATAACTACTCGTCTAATCGCCTACCAGCCTAATCACCTATTAACCTATTGACCTACTGACCTAATACCCTGCCTCGCCGCGCCCTATTCAAATTGGACCATCCTACCCTTCTACCCTTCCACCCTTCCTCCATGCCCAAGGCCCATCGCCCTTCTTTTGACTGAAAACCAAATCGCCCACTTACAACCCTTTAACATCCACATTGTATGTCCAGTCATCAAAGTACAGGTTTCCGTTTTTCCATTCTGCCTCGCCTCTCTGAAAGTCCCAGGGTTCGCTCCGGGGCCATTGTTTCGGGGGACAAAACCGGCGGCCGTAATCTTCATTCACGATAAACCGGTATGCATCAATTCCTGATATGTAAAATTCCCTGATTCGCTGATCATCGCTTCTTTGCAGCTTAAAAGAAACATCCACGGGCACCCATCCTACGCCGTCGTACCATACCTGACACCAGTCGTGCAGGTTTACATGTCCGGGATGCAGCATCCATCCGCTTTGCCAGCGTGCGGGAATACCTTTGTAGCGACACAAGGTCATGAACAGCAGGGTTTGCATTCCGCAGTCACCATGTTTATGATCCAGTGTATATTCGGAGATGTTATTGATTAATCCGTATTCAACGGCCCTGGCCCAGGGAATATTCTCATTAATCCAGTAATAGAATTGTCTTACCATTTCAAAAGGAAGCATCCCGTCATCGGTGAGTGAGTCGGCCAACTCCTTTATTCTGTCGCTAAAAACAATATGAGGAGGCCTTTCGGCCAGGTAAGGCAACAATGTATCGGGGATGGTTGTAAAACGTGACTGCATCAATTGTTCAGGAGCGAAATACTGAGCTTTGCCGGTAATTTTTGAAACTATGGAGAATTCTGCTGCACCGTCACTTCCTGCTTTCTTTTGCAGGAAAACCGACTGATGGGGACATTCTCTTGCACTTATCTCAAAATCTTCTACCGAACTCCTCAGAAGTTTAACGTCCGTTTGCCTTTCACTGCCGCGGGTCCCGAAAGGCAACCATACAGAAACCATACTGCCGGGAGTAACATTTCCGGGTAAAACTTTTAACGAATAACTGAGCATAAACTCTCTGGGACAAACCGTTTGTCCAGGCTGTTTAGAGGCCGACTCTGCAAAAACATTCCTGATGTGTTCCACACAAAATGCTCCCAGGTCATCGTCATTAAGTCCTTTTACACCTGCTACGGCAGCAAGCGAATCGTTAAGAAGAACAAGATTGTAGGGTGCATTTTTGAAGTATCTTTTCTTCCCGTCAATCAGCATACACTCAAGTTGTCCGCTATGTTCCCACTGCCGCATTTGTTCCACGGTACACTCAATACCTTTACGCTCGAGCCTTTCAACAATATCATTCTCCGTAAAGGGATACTCGCTTTGGTATCGTCTCATGTAATCTGTCAAACTGTCAACAAAAAATCTGATTTCCGGCTCAACAGGCTCTCTTACCCGGGCAATCGCTTCCCTGAGTTCCGAAAATTCACGGGCATTATATAATCTGCTCAGATGGGAGATTAGCGCTTCGTCAGATTTTTTATTATTATTGCATGAAACGCCCATCATAAGTAGTAGTCCCCAGTAACTCACCTTTTTAATTATATTACATATTATCATCCGACAAAAAAATGATATTTTCTGAAAATATTTTTACATTTGTTTGTTGTATTACATCTTACAAACTTACAATTCGTTTGTCATAAAAACAATAACAATTTTAATAAAGGGGTTATTTTTAACGTTATCTTCACATGCAAATGATGTATTTATGAGCCCGGTCTAAAAAGCATCTTTGTTGCCAAACTCTGTGTTGTTTTAAATTTTTGCATCCTCATTAACAATGAGTTAACTCCGGCACAAAAATTTAAAACGCCTTGATTTTGACAAAAATATGCTTTTTAT
>NZ_AHZV01000246.1 GCF_000250735.1 Anaerophaga thermohalophila str. Valhall
TCCAGGATACCCCATCTTCTTAAATCATAGAAGTGAAGTCCTTCTCTGGCAAATTCGAGATTCCGTTGATGGCGAATTTCTTCCATCATTTCTTCCTGATTATAACCTTCCATTTCGGTTAGTTTATCAATAAGGTTTGCTCTTTGTCTGATTCTATGAACCAGAGGAGCTGCATCAGCGACTTGTCCCTCCATTGTATATGCTTCAGCCAGCATTAGTAGCACATCGGCATATCGCATTCCATATTCATTGAGTTCCGATTTCCAGTCGCCTTCATTTTCATTCCACCAATTTTGGTTTTTTCTGAGCCAAATGTCATCAGAACTCCAGGTTGAGCTAAAATCTCGCTGATAATAAACACATCCGGGATAGTCCCAGGCAAGAGTTGCATTAGCCCTTGGGTCAAACCCTCCATCCGCAGCCGGTTCTTCCAGAAAAGCGTCCAGTAAAACTTGCGTAGGATAAAGCTCAAACCATCCACCTACTTCACCTGGTGCGCATTCCTGTGCAATAAAAGTTGCTCGCGTTTTGCTGGCCGGGTTGCTTGTCCAGATATCGGGTCCCCCTAACAGACTATACTGTAGTTCAAAGACACTTTCTACGCCGTTTTCATGTTGCCCATCAAAGAGTTCGGCATAATTTGGCTGAAGTCCATATCCAAAAGAATTTTCATTGTCGACTATGGCTTTTAGTTCGGTAAGTGCTTTGCCATATTCATGTCGATAAAGATAAGCTCGTCCTAAAAAACCCATGGCTGCACCTTTGGTGGCTCTGCCTTTTTGTTCTGCAGGATATGTTTCCGGCAGATATTCCTTGGCATCGTTAAAGTCGGAAATACATTGTTGCCAGACTTCCTCGTGAGATGATTTTGGCACATAATAATCGTCGGCAGTAGCTGCAACTGAAGTAATGATTGGAACAGCCCCAAAATCTATGGCAAGAATAAAATAGTTGAGACCTCTCAGAAATTTTGCTTCAGCAATCAGATGGTTTTTTACATCTTCGTCGATATCCATTTGCTGACCGTTTTCAATTACCTGGTTGGCCCGGAAGATACCGATGTAGCAACCTTTATACAGGTCTGAAGAGCTGCCGTTACTGAAAGTATTCATGTAAGTTGAGATTTCGTATCGGCTTCTCACATCATTTCTGATGGTAAAATTTTCGGTTCTTCCGGCTTTTAATTCCCAGTTTATGGTGCCGTAATGTCCCGTGTAATCTTCTACCAAAGCATTATATATGGTCGCAACAGCAGAGTACAGATCTTCTTCTGTTTGCCAGAAGTTATCATTTGTCACTTTATTTGGGTTCTCCAGTTCCAGGAAAGATTCGGAACATCCCCATGAAAAAGTAACAAGGATGGTTATCAGGATGATATATTTTCTTTTCATAAGTGTATTGTTTATGTTTTTCAGAATTTGTTTCATGAGTCCAAACCTTATCAGAATGACATCTGTATTCCGATATGATATGACCGGTTGAGCGGATACTGTCTGAAATCTATTCCACGGTTGGTAATTGAATTGTTCCCGATGTCAGGGTTATAGCCAGAGTAGTCCGTTATGGTAAATATATTGTCGGCCCCTGCATAAATTCTGCATTTTTGAAGACCAAACTGAGTTAAAAGATGATCGGGAAGTGTATATCCGACCTGCAATGTTCTGAAACGAAAATATGAGCCGTCCTCCAGGAACCGATCACTGTTATCTACGCCGTTTCCATTGGGGTCGGACAGATCGAGTCTGGGTATATCTGAATCAGGATTGAAAGAGTAAGAATTCAACAGCTCGGTTGAATAATTTGAGGTAAATCTGCCTGACTTAATATAGGTGCTGATTCCATTGTATATTTTGTTTCCGGTAGTTCCCTGGAAAAACATGGAGAAGTCAAAGTTGCGCCATTCACCTTCAAGCCTTATGCCATATTCCAAATCCGGGAACGGACTTCCGCAATATACTCTGTCGTTTCCGTCAATCTTGCCATCATTATTGGCGTCGATAAAACGTATGTCACCCACCTGTGCGTTGGGTTGTATCAGTTCTCCGTCTTTGGCATGCAGCATTATTTCATCTTCCGATCTGAACAAACCGTCAGTTTTAATCAGGAAGAAAGAATACATTGGATAGCCTACTTTGGTATAAGTAACAGAGGGTCCGTTGTGAGTGGCATTACCACCCGACAAAACCTGTGATCCGGTACTGAGCTCTTCTACTTCATTATTTACGTGACTCAAAGTTCCTGAAACGGAAAATTTGAAATCATTGATACTTCCGTTGTAGTTCATCATTATCTCATATCCATTGTTGGAGACTTTCCCGGCATTATTATAGGGATTCTGATCAGCTCCTACTGACAAGGGTATTGGGACTCGCAGAAGTAAGTCGGTTGTGACCTTTTTATAGGTATCAAAGTTGAAATTTATTTTACCATTATACAAAGACATATCAATGCCAATGTTGGAAGTGGTAGTTGTTTCCCATTTCAATTGTTCGGGTACGTATTCTGTTTGTATATTCCCTACCCAGAGTGAATTAGGTTGTCCTACTCCATAACTTATGGCAGAGGTGATTAGTCCCATGTATTGATAATCCCCGATTTCCTGGTTTCCTAACTTTCCGTAACTACCACGAAGCTTGAGTTGAGAAATGTCAGAATTCCAGTTCTCAAAAAAATCTTCATTGGCTATATTCCAGGCTGCCGAAACAGAAGGGAAATTTCCCCACCGCTTGGCATCACTAAAGCGGGATGAACCATCTCGGCGGAATGTGCCGGTAAATATATAACGATTATCGTATGAGTAGATTAGGCGCCCCAAATAGGAGAGCATAGTATTCTCATTTTCATATCCATTGGCCGCGGGCTCATCAGTGCCGGAATCCATCACCCATTTACCATCCGGCATTCCTTTTTTTGAAGCTGAAAACTGCCGATAGTGATCATCGTAGGCGGTCTGCCCGATAACGGCATTAATCGAGTGCTTATCAAATTCCCGATTGAATGATAATGTGTTTTCAATCTGCCAGTATTTATTCATCCCACTCATTTCATAGATATAATTGTCTTCATTCCTGAAGAAGGAACCGACCTCATATCGTTGTTCGGTACTGATGTTTTTCGACTCGGTGGCTGTAAGTCCGGTACTGAATTTATATTTTAGACCTTCAAGCAGTTCTACCTCTGCAAAAAGATTTATCAAAGCTTTATAGTAGTTGCTTTTGTTTTCTTTGAGGTTCAATGCAGCAACAGGATTGTAAATGTCGAGCACTGAGCCATACGCTCCACCATAGCCGCCAATGGCATCTTCATTTTTGATAGAAAACGCAGGTACCATAAGTGCTGCAGAACCGATTACGTTCCCACCCTGGCCGGCAACTCCAGGCTGATTATTTACCGCTTCGGTTGAAAGTAATACGGTTTCACCAATTTTGAATTTCCCTTTCTGAAAATCGGACTTAAAACGAAGTGTCGCTCTTTCGTATCCCGTCTCTTTAATTATACCATCCTGATTCAGGTATCCCAGAGATACGCTATAGTTCATAAATTCACTTCCGCCGGTGGCATTAAAGGATACATTCTGAGTGGGTGCGGTTCTGAATATTTCATCCTGCCAGTCGATTCCTTCGCCCGGTTCTTCAGGATCGAGGGCAATTGACGGCAGAGCAATTCCAGCAGTGTTACTTGATTCTTCAACAATCTTTATCCATTCTTCAGTATTGGTTAAATCCAGTTTGTTGGCAACTTCCTGAACCCCGTAGTCTACGTCCAAATTGATTTGAACAGGCCCTTTCTTTCCTGACTTGGTGCTTATCAGGATAACGCCATTGGCTGCCCTTGAACCATAGATGGCTGCAGCAGATGCATCTTTCAGAACCTGAATGGATTCTATGTCATGTGGGCTGATATTGTTTATGGAAGAAACAGGGATATCATCGACTAAAATTAACGGATTATTGTTGTTAAGTGAACCTGCTCCCCGAATCTGGAATCTCATTCCCGCTCCGGGAGCTCCTCCGGAAGATTCAATATTAACACCTGCAATCTTCCCTTGTAATGCAGTTCCAAGGTTGGTGTTAGTTTGCTCATCCAATTGGTCAGATTCCAATACTCCAACTGAACCGGTGAGATCACTTTTCTTCACCGTGCCATACCCAATAACCACTACTTCATCCAATCCCATCAACTCTTCCTGGAACTGAACATCAATGGTGTTTTTCCCTGCTACAGTTATTTCCTGTGTTTTCATTCCCACGAAGGAGAAAACCAATACTGCATCTTCGGGAACTTCGGGCAGACTGTAGTTTCCGTCCATATCGGTAATGGTTCCCCGGGTGGTTCCTTTGATGACAATAGATGCCCCTGGGACAGGTTCTCCCTGTGGGTCAACCACCTTTCCGGTAATGGTTTTCCCTTGTTGCTGGAAGTTTTTTCCAATGTCAGCCAGGGATCTTTGAGCAGCAGGGTCATCAAGTTTTGGGACTAAGATTATGAATTCATCTTCAATTTTAAAATCGATTTCGGTATTGGCAAAAAGTTTATTTAAGACTTCGGAGATATCTGCTCCTTCAAGTACTACCGAAACTTTTCGGTTCATATCCACAAACTGAGAGCTGAATGCAAATCGATAGGTGGATTGTTTCTCAATTTCTTCCAGGACGTCTGCTATGCGTTCCTGTTTGACGTTTAATGACAGTTTGCTGTCCTGGCTGAAAACTACGGTTGCTGATATCTGAATACTGAAAAATACCAGCATCACCATCATTAGTTTCATAACTTTCAGAGTTTTGCTCCCCCTGAAGTAGTGCAGGAGAAACGTCAAAAACCACATTTTTTTCATAAATTTGTACTTTGAGTTACACAAAAAAATTACTTTTAGTTTTCAGGAGAGTGTGGCAGCACTCTCCTGTTTTTCTTCAGGGAATGAGGTTAAAGGTTTGTTTCGCGAAACAGTGAAGGGTCAGGTTTGTCCTTTCATGGTATATTTTTTATAGCGTTCTTCGTCAAGTTTGATTGAAATGATACCTCCCTTTTCGTTAATGGTTATTGGCAATACTTTTTTGAAAAGGTCAAGAACTTTCTCAAGTGGTTCGTCTTTTATCGTAGTGCTGATTACAAAACTGTTAATAATCTCATTATTGATCTCCATTTCGGTTCCGTATCTGGTTTCTATGCGACTTATCACTTCATCGAAGGAAGAATCGTAGAAGTAGAGAATGCCTTCTTTCCAGGAGGTATAGAGGCGTGTATTGACTTGTTCGATATGACATTCCTTTGTTTTCCGGTTAATTTCCAGTTTTTCGCCGGGTGAGAGTTGTATCGCTTTTTTCTTGTTCTTTTTGGGTCTTACCACGACAGTTCCTTCCTCAAGAACAACATTGCTGCTTTTGTTTTTTGAATAAGCGTTGACATTAAAACGTGTTCCTGTCACCTTCACATCAATGGCATCACAAACCACCCGAAAAGCAGTGTTTCTTTTCTTTCGAACGTCGAAATAAGCTTCTCCTTTCAGGCTGATCTCACGTTTAAGCATGAAAGCAAGGGGATGGTATTCGAGTGTGGAATTGCTGTTCAGGATTACAGAAGAACTGTCTGGCAATACCATGTTAATAATTTGTCCTGCCTGAGTGCTGACGATTACTTTTTGCTTTTGGAGCAGGGGAATTCCGATTATTACAGATGTCAATAAAACAATGGCCGCTACTGAAGCCGCTTTGTAAAAAGCCAGCCAGGAGGGCGCTGTCGTACGTGGCTTTGATTTTCCTGATATTTTGTTTTTGAGTCTGGTCCAGGCTTCCCATTCCGGAAGCGTATAAGTTTTATCTTCACTATTTTCCCACTTTTCCTTCTGATTTTGAAAATATTCCCTGTTTTCGGGCTTTTCCTGAAGGAAATGAAGTAGAAACTTCAACTCTTCATCAGAACTCTTTCCTTTTAGATAGTTCTCTATTATTTGATCGGTTTTTGTCATTGAAAATCTATATTTCTGTTCAATAGATCGTTATATTTTTAGATGAAAGATTCAAGGTGACTCGTATGGCCTTGATATACTGTATATTAATAAAAAGCATTTTTAAACACAGGTAATTAGTGTCTGTCCA
>NZ_AHZV01000245.1 GCF_000250735.1 Anaerophaga thermohalophila str. Valhall
TGGACAGACACTAATTACGGAAACTTATGGATAGACCAGGTTAAAAAGAAACAATTATTGTGCCATAAGGTTCTATGGTTTATTTCTTCATTTTCACCGGTTTGGATTTGTCTGGCAGGATGAGGTTCAAAAGAACACCGGTAACTGCAGACAGACCGATTCCAGCCAGCGAGAAGTTCCCGGACTCAAAATCCGATTTACAGAAAACTTTTTGTTATTTGGTGTAACTAAAAACACGGAGCAGGCGTCATACAAAAAAATTGAACAATACTGACAGTAAAAACTAAACTCATGATTATGCGAACAATTTATTTTACTTTTCCGTTCTTAGTCGCTTTTTTGATAAGCACCTGCGCTCTTGAAAGCCAATCTCAAAGTCGTCAGGAGCGGCCTGTAGAATCAGACTTCAATGAAATCAGTGTTTCTTCTGGTGTTGATCTGATAGTGAAACAGGGTAGCCCTGTGGAGATTATTGTGGAGGCCGATTCTGATGATATCGATGATGTAAAGACCGAAATAAAGGGGGGGAAACTGAACGTGTATTGTGACGGAAGTGTTTTTTCCTGGTTTCAAAGTAGTTCGGCCAAAGTCTACGTGACCACAGAAGAAATTAAAAAACTCAGTGCATCAGGTGGAGCCGATCTTAAAAGTGTAGGAGAAATAGAAGGCGAATCACTCGAAATCTCATCTTCGGGGGGTGCTGATGTGGAAGTAAGTGTAAAAGCTGATAATGTTATCCTTAACAGCAGCGGCGGAGCCGATTTAATAGCAGAGGGAGAAACAAACTATCTGGAGGCCCATTCCAGTGGGGGTGCCGACATAAAAGCACGTCAACTGATTGCAAAAAGAGTAAAGGCATCTTCATCGGGCGGAGCCGATGTTGAGGTTTACGCTTCGGATGAAATTGAAGCATCTGCAAGCGGCGGAGCCGATGTTGATTATTACGGAGGTGCAAAAGCAAAGAAGATCAGTGAGTCGGGAGGAGGAGATGTCACCGGCCATTAAAATGATTTGTATTGGTGGAATAAAAAAATCCGCAGAAGAATCTTCTCTGCGG
>NZ_AHZV01000244.1 GCF_000250735.1 Anaerophaga thermohalophila str. Valhall
CTCCGCGGTTAATTTTTAATCACCTGCCTGCCTATAAACCTACTAACCTATTGACCTGTTGACCTGTTGACCTGTTGACCTGTTGACCTGTTGACCTGTTGAATCTTACGTTAATATCAGATTTACAGCCAATTCATTCTAAATTGAGTTCCGAAAACGATTGCAGAAAAAATCAAAAAATGTTTTACAACATGTAAAATTTATGCAAACGAAACCGCAATCGTTTGCGGTATCGATTTCGATGATTTCATTGTAAAAAGTCAAGAATTGATGTTAATAAATGTATACTTCGGAGTTGTTTTGTTTTAATTTTGTGTGTGAAGAAAGATGACACAGCCGGGAAGAAATGTAACGACATTTTGAGATTAAAAACGCCGGCGGAGTTATTGACAGCAGAAAAAATCCCTTACAGAGGTTCTTTCAAACGTGAAAGAACGTTGAAGAAATGTTTAACCAAGTATATTTTTAAATCAAAGTTTTATGAAAAAACAGTTTAATTTCTACAAAATCCTGTTTCTTTTTTTAGGGCTTGGCTTTTTTATAAGTGCATCGGCCCAGGAAGTAACAGTGACAGGAACGGTAACAGAAGCCGGTACCGGTGAACCGTTGCCGGGAGTAACTGTAGTTATAAAAGGCACGCAACAGGGTGCTATTAGTCGTGTTGACGGAACTTATTCTGTTCAGGCTTCACCCGACGACGTTCTGGTGTTTTCTTTTATAGGTTTTAAAACACAAGAACAGACTGTTGGAGACCGCGAGGTGATTAATGTTGCACTCGAACCCGAAATTCTGGGTCTCGATGAGGTGGTTGTTATTGGGTATGGTACTGTACGGAAGGAAGATGCCACTGGCTCTGTGACAGCAATTGAAGCTGATGAAATCAACAGGGGAGCCCCTGTCTCTCCAGAGGACTTATTGAATGGTAAAACAGCCGGCGTTAGAATCACCAATTCCGGGGGTGCTCCGGGAGCCGGATCAACTATTCGTATTCGTGGTGGTTCTTCATTGTCTGCCAGTAACGATCCTCTGATTGTTATTGATGGTGTACCTGTTGATAATGAAGGAGTATCCGGAATGAGGAATCCGCTTAGTTCCATAAATCCTAATGATATTGAGTCTTTTACTGTATTAAAGGATGCTTCTGCTACAGCTATTTACGGTTCACGTGCTTCGAATGGTGTAATTTTGATTACAACAAAAAAAGGACGTGAAGGTCAGCCTTTAAAGTTTAACTATCATGGATATGCAACTGTTAATACAATCGATAAAACAGTTGATGTTTTAGATGCCGATAAGTTTCGTGAAGTTGTTAATAACGTTGCTCCTGGTGGAGTTTCCGCTATGGGTGATGCGAAGACTGACTGGCAGGATTTGATATTTAGAAATTCTATTGGTCATGATCACACTTTTAGTGCAACAGGTACCATTAGGGAAACAATACCTTTCAGGGCATCTGTAGGTTATACCAATTAGGATGGCATCATTGAGACTTCTAACTTTGAGCGTGTTACTGCTTCTTTTGGACTGAATCCCAGTTTCCTGGAGGATCATCTTGATGTAAACTTTAATTTGAAAGGCGTTCAGAATGACAACCGGTTTGTTGATTGGGGAGTAATTGGGAATGCTATTACATTTGACCCGACACAGTCACCCTATCGTGATGACGATAGATTTAACGGTTATTTTACATGGATGTCGGGTGAAAATGCCAATACCGTTGCAGTTCCGAATCCCTTGTCACAACTTTATGACCGAAGTGATGAATCAACTGCTAAAAGAGCTATTGGTAATCTTCAATTGGACTATAAGTTTCATTTTCTGCCAGAATTAAGGGCCAACTTAAACCTTGGTTTTGACTATTCAGACAGTGAAGGAACCGTTATTGTTGAAGATGAAACAAACTTCTCTTATACTGCACTTGACCGTTCTTCCGGGCAATATAATGAATATTCTCAGCAGAAGAAGAATGAGCTGATTGATTTTTATCTTAACTATGTAAAAGAGATTGACGCTATTAACAGTCGCCTTGATTTGATGGCCGGGTTTTCTGAACAGCATTTTTACAGAGAGGATTGGAACCGCGAAACTTCTTACGACAGAACTGAAGTTTATAGTGATGAGCCGGCGTATGAAACAGAAAATAACCTTAGATCCTTCTTCGGCCGTCTGAATTATTCTTTGCTGGATCGTTATCTGCTAACATTTACTTTGCGTCAGGATGGTACCTCCAGATTCCATGAAGACACTCGTTGGGGGACTTTTCCTTCTGCTGCTTTTGCATGGAGGATTGTTAATGAGCCATTTATGAGCGGATCTGAAAATATTTCAGATCTAAAGTTAAGATTAGGATATGGAATTACCGGCCAGCAGAATATTAATCAGGGAAATTATCCATACCTGCCAAGATATACTTATAGTTCTTCAACTGCAAGATATGGATTTGGAGGTGAGTTTTACACAACGCTGCGTCCGGAAGGATATAATAAGGATCTGAAGTGGGAAGAAACCACAACCTACAATTTGGGTTTGGATTACGGTTTCTTTAATAACCGCCTATCTGGTTCTATTGATGCGTACTATCGTGAGACCAAAGATTTGTTGAATTTTATACCGGTGGCAGCAGGTACCAATCTGACCAATCAATTACTGACCAATGTAGGTAATTTGGAGAATCGTGGTATTGAATTTTCAATCACCGGTCGTCCTGTTTCTACTTCTGATGTTTCATGGGAACTTGGGTTCAATGCCACTTACAGTGAAACAGAAGTAACTAAGCTGAGTTTAGGTTACGATCCTAACTACGTAGGTGTATTTACAGGAGGAATTTCAGGAGGTACAGGAAATACAATCCAGATTCACAGTGTAGGTTATGCACCCAATACCTTCTATGCTTATGAACAGGTTTATGATCAGGAAGGAAATCCAATTGATGGATTGTATGCCGATAGAAATGGTGATGGGCAAATAACCGGCGACGATCGTTATCAGTACAAGAAACCTGCTCCTGACTGGTATATGGGATTAAATTCGAAACTTAAGTATAAGAATTTTGATTTCAGTTTTTCTGCAAGGGCAAATATTGGCAATTACGTATACAATAACGTTTACTCTTCATATGGTTTTACTTCCAATATTTGGGTAAATAATTTTCTGAGCAATGTTGTCGATAATGCCCTGGAAAGCAATTTTACTGATGCAAGGTATCTTTCAGACTATTATGTTAAAAATGCTTCCTTCCTCAGAATGGACAATATTTCCCTGGGATACACATTTGATTCACTGGGTAGCTTCGGGCTTACAGGTTCAGACATAAGTGCCAGGGTGTATGGAACTGTTCAAAATGCTTTTGTAATTACCAACTATGAGGGATTGGATCCTGAAGTTGATGATGGAATAGATAGTAATGTTTATCCTCGTCCACGGGTTTTTATGGTTGGAGTAAATGTTAACTTTTAATCAGCGATCATTATGAATACAAAAATATTTAAAGGAATTTTTGGCAGCATGCTGGGTTTGATGTTAACCTTCATCGCCACATCATGCTACGAGTTGGATACAGAGCCGTTGGCAGAGACGGAAGTTACATCTGCATCGGTTTTTGAAGATCCGGCTGCATACAAGCAGTTTTTAGCAAAATTATATGCAGGTCTTGCTGTTAGTGGTCAGGACGGCCCTGCCGGTGAACCCGATATTAGCGGTATTGACGAAGGTTTTAGTCAGTTTTTGAGAGGCTATTGGATGGCTCAGGAATTGTTAACCGATGAAGCCATTGTAAGTTGGAATGATCAAACCATCAAGAATTTTCATTATCAGCAATGGACCTCTACCGATGTGTTTATTACCGCTCTTTATTATCGTGTATTTTATCAGATTCCATTGGCCAATGAATTTTTGAGAGAAACGACCGATGCCAAGCTTGATGCAAGGGGTGTTGAAGGTTCTTTGAGAGAAGATATTCAAATGTTCCGGGCCGAAGCGCGTTTCCTTAGAGCTTTGAGTTACTGGCATGGCATCGATCTGTTTGGTGATATTCCGTTTGTTACGGAGGAGAATGAAGTGGGGAGCGGCCTTCCTGAGCAAAAATCAAGAGAATTTGTTTTTAATTTCATAGAAGAGGAATTGTTAGCAATAGAATCGCAGCTTGCTGAACCGGGAGAAAATGAATATGGTCGTGCAGATAAGGCTGCGGCTTGGGCACTATTGGCAAAACTATATCTGAATGCTGAAGTTTATACAGGTGATGCACGATACACCGATTGTATCACTTACTGCAATAAGATTTTTGATGCAGGTTATTCACTTTCCGATAATTACCAACACTTATTCCTGGCTGATAATCATACCCAAACCAATGAGATCATTTTCCCGATTGTTTTCGATGGGAATAATACCCAGTCTTATGGTGGAACGACTTATATTATTGCTGCCGGCACAAGTTCAGCCTGGACAAACGTTGATGAGGTTTTCGGCACCGGTTCACACTGGGCTGGAAACAGAACAACAAAAGCGTTGGTTGAAAAGTTCCCCGGCGATGGCTCGGATGCACGTGAAATGTTTTATACCGATGGTCATGATTTAGAGATTGACGATGTTGCGGATTTTACTCAGGGTTATGGAATAATGAAATTTAAAAATGTGACACAAGCCGGTACCCCCGGGTCCGATGAGACTTTTATGGATACAGATTTCCCGGTTTTTCGACTGGCTGATATCTATTTGATGTATGCTGAAGCAGTCTTGCGTGGGGGCGATGGGGGCTCTGTCGGACAAGCAGTGGATTATATTAATTTGATTCGTGAACGTGCTTACGGAGACCAGTCAGGAAACATTGGACAAACTGATCTGACTCTGGATTTTATTATTGATGAGAGAGCTCGTGAACTTTATTGGGAAGGTCATCGTCGGACAGACCTCATTCGTTTTGACAGGTTCAGTCAGTCAGATTATGTATGGCCATGGAAAGGTGGAGTGAAAGAAGGAAGATCAACGAATCCAAAGTATGATTTGTATCCGATCCCAGCTGATGACCTGGGAGCTAATCCTACGTTGGTTCAAAATCCTGGTTATTAATAATCAAGAGTATTGATAAAAAGAAAAAATAATTTAGATATGAAAAAGCATATTATATATTTGCTCGTTATGTTGCTGGGAGTATTCAGTTTCACTTCCTGCGACCAGACTGATGATGAGCCTATGGTGGGAACATTTATCCCACCTGAAATTACTATTCCTTCATCAGGTACCAGTTATACCTTATTAAAGGATGCTGGTGACAACCTTATCGAAGTGATAAAGTGGGACGCAGCTGATTTTGGATTTCAATCCGCAGTTACCTATACAGTAGAAATTGACGGTACTCAGGGAGATTTTTCTGAACCGTACGAACTTGGTACTGTTAATGATACTGAGTTCAGGATAAAAGTTTCTCAACTAAATACTGCTGCTGTTGAATATATAGAGCCTGGTGAAACTGGCGATCTTCAGATCAGAGTAAAAGCAGTTGTACATGATGATGTTGAGGTACTTTATTCAGAGCCTGCTTTAGTCACTGTTTCAACATATCAAACCAGCGTTCCACCTATCTATATGATTGGAGCTGCTGTTGGTGGTTGGGATACTGCTCTTGCAGTGGAGGTTCCTGCGACTGAGGAGGATGATGTATATCAAACTAAAGCTTATTTTGATGCGGAGACTGATGGGAATTTCAGATTTTTCTCAGCACCCGACTGGGGAGCCTCACTCGGAGGATATGATGTATTCACTGACTATCCTGGCGATCTCTTAGAAGCCAGAACATCTGATAGTGATCCTAATTTTGGATTTGTTGGTACAACAGGTTGGTACGAGATAACTGTAAATACAGCATCGGGCTCAATCGCCATGGAGGCAATTGATGAACCCAATCTCTATCTTACAGGAGATGCTACTCATGGCTGGAACTGGAATGATCCTGTTACATCTATCTCTTGGGTTGGCCATGAAATCTGGGAAGGAAATGTAATCTTTATACAAAACAATTATTTCAGATTATTCGAACAAAAGGATTGGAGTCCGGTTTCTTATGGGTATGATCTAATTACCAATTATGATACCGATTATATCATAATTGCTGAAGGACATAGTGATCCAAACTGGCAGTTTGTTGCTGCTTCCGGAGAATATTTCGTTAGAGTGGATAAAAGAAATGCCATTATTGAAATATCTCCTGTTAATGAATAGTTAATATCAATGCAAGGCTACATAATTGGTCTTTTTTAAAGATTCTTTGTGTAGCCTTTGCTTTGTTGAAAAATGACAATCCAAATCCCGGACAAACAAATCACTATTATAGGATTCATCCACTATCTTATATCTAATCATCTAATATTCTATTGTATGCGGCCGATCTTTTTTATCACCTCCATATTGGTTTTGGCAACTATTTCAAATGCCCAGGTAGTTACCACCGAACCGGCTATTCCTACCGAAAACGATGAGGTTATTGTTACTTTTCATGCTGAAGAGGGGACGGGTGGACTGAAAGATTATGATGGAGATGTTTATGCCCACACCGGCGTCATTACCGATGAAAGTACCGGTGACTCTGATTGGAAGTATGTTGTTTCCGCCTGGGGAGAAAACCTGGCTAAGACCAAACTGGACAGAGTAGATGCCAACACTTATACTCTGACCATTACACCGGATGTTCGCGACTATTACGGAGTACCCGAAGGAGAAAAAATTCTCCGGATGGCTTTTGTATTCCGGAGTGCTGAGGAAGTTAACGGCAACTACCTTGAAGGGAAGGACGAAGGCAATGAAGATATTTTTGTGGATGTGTATGAGGCCGAATTAACCGCTGTTATTGCCCAACCTGAGGATGGAGCCTTGTTTGATCCGGGTCAGGTGATTGAAGTGGCCGGACAGGGGCAACAGTCGGTATCGCTCGAATTGTTTTATGATGGTGCTTTGGTAGAAACGTCTTCTACCTCCGAATTAAACTATTCAATGGCAGCACCAGGTGATGGCAGTCACCGGTTGGTACTGGTTGCAACCGGAGATGGCGGAGCTGTCGATGCCGATACTGTCGACTTTTATATTAAAGAGCCGGTTGTACAGGAGCCTGTTCCGGCCGGACTTCGGACGGGAGCAAATATTATTGACGAGAATACAATAACATTGGTGTTACAGGCTCCTGAAAAATCGTATGTTTATGTTTTGGGCGATTTCAACAATTGGGAACCCCGTCCCGATGCACAAATGAAAAAAGACGGAGAGTGGTTCTGGCTGACAATTTCCGGGCTTGAACCGGGAGTGGAATATGCTTATCAGTATTATATTGACGGAGAAGTGAAGGTTGCCGACCCATATACTAATAAAGTGCTTGATCCGTGGAACGATAAATACATCCCCGAACGAATATATCCCGATCTGAAACCTTATCCGCAAGCCGATGGCGCAGACGGAATTGTTTCTGTGTTTACTACAACACCAGAAGAATATCAGTGGAGAACCACAGATTTTACACCACCTGATCCCGAGGATTTGGTCATTTATGAATTATTGATTCGTGATTTTACCGAAAATCAGGATATAAAGACTGTTACCGATACACTTGACTATTTGCAACGTTTGGGCGTGAATGCCATAGAACTTATGCCTTTCAATGAATTTGAAGGAAACGACAGCTGGGGCTATAATCCATCGTTTTACTTTGCCGCGGATAAGGCTTACGGAACACTCAATGATTATAAAGAATTTGTTGATGAATGTCATGCCAGAGGTATAGCCGTGATTATGGATATGGTGCTTAATCATAGTTACGGGCAGTCGGCTTTTGCCCGAATGTATTTGGAAGACGGGAAACCGGCCGAAAACAATCCCTGGTACAACAGGGAGCACAACATGGAAAATACTGCTGCCCAATGGGGATACGATTTCAATCATGAGAGCCCGTACACTCAGGAACTGGTTGACAGTATCAACGCGTATTGGATGTCGGAACTTCAAATTGACGGTTTCCGGTTCGATTTTACCAAAGGATTTACCAATACCCCGTATGGGCCCGATTCATGGGCCAGTGATTATGATGCCAGCCGTATCGCTATATTAAAGCGTATGGCCGATGAGATATGGCTGCGAAATCCGGATGCATTGGTGATTTTTGAACATCTCTCAGAAAATTCCGAAGAAAAGGTGCTGTCCGACCATGGTATTTTATTGTGGGGAAACATGAATCATCCCTTTAGCGAAGCCGTAATGGGGTATAATGATAATGGCAATTCTGATTTCACATGGGCCTCGTATAAACAAAGGGGGTGGTCGTCACCTAATTTAGTTGCTTACATGGAAAGCCACGATGAAGAACGGGTAATGTACAGAGCACTCAATTATGGTGATGCTTCGGGAACTTATGATGTGAAAGAGCTTGAAAATGCAGCCTTGCGATCAGGCATGGCAGCCATTTTTCTGATGTCTGTTCCCGGCCCCAAAATGATATGGCAGTTTGGCGAAATGGGTTACGATATAAGCATTGAAGAAGGCGGTCGCCTTGGACAAAAACCGCCCCAATGGGAATATCTGCAGGATTACACCCGTGAGTCGTTATGGAATTTTTATGCCAATATTATTAACCTGAAAAAGAAGTATGAGGTATTTTCTACCTCCGACTTTGTTCTCGATGTAGATGAAGCTGTAAAACAAATCCGGCTTAACGGTTCGGATGTTGATATCCGGCTGGTTGGAAATTTTGGTCTGGAGACCGACGAGGTTACGCCGTTTTTTAGTCATACAGGTTGGTGGTACAACCATTTTCAGGGCGACAGTATTAACGTTACCAATGAAAATATGCAAATTACTCTTGGCCCCGGACAATTCGCCTTTTATACTTCTTCCAGGCTTGAAGGATTTAGAAATGTTACATCTTCCGGTGGTGATTTGATCTTTGAGGATAACGATATTCACGTTTTTCCAAATCCTGTTTCCGGAATATTGAATATTAAGACCACGAACGACCTGGTATTAGAGAGGTTTTATCTTTATGACTTTTCGGGCAGAACAGTTTTCTCAAAAAATATGTGGGGGAAAAACACTTTTGATGTTTCGTTCCTTCCTGAAGGCTTTTATATCATGGAAATTGTGGATGCCCGTGGGGAAAGACATTATCATAAATTCATAAAAAAATAAGTCTGCTGCTATAAGAGACTTTCAAGACCTGGCTTAGATATCACACTTTTTAAAAGGGAACAGTCCGGCTTATCCCGAAAGCCGGCTGGAGATAACTTCTCTTTCACTGAGGTTCTGGAGCTTGAACCATCTTGAAAGCGGGTCTTCATAGCAGGGAAGTATTTTTTCTTTTGTTCTGAAAGCTTCTTTTTCCCTTATTCCGCATCTGTTAAATGTTTTGAAAAACAGATACCTTATTGTTTGTCCGACAATTTTCAGGTTCATAAGAAATGAGGGATGGTTTAGATAAACTATATCATAGTACAAACGGTCGGTCATTTCTTCAATTGAACTTGCATAGCCATATTTCACCATTCCCAGGGAAGTGAGTCCCGGTTTCGACTGATAGATAATTTTGTAATACGGTATTTTTTCGGACAAATACTTAGCATAGTATGGTCTTTCCGGCCGTGGACCTACCATGGACATATCACCTTTCAGAATATTCCAGAATTGCGGGAGTTCATCTATGTGCCAATATCTTAATATTTTGCCGGCCCTGGTAATTCTTTTATCCTGTGAATGAGAAAGCTGGGGGCCGTTTTTCTCAGCTTCCTGGTACATGGTTCTGAATTTGTAAAGTACAAATTCCCGGGCATTTTTACCGAGTCTTGTTTGTTTGTATATAACAGAACCTTTTGATGTGAGCTTTATGGCAACAGCAATAAAAGGAAACAGAAGGGCAAAGATACTTAACCCTGTCAAAGCAATGGCTTTATCAATCAGGTAGCCGACTATTTTTTCCAGCGTGCTAGTGGTTTGAGGGAAGAGCCGGATGTGCGGAAGGTCATTTAGTCGGTTCAACCTGATAAATCCGGCTAAAAGGTCCAGTTCTACGGGGACCAGTTTAATAACGGCTTGTGAAAATTTGAGCGACAGTAATAAATCCTGATCCACTTCATCATGCCGGGGTGATCCGATCATGATTATCTGGTCTGATGAGTGTTCTTTGATGAATTTAGAAAAATAGTTTATATCCCCAATATAGTTTAAGGATGTTGGTAATAAGTTCCTTGCGAAGTATCCGCGACATTTCAGATTGTTTTCTGAGAGAAACTCGTCAAGTTTCGCAAAGATGCTGACGGATGGTGTCTGGAAAAAAATGAAAATTACCGTCTTTGTTTTTCTCCCCTTGTTTGATTTTTTTGTAAAACCCATAAATAAACCATTTTTAAGGATTAAAAAGGGGTTGGGTAGTTATAAAAAAAGGAGGGTTGGGAATTATGGAAAAGTCCGCTCCGGAAAGTCTCTTTTTGCCTCGACCTTGACAAGAATAGCTCTTTTAGGAGCACACTCATGGTTAATTTGATTCTGATTCTTATAAAGCTGCAGAAATGTTTTTATAGAAATATCAGATGTTTATATCAATTACGCAAATATTGCTTTCCTGGTATTTCTTATTTGATTATTTTATATGTTTCTTTGATGAAACGAATCCCGATTCCCGGGCTGAGTTCCATCAGGCCTTAAAAAAGAAACGGGTATTAAGGTTTGATTACTTCCCCGGCTCCACTGCTTTGTTTACAAAGAAATCTGTCACAGACCGCTTGTTGCTGAAGGTTTTATGCAAATCGCCATGCTTGCTGCAACCGGAGGAGCCACACCCGGGTATGTATAAAAAATTCATAAGTCTGGTGGCTGCCATCAGACCAACAAATCAGATAAATTGATACCCAATTTAAGGAATAATAATGAATGCGGTATAAAAAGCATATTTTTGTCAACAATGAGTTTGGCAACAAAGATGCTTTTTAAGCCGGGCTCAATAATAAAAGTGGTTAAATCTTGTGTAGTGATTGCTTGCTCATTGATACGCATTAATCAATAAAAGGTTTTATGGAATTATCAGATTCTTTCCGGCATAAAGGACTGCGCCACCGGTTGGTGCGAGAAATAGAGAAGAAAGGCATTACAGATAAAAATGTTTTGGAGGCAATAGGTAGAGTGCCGCGCCATCTGTTTATGGACAGCTCTTTTGTAAATATGGCCTATAAAGATCAGGCATTTCCGATAGGGCAGGGGCAGACCATTTCTCAGCCCTATACTGTTGCAGTACAGACTTCTTTGCTTGATGTTAAACCCGGCGACAGGATATTGGAGATAGGAACAGGCTCCGGCTATCAGGCTGCTGTTTTACATGAAATGGGCGCTTCCGTTTTTTCAATTGAGCGCCAGAAACGGTTGTATCAAAAAACTTCCCGTTTACTGGCCTCTATCGGGTACAAAGACATCAGGCTTTTTCTGGGCGACGGTTACGAAGGACTTCCTGCGTTTGCCCCTTTCGATAAAATTATTGTTACCGCGGCCGTTGATGAGGTCCCTTCTACTTTACTGATGCAGCTTAAAATTGACGGGATGCTGGTTGTTCCGCTGGGCGAACGTTCGCAAACAATGACACGAATTAAGCGTTTATCTGATGATGATTTTGAAAAAGAAACATTTGGCGAGTTTGCTTTTGTACCGATGCTTAAGGGTATTGCTAAATAGTGTCTGTCCATAAAGTACCATTTGCTGTGTTACGCTCGCCGCCAAAATACTCATTTACGAAAAGTAAACTCCGTTTTTGGCGGCTTCGCAAGCCTTGCAACCGGCACTTTATGAACAGACACTCAAATTGTAAAAATTTTTTGGTACTTTATAGACACACACCAAATAGTGTCTGTCCATAAAGTACCACTGGTTGCATTACATTTGTCTGTTGAACTTTTACAAACACCTTTAATTTTGTTGGTCGCAAACAATAGACTTGTTTTTTAAGAAATACAGATTTAACAGTATATTCCAATCATCTTACGTCTAAGAATCTATGAATCTAATAATCTAATAATCTACCAATCTATCATGCTACATATTGAACAAATGGTTTTCAATCCGTTTCAGGAAAATACTTATATCGTTTATGCCGATAACGGCGACTGTGCCATTGTCGATCCCGGAATGTTATTTGAGCATGAGCAGGAACAGCTGGTTGAAAAAATTTCCAGGCTAAAAGTCGTTCCCCGTCTGCTTTTGCAAACTCATCTGCATGTTGATCACGTTCTGGGAAGCCGGTTTGTTTCGGAGAAGTACGGTTTGGAACTAATGGCACATGAGGCCGACGAATTTTTAATTGGTCAGACACGTAACATGGCGGCGGCTTTTGGAATGGACATAGATGAGGATCCACCGGCTCCTGTTCATAAGTTAAGAGATGGGGACTTAGTAAAAATAGGAGATGTTTCATTTGAAGTTATGCATATACCGGGACATTCTCCCGGGGGTATTGTTTTCTATTCACCCGACGAAAAAGTCTTACTGGCAGGAGATGTTTTGTTTAAAGGCAGCATAGGCCGGTCCGATTTACCCGGTGGCAATCAGCATGAACTGATAGATGGAATCAAAAAGAGATTGTTGGTTCTTCCAGATGATGTTATTGTTTATCCCGGACATGGTCCTTTAACTACAATTGGTGAAGAGAGAAGTACAAATCCGTTTTTGCAGTAAAAAAGGAGCCTCAAAAAATGAGGGGCGTGTCTAAGAAGACTAATTTTTACTCTGTTGAACTCTGTGCTAACTCCGTGGAGCCCCGTTAAACAATGAGTTAAACAGAGTGTCACAAAGTACGCACAGAGTATCACAGAGTTTTTGGACAAGCACTAATTCGTGTCTGTCCATAAAGTACCATTTACTGTGTTACGCTTATCCGAAAATTACTCATTTACGATGAGTAAACTGCGTATTTTCGGACTTCGCAAGTCTTGCAACTGGCACTTTCTGAACAAACACACATACTGTAAAAATTTTTTGCGAGTTTATAGACACACACTATTTAAAAGGCGCGTTGGCCTGTCCGCTTTTCTGTCCGGCGGATGGCGAGAAGCCAAAATGGGCGATGTTCATAGCCTTGCGCAATGACCGGAAATTTTGGCTTTCGCTGGGGGATAGGTTTAAGCAGACCAGCCTTTTTTGGTTCTTTTTGGGCAACACCAAAAAGAACAATGGAAAATAAATTTGAAACAGGCTGCTGACTTTTTCAGCAGCCTCTACTTAGCGAACAGACAGGAACTGGCTCCGTGATTTTTCCGAATCGCTAATTTTGATGATATAATCTCCTGTTTTTAAGGAAGGGCAAGTTATGCGAAGGTCTGTTTCAGAATTCGGAAACTTGTTTTTATTGTAAACAACACGTCCCATTTTGTCAAATAGTTGAATTTGAACTTTTCCTTCAAAAATCCCGCTAACTTTGATTTGCTCTCCTGCTTTTACAGGGTTTGGAAAAATGGTTAGCCGATTCTCTTTTTTTGAAGAAGTCATTTTGTTTTCACTAATGGAACCGGAACTGGCACTTTTCACACCTTCGTAGCTTACATAGTCATCCTGTAAGACATAAACAGCGTATCCCCTTGCGGGGGCTTCTACCCACACCCTGCCGTCACTGTAAACCTGAGTGGTTTGATTATCATCAAAAGCATTAATCAGTGTTTTATTGCTCCAGTCGGACCATCCTTGAGGGGTTGCATCCACCCATAGTCCTTTTGTTGAGGTTCCGTTGTTAATTACAACGATGGCACCATCTTTTGTCCCGTTCCCTTGCCTTCTGGCAACATAAACATCATGTGTGTCAGATGAAGGATAAGGATTTCCTGATTCACTGAGAACCGAGAGTGTTCCGTTAAGATAAGTTTTTCGGGCGAAAACAAGTTTTTTGATATCTTCTTTTAATGAGGCCGGTATTTCAACTTGTATGGAAGCGTCGTGATTGTCAACCAGAGTCACTCCGTAAAGATGAGGGTAAAAAATACACGGTCTGCCTTCGTGTGTGAGGATGTAGGCATATCCAAGGTGCCAGTCTTTGGTAACCCATTTATCGTGTTCTTTCCCGGAATCATGATTTTCCAGAAAGGTAACGATTGATGTTCCCGGCAGACTGTTACCATCGGCATTTCGTACCATTCCGGCATGGTTAAGCCAATTCATATCAAATCCTGAATCTCCGTTGCATAGGTCGGTTAGCGTCGATTTTAAAGGAAAATCAAAAGCATCTGCATCAGCGCCGTATGAGGCAACGTTGTTCACCCAACTTTTAATACTGGAGGCCGATCCCCAATATTCACCAACTATAAATCTTTGGTTATCGTCCAGAAGCGGCAGATTGTTTATCCAGTCGGCAACATAAGATTCCTGGAAGCCGCGAACAAAGTCAAGACGATAACCATCAAAGTTGACTTCATCTGATAGCCAGATGCCCCAATTATTCATTCGGGTTTGAACTCTTGAGTCAAATGTGTTCAGATCGTTTCCAAAACCTTTTGTGTTGGGAATAATTTCGTCACCGGTTCCCCAGTCGCCAAGCCAATCGTCTTCATCAACCGGATGAAAATAAGAGTAATCCCATGTCAGATTAGCTTCTCCCTGGCCGGTATGCGTTACGTATGATATTCCGGTATTTGTTATTGCGTGTAGGTCATTTGTGGCAAGATTCTGTCCGTTATACCATACTTCAAAAGGATAATAACCGTTGGTTTGATCGGCCCACAACCATTCATCATCGACTTGTCTGCGTGCAGTCAGCTTAATTGTAATATCTTTACCTCCTGGGGCGGTCACTTTAAATTCGTCTATATCGCCTTCATAATTTATGAATGCTCTGACTGTCTGACCGGAACCCGGGAAGTTGTTGGTTTCCCCATTTCCATTGTTTGGTTCGCTTTCCCATGAATAAGTTGTACCAAAGCCGGTATCATTATAATCGATTTGGATGTCATAAGCGCGTTCCTGATAAGAGACGGAATAATTTAGGTAGTAACCTTTGAATTTGATGTAATAGTCACCAGCTGCAGCATCTTCAATAATCCATTTTATCTCATTGGTTGGGTAAGGTACATATTGCTGTCCGTTTCTGTATGCTTCATCGAAAACGTATTGCTTAACAGCGGGATTAACCTCAGCATCATCGTCCGATGAATACATGTGATTCAATATTATGTCAGCATAAACTGCCACTTTCGGTTGTCCGTTGCTGGTATCGTGCATAGCAGAAATCATACTCTCCAATTCCTGGCGACTTCCAAATCTGGTTTCAATACTTCCTTTTTGGTCATAATTTCCAAGGTCGTAATGGTCATAAATACCGTATCCCATATCGTATATTCCCCAATTTCCTTTGGCAGGGGAAGGAACCCAAATACCGGAAATTCCTATTTCTTTGAATTCCGAGGCTTTGTTGTATAAATTGTCCCACCAAAAGCCATTATTGTTTTCCGCATCTACCGGTACGTCCCAGTAAAAAGCCTGAAGCATTACATCGTTCTGGGCTTTCGTGGTTAAACCCAACGAAATCAGCAGCATGCTTAAACTCAGAATAGTAAAGATTTTTTTCATTTTACCTGGATTTTAGTTAGTAATTCAAGATTTATTCAAACTTTTCTCAAGCTTAACAGCTCAATTTTGCAAAAAGAATAAATCAAAATCGACTTATTTCGGGATTTAAGACTTACCGAAAGGTGCGGTTTTAGGAAATAGGATGTCTAAAACTCTGGTGTTATGTGTTTTGTGTTTTAGTGTGGAAGTATTCTCTGGGTGACAATCCGGTTGCTTTTTTGAAGGCAAGATTGAATGTCGATTTTGAATTGAACCCAACCTCATGAGCTAAATAAAGAAAGGTGAGATTTTTTGCTTTATCGGTATTCATTTTATCAATGAATTCATTTACCCTGAATTCATTGATGAAATCCCTGAAGTTTTTGTTAAAGCAGTCGTTAATAGCCTTTGATATGACATGTGGTTTCTCTCCCATCATTTCTGCAAATACGTTGAGGGTAATATCAGCATCCAGGTAGGGCTTCGATTGATGCATAAATTCCATGATGCTGTTTGCCAACTGCTCATTGTGGCAACCTTCACGCTCCGTTTTCTTCTGTGGCATGAAAACTATTTCATTGAAATAGACAAAATAGAATATTACAAATAGCTGAAGTGATGATACAGAAAGAGCTATATCTTGATGATCGGGAATAAATGAAGTTCCGGAAGCATTCAGCAGAAAAAGATATATCCCTGACACAACGGCAAAAAAATTGATAGTACTTACAATCATAAAAAGCAACCATTCAGACGCCCCTTTTCCGGAATATCCTTGCCTTCCTTTATGGGTGCTAATGACAGGTGGTACGTGCCTTGAAGAAACAAAAACCGGGTTGTCTTCTTTCTTAAGACGACGTTTTTTGTGATACAATTTTATTACGAGGGAAATAACATAGAGTAAAAAAAGAAAGCTACCCGAAATTATCAAAACGGCATCTATAATGAAAAGATCGTTTCTTAACGGGGTTTGGACCCATTTAAATTGCCAAATATTCAAAAACCGTGGAATATTGATCATCATAGCTATGAGAGCCGGGACAAAATGGTAAATGGGTAGGTGTCTTTGGGGAACGAAAAAAGCCTTATACAAACGCTGAAGAAACGGGCCACCCATAAAAAGGAGAATCTCAAAACTCAGCATTAGCCTGAACTTCCAAATCAGGTCGGTGAATTCATAAATAACAGCACCCATGAAAACAATGATGAGAAACACAGTCCAAATTATAGTTTGCGAAGTTCTTTGTACCGAGTAGTTTTTTCTGGTACTTTTCAATATAATGATCAAGAATATACCATTTAGTAAAGCGGCCGATAAAATTAACACATATAAAGGAAGAGATGTTTGACCACCAATGTCCTGCCAGTTTTCTATCTTTACACTAACGGGGCTTTTGAATTTTCCGGAAAGTTGTCTGTTGGGTAAATAGGAGTTCATTGAATCTGTCTCTATTTTCATCCAGTTGCCCCGTGAAAACTTAAATTCAATAGTGTCACGATTTTGGGGTATGGTAACGAAGAGTTTTCCGTCGAAACGCCTTCTGACTTGATAGGTTGTATCTTTTACGTTCCAGTTGTTAAAATTTCCACATGCAAAAATGGTATCTTCGGCAGGCGTATTACCCGGAAGAGCTTCTATGATGATTGTTACACTTCTATGTTGGGATTGTGAAGGAGAATATTGGCTGGTTAGAAGAACATAGAATAGTGATACAATTATTATCTTGTAATTCATGGTCTTTTTCATAAAATTGGGATTCTAACCTGCTTTATTCATAAGTTTTC
>NZ_AHZV01000243.1 GCF_000250735.1 Anaerophaga thermohalophila str. Valhall
TAAACCACCGGAACCTCAGCATAAACCACCGGAACCTCAGCATAAACCACCGGAACCTCAGCATAAGCCTCCCGAACCCTTGCATAAACCTTCGGAATCTTAATTCAACCTTTCACCCCTTCTGCCCTTCAACCTTCTTACCCTTTGCCCCATGCTTTGGTGAGCTGATGAGCTGATGAGCTGATGAGCTGATGAGTTGATGAGGGAATGAGCTGATGAGGGAATACCCTTCCATCACGTTTCTCCATTCTTAAGAACTATTCTTTCTACTCCCTGCCCCATGCTCTCTGCTCCATGCTCCCTGCTCTCTGTCCAATGCCTCCAACCGCTTTAACAGAGGTGGATGCGAATAATTAAAAAACACATACCACGGATGCGGGGTGGGATTACTGAGTGCATTGGCCGAAATTTTCTTAAGGGCCGATTGCAGTGCCCGGGCATCGGCGTATTTCGCGGCAAAGGCATCGGCCTGGTATTCGTTACGGCGCGAAAAGATGGTCATCCCCAATCCCAGGATTTCACTCACAGGACTGTACAAGATAGCAAACCCGATAAGCCCGATATGGAAAACAGGCTCCTCAACACCCAGAGCCTGCGAAAGAGCCGGTTCGTTGACAAACCATCCTAAAAGAAAAAGTGTAAGTCCGGTCTGTAAAACACTCAAAACAGTACTCCAAATGATGTGCCTGAGTCTGAAATGTCCTATTTCATGAGCAAGAACAGCAACAATTTCACGAGTTTCCAGATCATTAATAAGGGTATCGAACAGAACAATTCGCTTGTTTTTGCCAAAGCCGCTAAAAAAGGCGTTGGCCTTGGTAGATCGTTTGGAGCCATCCATCACATAAACATTTTCGAGCGTAAAACCGGCCTTTTTGCTCATTTCCTCAATGGCAGTCCTCAGTTCTCCCTCTTCAAGCGGTGTTTGCTTGTTGAAAAGCGGAAGTATCAGTGTTGTATAAAACTTGCTGAAAAATATCATGAACAACGAGAGGCCTGCCCATGCATATAACCAGAACCAACGGCCGGCAAACTCATAAAACCAGACGATCAGCCCCAGCAACACACCTCCTATTATGGCCCCCAGCAATAATCCTTTGATCTGATCCAACACAAATGTTTTTGGTGTTGTTTTATTGAACCCAAACCGTTCTTCGATAACAAAGGTTTGATACACAGAGAACGGCAAACCGATGATGAACGAAGCCAATCCCATTGCACCGAAAAAGAATAACGGACGCCATAACCAATGACCGGTTAATTGCTGCACCGTTTCATCTACCCATGCAAAGCCGTGATACCACAAAAACACGAGTAAAACAACCAGACTGAATGTAGATGATATTTTCCCGAACCGGTGGTTAACTTTGCGGTATTGCTTTTGCTTCTCAAATTTTTCCTGAGGGTAAACATCGGCCAGTCTTTCAGGAACTTTATGAGCCCAACTTTTCCGGTTCAGCTCTTCAAGTATCCAGCCCCAAACGGCATCGGCCAACAATATAGCTATGATGATGTAAAATAGTGTTGTATGCATTTTTTCAATTATCAGTTATCAATTATCAGTTATCAATTATCAGTTATCAATTACCAATTATCAATTACCAATTATCAATTATCAATGACCGAATGAGTAATGGTCAATTGAACAAAGCCAGCAACCAGTAACCAGCAACCAGTAACCAGCAACCAGTAACCAGTAACCAGCAACCAGCAACCAGCAACAAGTAACCAGCAACAAGCAACCAGCAACCAGCAACCAGCAACCAGAATCTTTACAATGATCAATTAACCTATTAACCTATTAACCTAATGACCTAATGACCTGTCTCCCCGGCCGGCCATCACTGTTCCATTCCAAACTGTGGCGTGATGAAAGAGGGTGCAAACTTAATCCATAAGCTGTTTATAACCAAAAAGAGATGCATTTAAAAAAGTGTCGCCACCCGGGTGCGTGATTATACATCCTCAGAGTGGCGACAACAGGGTCAAAAAAGCGGGCCGGTAAATCAGTTTGAGTAGACCGGTATATAACTCAGTTGCTTAATATCATCAAGCGAAGAATAATCGTATTGATACAATCCATCCTCTCCTATCAGAAGCAGAACACTACCCAAAGGGATAACATCAAAAGCATCCATACCTTTGTAATGGGCAATCATATTCTCATCGATACCAAAAGGATCCGAAGCATTGAAAATTTTCAAACCGTCCTTGCCATCGCAAACGAACAGCACTTCATCGTCAATACCCAGGCCATAGGGCTCAGTCATGGGATAAGATTCCAGTAGTTCTGGGGCCTCTATTACGGATATATCTATTACATTCAACTGGCTTTCAATGGCGCCGCACAAATTTCCGCCGCGCAATGTAACGTAAGCATAATCACCTTCCACCACAACAGGATCGCAGGCTGTGGCATGCCTGAACTCGGAAATAAACTGCGGATTTGCCGGATTCTGCAGGCTGTAAATATACATCCCGCTTTGAGCTCCTATAAAAAGCATCTGGTTGTATGGAAAGAGTGTCTCTATCTGCCAACTGATGCCGATTTGTTTTTCGAATTCCGGGTTAGCAGCATTTGACACATCGAATAAATGCAGTGAAGCCTTGTCGATGGCATACAAATAATTGTCATATACTGTAAACCTCGCCATGGAACCACCTGTACCTGTTCCAGCCCCTGACACGCCGTTTACTTTTGCCGCATCCAAAGCAAAAAATTCAGCCCTCCACGTTGGAAAACGGTTATAGTAATACTGATCACCGTCAAAAGGTTCGGTTCTTTCGGTTTTAGTGTAACCCGTGATTACCCCCTTGTTCTCATCAATCTCCTCAAGCAATCCTGCTTCAAATTCCGGGATAATGTAAGGAAACACATTTGTGTCGCGATCCACTTCAGTAATATTATCCATGTTACCGATATCGATGGTCAACAGATCGATATAACTATCGGCATAAAGTTTATCCCCTTTTATGGCCATATCAACATTTCCGGGGATTTCAATAAATGAAACTCTTTGCGGATTTGACGGGTCGGAATTGTTGATGACGTGAATACCCTTTTGATATTCGTTGATGAAGATAAAATCGTCTTTAAAATAGATTTTACCGGGTTGTTTTATGACTTCGGCGCTTTTTACAGAAAAAGAGGTTCTGAGATCGGTGTAGCTGAGATAAACCGGAGTATTTACAACGTAGGTTTCTTCCACCTTATCGCTACACGAAAAATGACTGAGCGCAAGGCTCATCAACACGATGGTGAATACTGTTTTTCTCATTTCATTGAATTTTAGTTTAGCATCTGTCCATTTATCTATGAAGATGCATTTGAGTATAAAAGGTTGCGTTAAAGTGAATAAATAACGCAACCATTTAGAGAAAAAACTGTCTTGGTAGTAAAAACCGCCCTCACCTTAAAGAATCAGAGGCCACTTAATACTCATTTACGAGTATGGCTAAAAGTTACACAGAGGAACATGCATAAAATCAATCATGCGGGTTCCATCAGGCTAATAACTTTAGAATTCGATGCTGATGAAAAACTCTTTTACTCTCCTGTTATTGTTGTTGCCATTTCTGCTTTATTCTCAGAAAGCAACGAATACCCCGGACCTGGAAGCGGCTACGTGGCAGAAAGGTTACACAGGTTTTGTCTCTTATGGAAAGCTAATTGGCTCGGAAAGTGATGAAGAACCATACGTTAACTCATTTCATATTGAGCAAAATTACCGGTTTAATAAGTACTTCGCAGTGGGACTGATAACCGGGACCGACTGGTTTGACGTTACATTGCTCCCGGTTGGAGCCGATATTAAGCTGATACATCAATTAAAGAAGACTGCTTTTTACGCAGGTGGTGCTGCAGGCCATTCATTTCCGCTTGAAAACATGGGGCTTGAAAGCATTAACGTTCTTGATACGAAAGGCGGCCCGTTTGTAAATGCTCATGTGGGTTATATGATTTCTACGGGCAGAAAAATCAATTTTTATGTAGCGGTAGGTTACCGTTATCAGTCATTTTCCTTTATACGCGAAGATTTATGGCTGACAGAAGTAGAACGAAAAATAACCTACAACCGCTTCTCTGCGAGGATCGGAGTGAATCTGTTTTAAACCCTTTTTAAAGCAGACTATTGTAAAAAACCGTGTGAGTTCGAAAATTCACACGGTTTTAATGCTGTTCCGGTTTATTGTTTGGTTACCGGACCTCTTTTAATGGCTTTGTTAACGTAATACAGCCCGGCAATGACGAAAGGAATGCTGAGAATTTGTCCCATATTCAGCCACATGCCTTCTTCAAAGGCTTCCTGATTCTCTTTCATAAATTCAATAATGAACCGGGCGGAAAAAATTCCAATCAGGAAAATACCAAATAAAAGTCCCTGGCGCAAACGCGCATTAGTTCGCCAATAGAGAAACATCAGATATATAAAAACAACCAGATATGACAGGGCCTCATATAACTGACTGGGATGGCGAGGCATCTCAGGATTATCCACAGCAGCCCGCAGAAAACGAAATCCCCAGGGAACATCGGTGACACGCCCCACTATTTCGGAATTCATCAGGTTACCCAACCGAATAAAAACAGCTGCCAATGCCACGGGAACAACCAGTCGGTCGAGCACCCACAGCATCGGTTTTTTGGTTACCTTTTTTGAATACAACCAAATGGCTATCAATATCCCTATGGCACCGCCGTGACTGGCCAGCCCGCCATGCCAAATCGCAAATATTTCGGCCGGATGCTGAGAATAATAATCCCAGCCATAAAAGATAACATGCCCCAGCCGTGCCCCGATTACTGTGGCAACAACCACGTAAATGAACAATTTGTCAAGCCACTGCTCGGGTACTTGTTCACGCCTGAACATACGTTCGATAATATAATATCCAAGCAAAAAGGCGATGGCAAAAAAGAGGCCGTAATACCTTACCGACAAAGGCCCGAGAGAAAATATCTCCGGGTCGGGATTCCATGTAATATAGTTAAGTAGCAACATACTGGATAGATTGTTAGATTGTTAGATTGTTAGATTGTTAGATTGTTAGGGGTGGGTTGGGTACTGCTGACCGACCGTTCTCCCTTTAAAGGGTCAGAAAGGTGCGGACAGGGGCTGCTGGATTCGGGTTTCGTGTGTCGTGTTTTGAGTTTCGTGTTTTGAGTTTTGTCAA
>NZ_AHZV01000242.1 GCF_000250735.1 Anaerophaga thermohalophila str. Valhall
TGATGAAGAGCTCCGCAGTAACCTTCGGGGTGCGCCCGCTGCCCATAGCTTTCATGCATGTCACTTTATCGCCGGACCCGTTGTAATGATACACTATTGACTGAGCACAATTGTATTGGTAGTAAGGATGGTGATAATAGCATGCTGCTTCTTTTAGTTCTTCGTTTACAGGAATATTGTACACCATTGCGAAAATTTTTCAACTTTGTCTGTTCCGTATTTTTTGAGGGTTTGCTTTACTTCATCGGGTGTTTTTTCTCTTTCGAGTTCAATGCCTTTGCTGAAGAATGTATCGGCAAAACAGATAATTTGTTCTTCAATGGATATGGGTACCATGTCTCTGTGGGGAAGCGGAAGCTTTTGCTTTCGGATTTCTTCTGCTGTCAGTCCGGTGCCGGTGTGTCTTTCACACACGAGTGCATGGTGGGGAAGACCTTCTTTTTCAAGGATTTCACGGCCCAGATAACCATGACAAATGTAAGGGTACTCTCCATGACACCCTATTTCCGGGGCGTTGGTAAGAAAAATGCCGACATCGTGAAGCATGGCTGCCTCGGACAAGAACTGTTGGTTGGCGTTTAACTCAGGGTGTTTATCTGCTATTTCAAGAGCTTTATTTCGAACCAGCCGGCTATGCATCAGAAGAATATTTCTTGCGGGATGGTTGTCGGAATAATATTTTTCAAAAATAGCGTATGCTAAATCTGTGCTTTCCAAAGACATTTTAAATCAATAGATTGTTGTTTTTTTGTCTAATTCAAACTCAATAGACTGTTAGATTTTTAAATATAAGATATAAGATGATTTGCATAACTTTGATATACTGCATTTTAGTAGATATAATTCTTTAATTGCAAGCAGTTTATTTTCAATTCATTATATATTGTAAAAATTTTTGCGAGTTTATGGACAAGCGCTATTTTGTGTCCGTCTATAAATTAGGCAAAAATTGTTTCTGATTATGTGCCTGTTCAGAAAGTGTCATTTACAAGGCTTGCGAAGTCCGAAAATACAGAATTTACTCATCGTAAATGAGTAACTTTCGGACGAGCGTAACACAGTAAATGGCACTTTATGGACAGACACTATTTAAGATGTGAAATTAATATTAATTTATTTGTGTCTTTTCTGGAGCACTTTAACCACATCCTCAATGCGGTAGCTTTTGGCAGTGAGTAATACCAGTAAATGGTAGGTCAGGTCGGCCACTTCGTTCAGAAAAAGGTCGTCGTTGTGATCTTTTGCCTCGATCACTGTTTCAACGGCTTCTTCTCCCACCTTTTGAGCTATTTTGTTGATGCCTTTTTCAAAGAGTGAGGTGGTGTAAGAGCCTTCGGGCATTTCCTGTAGACGTTGGTCGATCAGGTCCTGAAGATGTACCAGAAAATCGATGTTGCCTTTGTTTATTTCTGCAAAGCAGGTATCGTTGCCGGTGTGACAAACGGGACCGGCCGGATTGGCTTTAATAAGGATGGTGTCGTTGTCGCAATCGGGAAGTATTGACACTACTTCCAGGAAATTGCCCGATTCTTCACCTTTGGTCCAGAGCCTGTCTTTGGTGCGGCTATAGAATGTTACCTTTCCTTCTTTTTTGGTTTTGTCAAATGCCTCCTCATTCATGAACCCAAGCATAAGAACTACATTGGTTCTCGCATCCTGAATAATAGCAGGAAGTAATCCGTTTCCTAATTTCGAAAAGTCTAATTGCATGATTATTTATTTAATATTTTTGTTTGACGTGGCCGTTGCAAAGATAACAATAGTCATATAAATGAGGTTGTTCCTGACAGAGCCTTTTAGGAGTGGGTGGATATGTATACTTCTTAAACCGTTGATATTAATAGACTGTTAGATTTTTAGATATAAGATACAAGATGATTCACATAACTATGGTTTACTGCATTTTAGCAGAAATAATTGTTTGATTACAAACAGAGGACCTGCAATTTATTACAAAAGTTTAACGGCGTATTGTGATATAATATTATCTGCTTATAGGTTGATAGTCCGTTATGGTTTTACAAACATATAGCATTTATACCGAAAAATTTATTCTACACTGAGTGCAAATTATCAGGGATGTATGATTTGTCTAATATTTTAGGGGTTCTGTTATTGTGTTGTTAAAATGTTTTTACCTGACTGGTATCCCTTCTTTTTGCAAGTAGTTCTTTAGTTCGGGAATGGGAATCTCGTTGAAATGAAAAATGCTTGCAGCCAGTCCGGCATCAGCTTTGCCAATGGTAAAAACATCCTTGAAATGCTCTTTAGCACCGGCACCGCCGGATGCAATGATTGGGATTCCCAGTTCATCCGATAATCTGGCAAGGGCATCATTGGCAAATCCATTCTTTACACCATCGTGGTCCATGCTGGTGAAAAGTATTTCACCGGCTCCCCGGTCTTCGGCTTCTTTGGCCCACGAGAACAGTCTCTTCTCTGTAGGAATACGTCCTCCGTTGACTGTAACCACCCAGTCATCTCCTTGAAGTTGTTTGGCATCTATTGCAACCACAACGAACTGACTGCCAAAATTTTTAGCCATGTCGTTGATCAATTTTGGATTCCGAACGGCCGAGGAATTGATGGATATCTTATCGGCCCCGGCGCTCAGTAATGCATCTGCATCGTTAAGTTCGCTGATGCCGCCTCCTACGGTAAAGGGAATATTTATATGTTGTGCAATACGGCGGACAAGCTCAACAAAGGTCTTTCTTTTTTCATGACTGGCCGTGATATCCAGAAATACCAGTTCGTCTGCTCCCTGGCGGGCATAAAGGGCTCCCAGTTCCACCGGGTCACCTACTTCTTTTATGTCCAGAAATTTAATGCCTTTGACGGTTTGTCCGTTGCGAATGTCAAGGCATGGTATGATTCGTTTTGCAAGCATTTTGCTTAGTTTTTAGTCAATAGTCAATAGTCAATAGTCAATAGTCAATAGTCAATAGTCAATAGTCAATAGTCAATAGTCAATAGTCAATAGTCAATAGTCAATAGTTTATAGTTAGTAGTTGTCAAGTTTTTAATCAATGGGTTCTATGCACAATAGTTTGTCAAAAAAACCTGAACTCAAAGGTGTTATGGCTCAAGGTTGTTAATATGAGTGATTTATTGTTTGTTTTTGGTTTTAAAAACAATTAATCACCAGTGATTTGTAAAAGTTTAAAGGAGTATTGTTTTTCATAAACTTGCTAAAAAGTTACTACTTTTATTACGGAGAGCAGTATAAAGAGCATATTTTTGTCAAAGTCAAGGCGTTTTAATTTTTTGCACCGGAGTTAACTCGTTGTTAAAAGGAATGCAAAAATATAAAACAACAAAGAGTTTGGCAACAAAGATGCTTTTTAGTCAGGGCTCATTAATGCATTGACAATTTTAATTTGCTTATTAAGCTGGTAAGCATTTTTGCAATTTCTATGCTGTTTTTATGAAATATTGCATATTCTTTTTTGTCAATATAATCAAGTCTGTAACAAATTTCCATTTGCGTTTGAAGTTCAAATAGTGATCCCAAAGAAATTTGTAAAAACCTGATGAAATCACGGGTTTGGTTTCGTCCATATCCTTCTGCAATATTACTTGGAACCGACACAACACTTTTTTGTATTTGGTTCACTAATCCAAAGGTTTCTGCTTGTGGAAGTTTTTTAATACTTGAATAAACAAAAACAGTCAGTTCCATGGATTTTTGCCATACCAATAAGTCTTTAAAAGAGTTGACTTTTGTCATGATTTTTGTGATGGGTTATTGAATGTTTTGAAAAATAAAGAATACATGTATTTTTAATTCATCAGTATAAAATTAATTTAATTATTGGTCTGATGGAACTCGCATGATTGGGGCTTATACATATATTCTTTTGTGACAAACCTTGCCATGCTCGTTTCATTGGTATATAATCAATTTAATTCATTGGCCTAATGAAAGGGAATGTTCAGAAAACTGTGTCAATCTCTTTTTAATGGCTTCTGTCCGGAATCTGTAGGCTCAAGAAGGGCGGATTACTATCCCTTATTGACTATAAACTATCCACTATCTACTATCCACTAATGACTATCTACTATCCACTAATGACTATCTACTATCCACTAATGACTATCTACTATCCACTAAATAAAATCCTTTTTTTAATCTCCTCCATCCCAATCCTTCCCTCATAAATAGCCTTACCAAAAATTACTGCTGGGACTCCGGCCTGCTGCAGGGCATCGATGTCGCTCATGCTGCTGACACCGCCGCTGGCTATCAGGTAGAGATCGGGAAATTCATTTAGTATCTCTTTGTACAATTCTAGTGAAGGACCTTCCAGCATACCGTCTTTGCTGATGTCGGTACAGATGGTTTTGGTAATCCCCTTGTTTATGTATCCGGCAAGGAAGTCGAAGAGGTCGGTTTCTGATGTTTCGGTCCACCCCGATACAGCTATTTTCCGGTCTTTTGCATCCGATCCAAGAATAATTTTTTCGGGGCCGTATTTCGAAATCCAGCTTTCAAATTCTGAGGGGTTTTTTACTGCAATGCTGCCGCCTGTAACCATTTTAGCGCCACTTTCGAAGGCAATGCGAAGGTCTTCAGTGGTTTTCAGTCCGCCGCCAAAGTCGATAACCAGTTTGGTGCGTGATGCAATTTTTTCGAGTATCTTGTAATTGATGATTTTCCCTTGTTTTGCGCCATCGAGATCTACCAGGTGCAATCGCCGGATACCATTATCTTCGAATTGGTGCGCTACTTCCAGGGGATTTTCGTTGTATATTTTTTGGGTATCATAATCCCCTTTGCTTAGTCTGACACATTTGCCGCCGATAATGTCAATGGCCGGGATGAGCTCGATTGTTTTCATTCGTATAAATTTTGATTTTTAAGGTTGAATAGAACTCGCCTGATAGCATTTATACATGTTCTTGTTTTGGTAAACCTTGCCATGCTTGTTTCATTTGTATATTAGTTTGTCCGATTTATTGGAGTAATATTTCCTGCTTTATTCTTCATGCTGCCATCCTGCCCCCTTGCCTTATCACCTTTCCTCCATGCCCCATGCTCTATGCCCTGCCTTCTGCCTTGCAAACTTCTGCCTGTCGATTACTTATATCTGAAAATCTAATGATCTATTATGGCAATCTTTGCCATGCTCGTTTCATCCGGATAAGATAATATCGGTCAGATGAAATTCGTATGCAGAAAATTATACGCTATATCATCAGGAAATTTCTCAATATTTTCTCCCCAACTTTTCCGCTCTTTTCGGGATGGAACTGGGTAGCGAAGAAATTGTCTTTTTGCAGCGCCGCGCTAAAGGGGTGGATATAATTGGTTTCAGCTGCTGTGTCGGGGCCGGTTGGAACATAATAGCTGTGAACAAAATAGACAAACTGTTCTTCCAGTGTAGAATCAAAAAGAGGGGATTTTACACGGGAGATGTTATTCCAACCCATGTGAGGGATTTTATGCTTTGTGTCAGCGTCTTTCTGCAGGGCAAATTTCCTGACCGGTTCATCAAAAATTCCGAGACATTCGGTATTCCCTTCTTCTGAGAAGCTGCACATAAGCTGCATTCCAAGGCAAATACCCAAAACTGGCTGTTTTAGTGACGGGATCAATTCATCCAGTCCTTCTTTTTTGAGGAATGCCATGGTTGTGCTGGCCTCGCCGACACCGGGAAAAATTACTTTGTCTGCTTTACGGATTGCATCATGATCGCTGGTTATCCAGGGTTTATAACCAAGGCGTTCAAGAGCAAAGCTAACCGACCTGATGTTACCGGCATTGTATTTGATAATGGCTATATTCATTACTTAAGTTATTGGTCTAATGGAACTCGTCCCGATTTTTCGTGACGCGTTTCATTAGTATAAAATTTATCTTTCAAGGCTGAATGGAACTCGTCACGAGTAACAAGGCCTCGCTTCATTGTTGCCCTTGCATTAGTTTGTCAATCTTATTGACCAAAGCTTCAAATTCTTCAGGATTGAATAGTCGTGTCAGAAAAACGATCTTACCTTCTCTGTCGATAAGAACATTTCGTGTAACGCCGGCATTTTTTTCAGCATATAAGCTAAAGATTTCGGCCCCCGGGTCTAATGCCAGCGGGTAACTAATGCCCGTTTCTTTGGCGAATTTTTGTGCTGTTTCCAGTGGTTCGTCCCGGTCGATGCCTACCACTATCAGTCCATCGTCTTTGTGCTTTTGCCATATCTCATTTTCAATATGTGGCATTTCTTTCCGGCATACGCCGCACCAACTGGCAGTGAATTGTAATAGTACTACTTTGCCTCTTTGATCTTTCAGGCTGAATGTATTCCCACTTGTAAGTGTTGTTTCAAAAAGCGGAGCAATATCACCGGTTTTTACAATATATCCCCTGCTGTTATCGTTGGTTTGGCAGGCTGATAATGATGATAACGTGAGGAAAAAAAATAAGAATTTCGTTGTTTTCATTAGTGTAAAGTTTATTTTTCAAGGCCTAATGGAACCCGCATGCATTTAAACATATTCTTGTTGTGGCAAACTTTGCCATGCTCGTTTCATGGGCGTTCCGTTTAATGTTGGCTGAATTTCTCAGGCAAAAACAACTGTTTTATTTTTGTAAACCAGGGTTTTTCGTTCCAGGTGTGCCTTTACGGCCCTGGAAAGTACTATTTTTTCGATGTCTTTCCCTTTTTGCACAAGACTTTCCACCGAGTCGTGATGGGAAATCCGGATAATGTCCTGCTCTATAATAGGGCCTGCATCCAGGTCTGTTGTTACATAGTGGCTGGTAGCTCCTATGATTTTTACCCCTCTTGAATGGGCAGCATGATAGGGGCGGGCTCCTGCAAATGCCGGGAGAAAAGAGTGGTGGATGTTAATAATCCGGTTGGGATAGTGCTTAACAAAGCCGGAAGAAAGGATTTGCATGTACCTGGCCAGAACTATAAAGTCTATCTCGTGTTCTTTAAGTATCTTCAATTCATGACTTTCCTGTTCCTGTTTGTTGTCTTTGTTAACCGGGACATGGAAAAACGGGATGTTAAATTGTGCTGCAACATTTTCAAGTTCTTTATGATTACTGATGATAACCGGAATAACTACCTTCAGTTCGCCGGCCTGGTAGCGTGCTAAAAGATCGTACAGACAATGTGAGCTTTTGGAGACAAAAACTGCCATTCGCGGGATCTTATCCGAAAATTTCAGGTCCCAGTTCATTTCAAGTGGTTTTCCCAGAAGCGGGCCAAATACTGTTCCTATGTCATCTCTGTCAAGAGAAAAGCCTTCCATATCCCACTCTACTCGCATAAAAAAGCGGTTCTCTTCACGGTTGGTATATTGGTCAAGGGCAACAATATTGCCGTTATTCTGGTGTATGAAGTCGGTCACTCTGGCCACGATTCCCCGCTGGTCAGGGCAATGAATTCTTAATATCGCTGTTTCTATGTTTTCCATAATGAATGATTGAACTTTCTCCGACTTACACGTTAATTCGTGTCTGTTATTAAAGTGCCGGTTGCAAGCTTAACACAACAAATATTACTTTACAATACTCTGTTAAACTTTTACAGTTGTTTGGTAATTAATTTACATAGTTAATGTTACAAGCCACAACTCTCTCATAATAAAAACTTTGCGTTATTGCGTCTCTGCGTTTAGGTTTTTTTTAAACTGACTAATAACTTTATGGACAGACACACATACTGTAAAAATTCTTTGCCAGTTTATAGACAAGCTCTAATTAGTGTCTGTCTATAAAGTAGGAAAAGTTTCCTGCTTATCATGTTTCCGTTCAGAAAGTGTCATTTACAAGGCTTGCGAAGTCCGAAAGTACGGAGTTTACTCATCGTAAATGAGTAGTTTTCGGACGAGCGTAACACAGTAAATGGCACTTTATGGACGGAAACTAATTAGTTAGGAGTCACAAAAGTAATAATTTATAACCTGTAAAGCGGATTAAATGTCTGTTTGTTCTCCGGTTTTCAGGTTTTTTACAAAATTGATAATTGCTTCCTGATCATGCCCGTAATTTTCCAGATGTTTTATAAAAGCGCTTCCTACGATGGCTCCATGGGCATATTGGCATACCTCTTTAAATGTTTCATGATTGCTGATCCCGAAACCAACCATTCTGGGGGTGGAAAGTTTCATCGAATTGATTCGCTTAAAATATTTGATCTGTCTTTTTGACAATCCTTGACGCGTGCCGGTAACAGCGGCCGAAGAAACCATGTAAAGAAATGATGTTGAAGCCTGATCCAGATTTAAGATTCGCTGCTTTGGCGTTTGCGGGGTTATCAGGAAAATGTTGCTGATTTTGTTTCGGGCAAAGACAGGTTCATATTTTTCAATGTAGGTCTCGTAGGGAAGGTCGGGGATTATTAAACCGCTGATGCCTGTTTCTTTGCATCTTTCAATGAATGCATTGAACCCGAATTTTAGTACGGGGTTCAGATAACCCATCAGTATCAGGGGAATGCTGACCTGTTGCTTTATGTCTTTTAGCTGCTCGAAAAGGACTTTAAGGGACATCCCATTGGTCAAAGCTCTGGAGCTGCTGTTTTGAATAACCGGTCCGTCTGCCAGCGGATCGGAATAGGGCATTCCTATTTCTACAAAATCAGCCCCCCCTTCTTCGAGTGCTTTAAGTATGGGGACGGTGCTGTTTAATTCCGGGAAACCTGCTGTAAAATAAACCGATAATAGGTTTCTTTTTTGCTTGAAAAGAGATATGAGTTTTTTCATAATGACTTCATTAATATAAAGTTACTTTATATGGCCTGTTGGAGCTCGTTCCGGCTAATCGTGACTTGCTTCATTAATTTTACAGGAGTTTCAATTTCTCCATATAAGCTTTCATGTCTTTATCTCCTCTTCCGGAGATAGTGACAACAACGTTCTGTTCCGATTTCAGTTCAAGCTGGTCAAGTGCAGCAAGGGCGTGTGCCGATTCCAGGGCAGGAATAATGCCTTCTTTGCGGGTGATTAGCAAAGCTGCATCGAGCGCTTCCTGGTCGGTCACCGAAAGATATCTGGCTCTTCCGGTCTGGTTGAGCCAGGCATGTAACGGCCCTATTCCCGGATAGTCGAGACCGGCCGAAATGCTGTAAGGTTCGGTAATTTGTCCGTCGTCGGTTTGCATCAGGTAGGTCATGCTGCCATGAATGACTCCGGTTTCTCCCAGTGCGATGGATGCAGCTGTTTTTCCCGAGGTTAATCCCTGACCCGATGCTTCGGCTCCGATGAGCTTAACTTCCGGAGTGCTGAGATAATGGTAAAACGAGCCGGCCGCGTTGGAGCCTCCTCCAACACATGCAACGACATAATCGGGTTCGGCTTTCCCCGTTTTGTTACGCAGTTGCCATTGTATTTCGCCGCTAATGACCGATTGTAACCGGGCAACCAGATCGGGATACGGATGGGGACCAACAACCGAGCCAATCAGGTAATAAGTGTTAAGCGGATTGGCAATCCAGTCGCGGAGGGCCTCATTGGTGGCGTCTTTCAGAGTTCGGCTACCCGATATGGCAGTTTTTACTTCAGCGCCAAGCATTTTCATTCGCGCAACATTGGGGGCCTGGCGCTCAATATCGGTTTCTCCCATGTAAACCACGCATTTAAGTCCCATCAGAGCACATACTGTAGCAGTGGCTACACCATGCTGTCCGGCGCCTGTTTCTGCAATAATTCGCTTTTTCCCCATTTCGCGGGCCAGAAGTATCTGCCCAATAGTGTTGTTGATCTTGTGGCTCCCGGTGTGTGCCAGGTCTTCCCGCTTCAGCCAGATATTGCACCCGTAATGTTCAGAAAGACGGGTGGCATAATAAAGCGGTGTGGGGCGGCCGGCATAATCTTCAAGCAATGTCTTAAAACTCTTCCTGAAAGTGTCCGAATTCAGGATTTTCAGATATTTCTTTTTCAAGCTTTCTATGTTCGGAATGAGCATTTCAGGAATGTAGGCACCACCAAAGGGGCCGTAAAATCCTTTTTTGTCAGGGTGAAATGAAGTTGACATATTTCTATTTTATTAAGTTGATTTTTGTTTCATAGCCATCATAAAACGGCGTACAGCTTCAATGTTTTTCAGCCCGGGAGATACTTCAAACCGGCTGTTGATATCAACAGCATAAGGGCGATACGGACAATTATGTCTGATGCTCTGTGAATCAGCTTCTTCAATGCCTCCACTTAGAAAAAACGGCTTTTCTTCATTGAAATTATTTAATACCGACCAGTCGAATTTTTCTCCACTGCCTCCATGTTTGTCGGTTGGTGTATCGAAAAGGAAAAAGTCGCAGGCGTTGTTGTACGTCAAGACGTCATCGAGGTCTGACGGTTGCTTCAGACTAAATGCTTTAATGACTTCGTAACCGGCCCGACGGATTTCCATACAATGTTCCGGCGTTTCTTTGCCATGCAGTTGAGCGACTTGCAGATTAAATCTTTGGCAGGTCGCCTTAATTGTTTTTATATCGGCATTTACAAAAACCCCGGTTTTTTTTATGGTTTCGGGGATGGCCATCGCTGTTTCAGGAGTAAGGATACTTCCAGCATAACGTGGACTTTTGTTATAGAAAATGAAACCGATGTAGTGGGGTTTCAGTTTAACCAGTTGTTCAATATTTTGCCGGTCACGCATTCCGCAAACTTTTATTTTGATCGGATTGTCCATTTTTTCGGTCTTTTTTTTCTAAAATCAGTCTCAGTTATTGGTCTGATTGCATGCCCCGGTTCATAGGGAGGATGCAAATGCTTATGCATATTCTTGTAATTGAGTCGCTGGCAAAAGGTATCTTTATCCTGGTTGCTCTATCTTATATCAAAAGTCCGTTAAATTTTTACAATGCATTTCAAAATCAATAGCTTGTGGTTAAAAGGTTGTACTTATTGAAATACAGTATATCAAGATTATATGAATCATCTTATATCTAAAAAATCTAACGATCTATTGTTATATCTGATAATCTAAAATATCTCACAATCAATTTTAAAAATCCTGTCATGCCCGGTTTAATTGTTTTTGGATTAGTTCTTTTTTCAATTTCATACAGGCTTGTCCCGGATTTTTGTGTTTCATGAAATACTCTCCCATCAGGAAGCCTTTAAAACCGGCATCTTTCAAAAACAGAATATCCTCGCTTGAGTGGATTCCGCTTTCAGCAATCGGCAGGATGTCATCGGGAAGTGAGGACGCCAGCCGGGCAGCATGTTTCAGGTTGACTTCAAATGTTTTCAGATTCCTGTTATTGATTCCTACCATGTTTACGTAAGTATTAATCTTTTCTGTCTCCTGCTCGTCATGTAACTCCATCAGTACTTCCATTCCCAGGTAATTGGCCAGAGCGGCAAGATCGCGTGCCTGCTCTTTTCCCAGGATGGCGGCAATGAGTAATATCGCACTTGCACCTATGGCTTTGGCCTCATAAACCTGGTAGGGGTCGATGATAAATTCTTTTCGAATAATGGGGAGAGAGGTCAGATCGCGGGCTGAACTCAGGTCTTCACTGCTGCCTCCAAAAAAGGTGCGATCGGTTAAAACCGATATTCCCGCTACTCCGGCCTTTTGATAGTCAGGAATGACGTCTTTAAGTTTTGCAGAGGTATTGATATCTCCTTTGGAGGGTGACCGTCGTTTGAATTCCGCGATAACAGGGAAATCAGGGTTATCTCTCAGACTTTGCTTAAGCGAAGGGGCAGATGTGGAAAAATGCCGGTAATATTCCAGCTCTTTGACGGAAACTTTTTGTTTGATGGTCTTTAACTCTTCCTTTTTGTGTGCCACTATTTTGTCAAGTATATTCATGATAAAGAAGGATATGTGATTGTTTTATTGATTTTCCAGTAAAATTTTCATTGCCTTTGCAGCTTTTCCTCCAAATAGCGAATCTTTGGCTTTTTCCATACTTTGCTCAAAAGAGAGATTGTTGTCTATGGTGTTTATTCCCAGTGCTGCATTGGCAAGTACAGCGTTGTTTTGGGCACTGGTACCTTTGCCGGCCAAAACTTTTTTAAAGATGGACGCTGATTCTTCAACAGTATTCCCTCCAAAGATGTCTTCGGGGTTGTTTCTGGGGAGATTAATATCCTGAGGGGTAAGTAACTTTTCGCCGTCCTGCGAAATTACTTTGAAAGCATCGGTCAAAGATACTTCATCATATCCGTCGATACTATGTACTATGCTGAATTTCTTGTCGGAATGCTGATAAATGTATTGGTAAATTCTGGCCAGTTCCAGACTGAAAACCCCCACCAGCTGGTTTTGCGGGTCAGATGGGTTAACCATAGGCCCCAGCATGTTGAAGAATGTTTTGATTCCCAACTCGCGTCGTATAGGGCCTACCGCTTTCATGGCAGGGTGAAACAGCGGGGCATGCAAGAAGCAGATGCCTGCTTTGTCTATCTGTTTTTTTAAAAGCTCATTGTCGTTGGTAAATTTATAGCCCATGTATTCCATAACATTGGAAGAACCACAGGCGGAACTAACACCCGCATTTCCGTGCTTGGCCACTTTATAACCTGCCCCGGCAACGACCAGCGATGCCAGGGTAGAAATGTTAAATGTATTTTTAGCATCTCCACCGGTGCCACACATATCAATGGTTTCAAATTCCGATAAATCGAGTTTTTTACACTGTTCCAGCAATCCGTCGCGGAAGCCGGAGAGCTCCTCTACGGTGACAGGACGCATCATGAAGACCGAAAGAAATGCAACAACTTCCGATTTGCTATAGTTTTCACTGGTAATGTTAACCAGTATTTCCCGGGCTTCCTCTCTTGAAAGAGTATTGTAGTCGAAAAGCCTTGTCAATGTTGGTTGTAACATGATATTTATCAGTTAGTTATTGGTTGAAAATCCAATCATAGTAATTAGTGCCTGTCCATAAAGTACCAGTTGTAAACGTAACGCAGCGAATATTACTTTACAATAGTCAGTTAAATTTTTACAGATGTCTGGCCATTAATTGTTTACACAACTAATGGCATTACACAATTAATGGCACAAACCACAACTCTCTTAAAAACTTTGCGTCATTGCGTCTCTGCGTTTAGGCTTTTTTTAACTGATATTGACTTTCTGAACAGACACTAATTATCCTTCGAGCCAGTTCTTTATCATTTGTTTCCCATGTTCGGTGAGTATTGACTCGGGATGGAACTGTACAGCTCTGACATCATATTTTTCATGCGTGAGCCCCATGATTTGTCCCTGAATATCGCGGGCGGTGACATGGAGCACTTTTGGAAGATCGCTTTCGTTAACCACCCACGAGTGATAACGTCCCCCCATGAATGTATCCGGAAGGGTGTTGAACAGCAGCTCGCTTCTGTCGCAAACAGAGATGGGGGTAGCTATACCATGATAGACCCTCGGCAGGTTGTATATACTGCCTCCGAACACTTCCGCTATGGCCTGGCAACCAAGGCAAACTCCCAAAATGGAATGTGTGGGAGCCAGCGCTTTTATGAGCGGCTTCAGGATGCCTGCCTCATCCGGGATTCCCGGCCCCGGTGATAATACTATTTTATCGTAACTCCGGGCGTCCTCTACCGTAATTTTGTCGTTACGAAAAACATCCACTTCCTGATCGGCCACTTCTTCAAGGTAATGAACCAGGTTGTAAGTAAATGAGTCGTAGTTGTCTATAACAAGTATCTTCATTAGTTGCTTGGTTTAAATGTTATGATTAAACGAGTCCGGTCACTCCCCGATGATATCGAGGCAGGCATTGCAACTGGCACTTTCTGAACAGACACACATTTTGTAAAAACTTTTGCGTGTTTATAGACGAGCATTAATTATTGCCAGCTAACCACTTTTCTCAGAAATCTCTTGCCATTTCAATTGCCGATTTCAGAGCACCCAGTTTATTATTGACTTCCTGTAATTCTTTTTCTTCCACCGATTCTGAAACAATGCCTGCGCCGGCCTGATAAAACAAGGTATTGTCTTTGCTGAGGAACGAGCGAATCATAATGGCCTGGTTGAAGGAGCCGTCCAGTCCCATTTTGCCAATGCAGCCACCATAATACCCCCGGTTGTGGGGTTCATATTTATTGATTAGTTCCATGGCTTTATATTTGGGAGCGCCTGATAGAGTTCCTGCCGGAAAGGTATCAGCCATTACTTTGGCAATATCTTTGGGATTACGAAGTTTTCCGTTGACTTCTGACACAAGGTGTAAAACATGACTGTAGTACTGGACTTCCTTGTAAGTTTTAACCTCTACTTCGCGGCAGTTGCGTCCCAGATCGTTTCGGGCCAGATCGACAAGCATGACGTGTTCGGCATTTTCTTTCGGGTCCTTACCCAGCTCTTCGGCCAGTTTCATGTCTTTCAGGTCGTCCCCGGTACGGCGAAATGTTCCTGCTATCGGATTGATGGTTGCCACCCCGCTTTCAATAATGAGCTGGCTCTCGGGTGATGACCCCATCAGGCGATAATTGCCATAATCGAAATAAAAAAGATAGGGGGAAGGATTAATGTGGCGCAATGCCCGGTAAACATTGAATTCGTCGCCTTTGAACGATTGCTGAAACTGCCTTGACAAAACAATCTGAAAAACATCGCCGCGGTGACAGTGCTCCTTCCCACGAGTAACCATCTGCATGTAGGTTTTACCATCGAGGGGAGAGCGTTCGTCTTCGACGGGTTGGAAAGTGAAGGACGGAACTGACCTGCTTTTTAGTATTTCCAGCGTTTCGTTGAGCTGCGATTTTTCTCCGGGAAGGAGATGCTCCACCAGAAACAGTTGATTGGTAAAATGATTAAAAGCAATAACCGAACGATAGAGGTGATAGCGAATGTCAGGGATGGCATGAGGTGCTTCGGTGTTGATGTCGAGTTCCAGGTCTTCGAAATACCGAACCGCATCATAAGCAGTATAACCAAATAGCCCATAAGCCGGAACCGGACAACTTTTTTGTTCTTTTTCAGGAATATCAAAGCTGTCGATGAAGTTCTGTATCAAAACCGGCACTGATTTTTCCGCCGGAAGCTGAGTTTCGTCAACCGAGCCATCGGTATAACGGCATTTTACGGTTTCATTTTCGACGATAAAATCGGCCATCGGCTTAAAGCAGATGAACGAAAGTGAATTATGGCCTCCATGATAGTCGGAGCTTTCCAGCAGGATGGTGTTGGGGAAAAGATCGCGCAACTTCAGGTAGATGCTGACCGGTGTTACAATGTCGCCTACATGGGCAGGTATGCGACTGCACACGAGGTTTAATTTTTGTTTCTTCATAGGTCGGTTTTTAGTATTGTTGCAAAATATGGTTTCTGGCATGTTGGTTTATTACAAAAAAAGGCTTGCCGGGGTTCGGCAAGCCTTTAATACTATCATCTTATTTACAATATAAGCATGAGGCTGTCACCTTCACCCCGTAAGAGGAAGAAAAAAATGACGCCACCACCAAATATTGTAAAATGTATTGCTCATGTCTGGAAAATATTTCTGTTCTGTTTTCAGGGCATTCATTTTTTTGCCCTGTTTTTATGATTTTTGTTATGTTTTGATTTTGCAAGTATAAGGAATGATTTTTTTAAATGCAAGAGATTTGGTTTTTTTCGATTGCAATTTTTCTGACAGGGAGTGGGCAAAGCACGATGGCTGTTGTTGTGCTGTGAATAAAGCAGGTTAAACTACCTCCACTTTATTTTCTTAACACTCTTGGTCTTCTTGATGTTTTCGGGCAAATTATTTTGCACAGCATCCTTGAGGCGGTCGATGAGTAACTGTCGGGTAAAATTCTGGTGTGCCACAATGCTTACTTCCCGCACCGGCTCTGGTTCGGTAAATCGGCGAACAAAAGGCTTGTCTGTCATTGGTTCCACCGAGAGTTCGGGTACCAGAGTGTAACCGATTCCCTTTCTAACCATGGACTTCAAGGCTTCAATACTGCCGCTTTCATAGAAAAAACCGAAGGCGTTGTTGTTTTGATTGTTTTTACCACAAATGTCGAGTGTCTGGTTCCTGAAGCAATGTCCTTCTGTTAGTACGAGTACTTTTGCAGGGTCGAGAAGCTTGTCCTCAATCAGCTCGTTATGCATAAAGGGATGGTCATAAGGCGCATAGAAAAGAAAAGGTTCGTAAAAAAGGGGTATTTCCCTGATTTGTTTCTCTTCGGCCGGTGTTACCATGAGTCCGATATCAATTCTGTCGTTGTGCAGAGCTTTTAACAGCTGTTCCGATTCGATTTCTTCAATGCGCAAATGTGTTTTTGGGTTTTCCTCGACGAATTGAGGCAAAAAGCGTGGAATAAGGTAAGGCGCAAGGGTAGGAATAATACCCAGTCTGAACTCACCTTCGATGCTTTTTTGTTCTGTTGATACATAATTTCGTAAATCACTGATTTCGCGCAATATCTGACGAGCGCGAATAATGATTTCTTCGCCAGCCTGGGTGGGTTCAATCGGTTTTTTACCCCTGTTGAATATTTGTACACCAATTTCCTCTTCCAGTTTTCTCACCTGCATGGTGAGGGTAGGCTGGGTAATGTGGCAACTTTCGGCTGCATCCACAAAGTGTCTGTGATCGTCCAGGGCGACAATGTACTCGAGTTGTTGAATGTTCATGATATCTGAGTATTTGGTGCAAAAGTTATAAAAAAACGGAAACCGATTGATTCCCGTTTTTGAATAAGTATAAGTGCGGTATAAAAAGCATATTTTTGTAAAAATCAAGGCGTTTTAAATTTTTGCACCGGAGTTAACTCGTCGTTAATGAGGATGCAAAAATTTAAAACAACACAGAGTTTGGCAACAAAGATGCTTTTTAGACCGGGCTCATAAGTATATTTTTATTTCTCAGCCATTATGTCTGCTCACCGGCATAAATGAAAACTTCTGAGAAAAAAATCGTCTGCTAAAAGATGTCCTTCATTTTACTGAAAAAACCGTTTTGTTCCTTGCGTGGTGTGAAGGAGTCTGACTCTTTCATTTTTTCCATTAATTTTCTTTCATCTTTTGAGAGATCGGCTGGTATCCAGACATTTATTCTGACCAACATGTCTCCCTGATGATAACTGTTGACTTCGGGTAGACCTTTTCCGCGTAATCTGAGTATTTTTCCGGGTTGTGTTCCGGGTTCTATTTTCACTTTCACTTTTCCTTCAACTGTCGGAATTTCAGCAGCCGTCCCCAGTATAGCATCCGGAACACTAAGCTGGAGATTGTATATAAGGTTGCTTCCATCCCTGGTCAGTTCGGGGTGCTTTTCTTCTTCGATATGTACCAGCAAATCACCGTTTATTCCGCCTCGACGTGCAGCATTCCCCTTCCCTGAAACAGAGAGCTGCATCCCCTCTTCCACACCTGCCGGAATGTTGATGGTGATAATTTCTTCTTTGCGGATAACGCCATCACCATTACAATGCGGACATTTCTTTGTGATGGTTTTTCCTTCGCCACCACAAGTCGGGCAGGTAGATCTGGTCTGCATCTGTCCCAGCAGGGTATTGGCAACTCTGGTTACGCGTCCGGTTCCTCCACAGGTAGAACATGTGCTGTAAGCAGTCCCGTTTTCGGCACCTGTACCGTTGCAATACTCACAGGCAACGTATTTCTTGACTTTAATTTTTTTCTCTACGCCGTTGGCAATTTCTTTTAATGTTAACTTGACTTTTACCCGCAGATTGGAACCTTTATTAACTCTCTGGCTGCCTCTTGAGGAGCCGCCAAAACCGCCGAATCCACCAAAGCTGCCAAAACCGCCGCCAAAAATATCGCCGAAGTGTGAAAAAATGTCTTCCATAGTCATTCCTCCACCTCCAAAGCCGCTACCGGAAGCTCCACCAACACCGGCGTGTCCGAATTGGTCGTATCTTTGTCGCTTTTCTGCGTTACCGAGTACTTCGTAGGCTTCTGCCGCTTCCTTAAATTTGTTTTCTGCCTCTTTGTCACCTGGATTTTTGTCCGGGTGATATTTTAAGGCCTTTTTGCGGTAAGCTTTTTTTATTTCTTCTGCACTTGCATTTCTCGAAACCTCCAGTACTTCGTAATAGTCCCTTTTTGACATGATAATGATTGGGTTTTATTCGCCTACGACAACTTTTGGATACCTTATTACTTTGTCGTTAAGTTTATAGCCTTTTTGAATACAATCGATGATTTTGCCTTTTTTATCTTCAGAGGGAGCAGGTATCTTAGTAACCGCTTCATGCAATTCACTGTCAAATTCCTGCTCTTCGGTCTCTATTTCTGTAACACCCTGCTGTTTCAAAAATTCTTTAAATTTGTTGTATATCAGGCCGATACCTTCTTTTACGGCATCCAGATCGCTGGCAGTACCCAAATGCGCTCTGGCACGGTCAAAATCATCTATCACCGGCAGAAGACCAAGCAACAACCCTTCTCCCGCACTTTTTGAGAGTTCCATTTTTTCTCTGAGCGTACGTTTGCGGAAGTTATCGTATTCGGCAATTAATCGCAGATGTTTGTCATTCAGGTCTTCCAATTGCCGTTTCAAAAGTTCTATTTCGTCACGGGCGTCTTCCTTTGCTTCTTTGCATTCCTGCTCCTGCCGGCTTTCTTCTTCTACTTCGCTCTTTTCTTCTTGCTCTTCTACTTCTTGCCGGTCGGTAGATATGGTTTCTTTTTCTGCTTTTTTGCTATTTTTTTGTTGCCCGGTATTTTGCTTCTCTTCCTGCTTTTTATTTTCTTCCGTTACTTTTTTTCTGCTCATCTCCTGAAATATTTTTAATACAATTCTCTTTTAGACTTAGCTATCATGCATTATTCATAAATGATCTGTTACAATGCCCGATTATCGGCAAGCCACAACTCTCTCATAATAAAAATTTTGTGTCATTGCGTCTTTCTGCGTTTAGGCTTTTTTAACTGACTATTGTGTCTATATACTTGCAAAAATTTCCACATGGCCAGAAACAACTTTTGCGTAATTTATAGACGAACACTATTTAGTGCGTGTCTATAAACTCGCAAAGATTTTTACAATATGTGTGTCTGTTCAGAAAGTGCCAGTTGCAAGGCTTGAGAAGCCGCCAAAAACGGAGTTTACTACACGTAAATGAGTATTTTGGCGGCGAGCGTAACACAGCAAATGGTACTTTATGGACAGACACTATTTAATATTTAGCCGACAAAAGTATACAATTTCTTTGCCATATTAAAAACCGGGACATTTTGACACTTTACCGGGCGGTAAAAATGACAAAGACAGCAAAAGATATTTTTCTTTTACTGCCTTTGTGTCCCTTTAAATAATAAGTAGTGTCGGTTTTCATGCAACTTTTATCGTTGCAATCTTACCAGGTCTTGTTCTATTTCTTCAATGCTTGTTCCAACAGCGACAATACGTCCGTGGCCGTCCACCAGATAATCTTTCATTTTGCGGGTAGCATCAAATTTTCTGGCAATTTCCGAATCTCTGCCTTCGAATGTGCAGATATGATACATATCAAATAAACTATCGCTCTCGATAACCTGCATCAAAGGCGTTTTAAATCTGTCGAGAGAAATGCTGACTATAACAAATTTTTCACCATTCAGAAACGTTTGATTATGAAATCTTTGATATACTTCCCTTTTTTTGTAGCTTTCAAGTCTCGACGGAGCATCATAGGATGCCCAGAAATCGTAAAGCACCATTTTTCCCCGCAGGCTGTCCGAATGAAACGGAACACCGTTGATCAGGGGCCGGTTTATATCAGGAACCTTGTTCCCGACATCTGTTCCCACCTGTGGTTCTGGTGAACCGTTGATGAATGACAGGAATAGAATACCGGCCAAAATGGTGATTAATAGTAACTTGTTCCTCATAAGTAAAATCTTTCCTCGTTTGTTACACCGCAAAGTTTCAATAAATAATTTGGACTGGTCAAAGTTTTTCGATGAACAACTATAATTATGTGACCAGTGAACTTTTTTTCGAAACAAAACTATGCTGTAAAACAGGAAAAATAAAGATGAGTTTATTTGGATTTTTGAAAAATAATGTTAATTTTTAGGCGACTAAAATTAAAACACTGACATTCAATTACTTGTAAGTAGTTAAAAACATGTAAAAAAGACAAACTTGAGTAGATTAATAAAGAATAAATTCTTTAAATACGGCTAATTTCTGCACCAAGGGGGTTTAATCTTTCATCTATTTTTTCGTATCCCCTGTCGATTTGTTCTATGTTGTGGATGGTGCTTTTTCCCTTGGCAGAGAGAGCTGCAATTAATAATGCCACGCCTGCCCTGATATCGGGAGAAGTCATTACACTTCCTCTTAATGGTGTTTCCTGGTTTAGCCCTATTACAGTTGCCCTGTGGGGGTCGCAGAGGATGATTCGGGCACCCATGTCGATTAATTTATCCACGAAAAACAAGCGACTCTCGAACATTTTCTGATGGATTAGAACGCTTCCGTTGGCCTGAGTCGCAACTACCAGAAATACGCTCAGGAGGTCGGGAGTCAGTCCCGGCCATGGTGCATCCGATATGGTCATAATAGAGCCGTCTATGAAAGTTTCGATGGCATATTTTTGTTTTGGGGGGATATAAATATTGTTGTTACTGATCTCCATGGTTATTCCCATCCTCCTGAAAGCCAGAGGAATGATTCCAAGGTGTTCAGTAGCAGCATCTTTGATGGTAATTTCGCTGCCGGTCATTGCAGCCAGACCAATAAAACTTCCTATTTCAATCATGTCGGACAACACCCTGTGTTCACATCCTCTTAACCGGGACACTCCTTCTATGGTCAGGAGATTTGAGCCGATACCGTTGATACGCGCACCCATGCTTACCAGCATTTTGCATAATTGCTGAATATAAGGTTCACAGGCGGCATTATAAATTGTTGTTGTGCCCGGGGTTAGTACAGCAGCCATAACTATATTGGCGGTGCCTGTGACGGAAGCCTCATCGAGCAGCATATAGCTACCCTTTAAATTTTCTGCATGTACGGTATAAAAAATATCTTCAGAGTTGAAGTCGAACGATGCGCCCAGCTTCTCAAAGCCGTAGAAGTGCGTATCCATTCGACGTCTTCCTATCTTATCACCGCCGGGCTTTGGGAAAAAAGCTTTTCCGAATCTGGCAAGCAACGGGCCCATTATCATAATAGAGCCCCTGAGCGAAGAGGCTCTTTTTTTGAATTCTTTGGTCTTCAGGTAGTCCAGATTTATATTAACGGCACTGAAGCTGTATTTCCGCCGGGAGACTTTTTGAATTGAAACACCGAGGTCGCGTAGAAGCTCTACCAGATTATTGACATCCAGAATATCGGGAAGGTTGTCGATGGTCACTGTTTCGGGCGTCAACAGGGTGGCACAAATAACCTGCAGCGCTTCATTTTTAGCTCCCTGGGGAGTGATTTCTCCTTTAAGCGGACGGCCGCCTGCGACTTCAAAGCTGCTCATAGTTCCGAAGTATTGGGTCGGTTTTGGAATTAATTATTTTTACGGATGTGCTTTTTTCTCTGGCGGCCATGATTATTGTTGCTTGGCTGGTGCTCCCTGAAATCAGCAATGCGTGGTTGACCTTCAAACTTGAGCTTTCCCTTTGACAGACGTTCCATATCACTCAGTATCCTGTCGTCGGTTGCATTATCTTTGTTCCAGTTAGACAGGGATTTTTTCATGTGGTTTCCGATAAGCATTATCAGATGACGTTTAAGGGGTCCTTCTTCCATTTTGGCAGCTTCGTTTATCATTTGTTCCACAAGGCGGCCATAATGCTTAAAGGTCATGTTTCCCTGATTGTAATAAATAGGGTCCGGCTTTGCGTTAAAGTTTTCCCTGGCCGGCGGATCGTAAGGGTAATCAATGTCGAGTTTGAAATTCGCCATGATGGCCAGATGGTCCCACAATTTGTGTTTGAAATCGCTGACATCGCGTAAATGAGGAAACAGATTTCCCATGACGCCGATGATGGCTTTTGCAAAGCGGGTTCTTTCTTCCCGGTCCTCTATGGTACACGCATGGTCTACCATCTTCTGAATATGACGACCATATTCAGGTAAAACCAGTTTTTTTCGGTTCGAATTATAATCCATTGGTTGTAAGAAATGTTTGACTTCGCTGTTGCCGGTGGGGTCAGGAAAACAAATATCCGAACACAACAGCATGTTTCTGATAAAGAAAAATCTCCGGATTGAATTTTATATTCCGGGTTGTTATCTTAAAAATAAAATAAAACTGTGGCTCTCAATTGGTTAATGTACATCAAACGATGCGAGACAGATTTCTGATTGGCAGTTTGGAGAAATCACAACTCCCTGCTCGTTTCATAAGTAAGCTTAAAATGGCATTTCCGGGTCTGCAAATATCGGCTTTTGTATCAATAAATATTGTATCTGCCTTAAAAAAATTAGCTAAATACAATTTTGTCTGGTAAGTATGACGAATTTTCGTGGTCGTAATCCTTTGTAGACTAATTGTCTTGCAAAACTAAGAGATTATTTTAAGTTTGGCAAATTTTAGCAGCAATTGTTTTTGTCCGGCATTATTAAAAAAGACTGTGGCTTTAACGTTAGGGTGTTCTCCTTCAATATGCAGTACTTTACCTCGTCCAAAACGTTCGTGTTCTACAATAATGCCCGGCTGTATTTCTTTTCCACCGACCGGATCATAGCCATCAAACTTTTTTGTAGCAGATTGTCTGTTCAATACTTTTCCTGAAAAATTTACTTTTTGATTCGTGCCGGGAAGTCTCTCTTTGAAATTGAATGAACGTCTTTCGGACATTCTTTTACTGCTCAGGGGTGTTTTTGGCGGAGCGAAGCTGCTGGTTTCCCCGGGGATGTTGAGGTATGACTGATCAATTTCGCCAAGGAAGCGACTGGGGCGGGCAAAAGTCAGCTCGCCGAATTTATACCGGCTTCGTGAGAAGGTGAGCGTGGCTCTTTCCTGTGCTCTTGTTAACGCTACATAGAACAGACGTCGCTCTTCTTCCAGGCCTGCTTCGCTTGTTGAGGCCATGCCTGACGGGAACAATCCTTCTTCAATACCGACGATATAAACGTTTTTGAATTCGAGTCCTTTGGCGGAATGAATGGTCATGAGGGTTACTTTGTTGATGTCGTCGGGTTTTTCTGTATCCTGGTCTGTCAGAAGAGAGACTTCCTGCAAAAAATCAACAAGTCCGTTACTATCCCCGCTTTCCTGTCTGTCGTCAGAAAACTCGCGAATGGCGTTAAACAGTTCTTCCAGGTTTTCGAGTCGTGTCTGGCTTTCATGTGTTTTGTCCTGATGCAGCTCTTTCAGGATACCGCTTTGCGTAGCAATTTCATTTGTAATATCGAATGCCGAGAGGTTTGGCACCTGACTGATAAACCCGGAAATAAGCCGGGTAAAGCTATTTAGTTTTCTGAGTGTTCCGGTATTGAAGCCGGCGTTGGGAAGGGCCGGATTGGTGAGAACAGCCCATAAGCTAACATTGTTGTGGTTGGCCAGAGCCTCAATTTTATCCATAGTGGTTTTGCCGATTCCCCTGGCCGGATAGTTGATGATTCTTTTTAAGGCTTCATTGTCGTTCGGATTGACCGATACTCTCAGATAGGCTAAAAGGTCCTTTATTTCTTTACGCTGATAAAAAGAAAGGCCGCCATATATTTTATAAGGTATGTTTTTTTTACGCAGCGCTTCTTCAAAAATTCTCGACTGGGCATTGGTACGGTACAAAATTGCAAAATCCTTGTATTGGCATTGGTGTCTGAGCCGAACTTCGTTAATGTCGTTGACAACAATAAAGCCCTCGTCAACATCGGAATGGGCCTGAATCAGATTGATTCTTGCACCTTCATCGTTTTGCGAATAGACCTTTTTGTGTATTTGGCCCCTGTTCCTTACAATGATGCTGTTTGCTGCGTTGACAATAGTCTGCGTGGAGCGGTAGTTTTGTTCAAGCTTGAAAAGTTTGTAATCCGGATAGTCATTTCTGAAGTTAAGTATATTCTCAATTTTAGCTCCCCGGAAGCTGTAAATACTCTGGGCATCATCACCTACCACACAGATGTTTTTATGTTTTTCGGCCAGTTTCCTGGTTATCAGATATTGAGAGAAGTTGGTGTCCTGATACTCATCAACCAGGATATATTTGAAGCGTTCCTGATATTTGGCTAATACTTCGGGATGATCGCGAAAAAGGATGTTTGTATTTAGCAAAAGATCGTCGAAATCCATGGCTCCTGCTTTTCTGCATTCGCGCATGTAGTGTTCATAAATTTCAGGCATCATGCGGATATTGGCAGCTGCATCGGCCATGGTTCGTTTTTGATCACGTGCGTATGCCGCCGGTACAATGAGGTCATTTTTTGCAGAAGAAATACGCCCGAGAATTGTTCCCGGTTTGTAAGCTTTATCTTTGTTCAGCTTCATATTTCTGAGGATGCCGTTGATAAGGCTCTTTGAGTCGGTTGTATCATATATGGTAAAAGTAGCCGGAAAATTAATGTATTTGGCTTCCATCCTCAGAATTCGGGCAAAAATTGAATGAAATGTACCCATCCAGAGTTTCGATGCCATTTCCTGACCTACAATCCGACCAATGCGCTCCTTCATTTCACGAGCGGCTTTATTGGTGAAGGTAAGCGCCAAAATACTCCAGGGTGGCACGCCATTACTCAACAAATACGCGATTCGATAAGTAAGCACACGCGTTTTTCCCGATCCGGCCCCGGCAATAACCAGTGCCGGTCCGTCTATATCGACGACTGCTTTGTATTGTGCTTCGTTAAGTTGTTCCAGGTAATTTTCCACAGAAACTTTCGGTTTTCAAAAATTTGAATATAGCTATTCTTTAATTTTCGGACATCAGTTCGATAGAAAAGTTAGGCATATAAATATCCGCGTGGACATTCTCTTTGTTCTGCTCCGTTACTTCAATAAATCCAGGATTTTCGGGTATTTCCACGGACTGGATCAGCCATCTGGCCTGGGGCATCGGGGTAAGCGAGAAATGATCTTCATTTCCCCACCGGTTGAAATTTTTTATTAGTAGTATATTTTCTCCTTTCTTCAGATTGAGTACAACCTCACAAGTCATGGGTTTTTCCATATTATCATTTCCGGCAAGCAGCACTTCCTCCTTGTTTAGCCAAACCTGAATACCATCATTACCGGTTATCCGGTACAGATGTTTTTGCGGATTCTCAGAATCGATTTCTACATAATAGTAATGATGTGTTAGTGGCAATGGTTTCAGATTGTCTTTATGTCCGGAATTTACCATCCATGATCCGTGTGAAATTTGGAGGCGATTGTTTCCGTTTGGGTTAACATGAAGGTCTTTTAAAGCTCCGTAGAAGGGCTTTGACCTGAATATCTGACCGGTCTGAATGGTATCGTTTTCTGAACGTATCAGGTTACTACGATTGCCTTTTAGTGTTTCTACCATCTCTGATGATTCCGTCTTGATTTTAATGGTTTTTCCCACTTCGAAGGAAGTAAATTTCAGTAGGGCGGATGGTTTTTGTTTGATTCCAAGGTTCCATCGCAAAGCTGTGTTCGATGGTATCTCTGAAAGTCTGTCCATGCCGGAAATGCTTCTGAATGGGGTGGCATTATTTAAATGAAGGGAGATTGTATCGTTGAGAGCGGTATATAATGGTTCACCGGCAATCGGTTGGATAGTATCTTTCATTGTTACTTCAAGGACAGGAAGTTGCATCGGATCGGCCATGGCAGGAGAAGTCCATGTGATTTCATGTTTTTGTCCGCGACTGAAAAACGCCGGTTCAATGCCGCTTCCAAGGAATCTCACTTTTTCTATTTCATTGCCGGGTGCTGAGAAAACAATTTTCTGTGAAGAAGGGACCGAATCGATGAACAGATACAGATGGTCATCTTTCCAGGTAGCCAGCCATGAGTTTGATGTATCGCCAAGCGGATTCTTCTGCGTGCGAAAGATAGCATCCCGGTTAACCTTGATCCATCTTCCCATATGGTTCAAAATCTCTTTTTCCAATTCATCCAGGGAGCCGTCTCCTTTGGGGGCAAGATTGAGAGCATAATTTCCACCCTCCGAAATTACTTTTACCAATTCGCGTATTTTGCTTCGTGCAATACCAAGTGTATCGACAGTTGTTTTATTCTTTTTGTATCCTAAAGATGGCCTCAATGCAGAACTTCGTTGTATCCATGGAATATCCGGAATAATCACCGGTGCGTGATTAAAAGGAGAAGCAATGAAATCACCCATATTGTTGCCAATTCCGTTGCTGATAAGGCACTGTGGTTGAAGACTTTTTATGAGTTCGCGCAATTCCCGGCTTTGGGCAGGCGTATTTATTCCCGAATAGAAATAGATGGCAGAAATGTCACCATAATTGGTTAGCAATTCCCTGATTTGGTCAAGATTATTTTGATGATGGGCTTCGGTAACCGGTGCTCCGTAATGTGAAGACATAGGCGATGCTGCGGGCAAATGCCAGTCGGTCAGTGAAAAGTTGATTCCAATACCGATATTGGCATTATTACAAGCATCGGCTATTTCTTCCATCAGATCATGATCAAATGTGGTAAAGTCGACGATATTAAATGGGGTTGTTTCGGTTTTGAAGAGACAAAAACCGTCGTGATGTTTGACTGTGAAAATGATATTTTTGATACCAAGGTCTCTGGCAAGATTGATGAGCTTTGCCGGGTCCCAGTTTTTAGGTGTTAAATCTCTGGCAGTTTGTTCATATTCATCGGCAAACATTCCGGTTTCGGCCCATATATTTTCAGCTCTTTCAGCTTTTTTGCCTTCCCATTCGCCACCTAAAACCGAGTAAACACCAAAATGAACAAACAAAGAGAGTTTATCAGCATTCCATTGCTGCAGATGGTCAACTGGTAATCCCACTTCTTCATTGATTTGCTCTGGTTCTTGTTTCTCTTTTTTGGCATCTGAACACATGGTAGAGACCAGAGCAACTGATAGAAGAATAATATGTGCGATGAGCATTGTATATTTTTGCATAGCTATCAAGAGTTCATTAAACTTTTACAATACGTTGCAAACCCATTGCTTGTGATTTAAAGGTTGTATCTGTTAATGCAGTATATAAGATTGTATGAATGAGCCCGGTCTAAAAAGCATCTTTGTTGCCAAGCTCTGTGTTGTTTCAAATTTTTGCATCCTCATTAACAACGAGTTAACTCCGGTACAAAAATTTAAAACGCCTTGATTTTGACAAAAATATGCTTTTTATACCGCACTCATGAATCGTCTTATATCAAAATATCTAACAATCTATTGTACTTAATAGAGGGGCACTAAATATTTTTCGTCTATAAACCTGCAAAAATATTTAATGACTTTTTACGTGTCAAAGATAAGAATTCCTGTTCGACGGAGCATGAATTTGTAAAAATGCTTAAAACCGTTGGGTACATTCACAATTTAAGAATCTGTTGATACGTTAAATGATTAGTGTCTGTTCATAAAGTGCCATTTACAGCGTTACGCTCGTCCGAAAATTACTCATTTACGATGAGTAAACTCCGTATTTTCGGACTTCGCAAGCCTTGTAAATGACACTTTCTGAACAGACACATGATAAGAAAAAAACTTTCTCGACTTTGTAGACAGAATTATATTTTTGCACATTAAAAAAATGTAAGGAATGACATACGTCCGTTTCATTATCGTTTTGCTTTTTTCATTTGCCTGCATTGAATTAACGCATGGACAAATTGTAGCTGAGAATTCGGTGGTTGTTCAAACAGAGTATCCGACCGAGGTAGTCAATGATCCGGTTTTTTGTTTCACCACGGAAGGACCCATGGTTGTGAGTTATGAAAACGGAACATCCGGTTTGTCTTTAACCTGGTACAACCATGATATGGGTGATAATTCATGGAACAATGTTTTACAGAGCGGGGGAGAGCAATTGAGTTTGAATGATGAAGGAGGTTACCGGCTTGTCGTTGAAGACAACGGTAATGTAGTACTTGACCAACGTTTTTGGGTTTTCAATTCTCAGGCAATAACCGATGTTGAAGCCGAAATTGTTTACGACGATTGTTTCGGGGTTGATTTGTTGGCTTCAGCCGATACTGTCCCACTGTTTTATTATGATCCTGTTGATGGGTCACAGGAACCGCTTGATTACGGGCTCTCCTTTGCATGGACGACAGAACCCGATAGCGATGAGCAGCACAATGGCAGGGCTGTTTCGTTTAATGCGCCTTATGAGGATTTGACCTATGTGGTAACTGTCACCGACAGGTTTGGTAATGATGCTGAAGCGCAGGCAGACTATCAGGCTATTGCTGTGAAGGCCGATTTTGAAACAGAAAGTTTAAAGGATACCGTTCTTAATGAACGACATGATGAAGTCAGGGGATCGGCCCCCATTGAAATCAAGTTTACCGATACTTCCCTGGGAAAAATTACAGCGTGGGAGTGGACCTTCGGTAATTCGGGCAGGTCCATTGAGCAGAACCCCCGTTTTGTCTTTTCCGAAGCGGGCCAGGACAGCGTTTATCTGAAAGTGGTGAACAGGGATTCGGGATGTGAAGATTTGAGTGATCCCTTTGTTGTAAATATATGGGAATCGGAACTGGAGGTACCGAATGTGTTTACCCCCAACGGCGATGGCATTAATGACGAATTCAGGGCAGCCTACAAATCACTGAAAAAGTTTGAAATGGTGGTTTTTAATCGTTGGGGCAGGAAAGTATACGAGAGTACCGATCCTGCTGTGGGTTGGGATGGAGATGGCCATGCGCCGGGGGTTTATTTTTATTACATCTATGCTGAAGGATACAACGATGGAGAGGTACACAAGAAGGAGGGGGCTGTTCATTTGATTAAAGGGAAATAGTTTGGTTTTTTTAGCGGCTTGTTATTCGTAGGTATTCAGATTTAAGGCTACTTTTTTGTCAATAAGGAATCAGGTTATAAATTATAAAGTATCCCCCCGAAATTCTGTTTTTTCACTATGAGGCATTTATAGGTAGTGATTTTTATGATCCGGAACCAGGCAATCAGGTGTGGTTCAAAACAGAGAACAACGAACAGGGGGGGAAGTGTGGCAATGAATGTGAAACGAACCGGTTAAGAACCGGCTCTATTCTTCTTTGCCGGAACACTTTACAATGATCTCTTCCAGCGAGCGTTTGGGCACATGATGTACCTGGTTTTCGTCGCGCCAGTATTTAATATTGTCGTCTTTCACGTCTTCTATGACCACCTCTTCGCGTGGTTTACCAAGCGCAATAACTTCAACAATTTTCAGGTGCCTGGGGAGTTTTAGGGCTTTTTGTAGTTTTAATCGGTCTACCGAACCGATGATGCATCCGCCCAATCCCTGCTCTACAGCTCCCAACAGAATGCTTTGCGCAGCAATACCATCGTCGCAGAAATAGGTGTCCGAAATGTTTACGTCATTCAAAATGACAATGTAAGCCGAAGGGCGTTCACCCTGTGCCGGTCCGTCCCAGTCTTTCAGGTAACCTGCCCATGATAAATGCGGAAATATCAGTTCATTGGTTTTAGCATCACATGAAATGAAGTATTTCAAGGTTTGTGCATTGCGGGCAGATGGAGAAAGTCTGGCCAGGTCCACGAGACTCTCCAGTACGTATTCGGGGATGGTGATGTCCTGGTAAAAACGACGATAACTACGGTTTCGCCTGACTAAATCTTTTAAGTTGTTCATAATAAATAAATCGGTAGATTTTAAATGGATTATTCTACTATTAACCGACTATTGTGGTATTCTGAATTCAGAATTTTAAAAACGTTTACCTACAATATCCCAGTCGACACAATTCCAGAATTCTTCTATATAATCGGGACGTCTGTTCTGATAGTCGAGATAATAGGCATGCTCCCATACATCGCAGGTAAGGATCGGAATCATTCCATTGCGCATAGGATTACCTGCATTGCTTTCTTTTATGATTTCAAGTTTTCCGTTTCTGTTTTTCACAAGCCATGCCCAGCCTGAGCCGAAAAGCGTGGTGGCAGCCTGCGAAAATTTTTCCCTGAATGCGCCGAAAGAGCCAAATGCTTCATCAATAGCCTGAGCCAGGGGGCCTGTGGGTGCATTGCCACCGTTAGGCGACAGGGAAGAAAAATAGAACGTATGGTTCCAAACCTGTGCCCCGTTGTTATAAATGCTTCCGTCGGCTTCTTTGATGATGGTTTCCAGATCAGCATTTTCAAATTTGGTGCCCGGAACCAGGTTGTTCAGATTATTGACATAGGTTTGATGATGCATTCCGTAATGGAACTCCAATGTTCGTTTCGAAATATGAGGCTCCAGAGCATCCGTAGCATAGGGTAATTGTGGAAGTGAAAATTTCATGATTTTGTGTTTTTATTTTGACAAAAGGGTAGATTTTACTTTTTCTATAGAATGAACTATAGAATGAATCTTGCTTTTGCGAGGAAGAAGAGCAACGGACAAATGCTATTCTGCCTCTCAAAATTATAGGGCTTGCGTACAACCCAAATATAATAAAAATAACGATTTTTTTCAGGATTATTATGACAAAAGCTTTCTGCCGGGAGAAATGACTTATTAAAAAATTCTTTTTGGTTTTTTTCTGTATTTTCCGGTATTATCCTGATCAATAAGGGGATTCGAAGATGGCTGGCAAGGAACGGCAGGCCGTCTGCCACGGTTTCGGATGCGAAAGTTTTGATTGAACTCATATATAAGAGAAAGTTCGTGAGCGCCGGCCGATCTCCAGCCCAATCCGCTGATGGTAATGTCGTAGCTGTAACCAAACCTCACATTTCCGTGCCGGTAAGACAGTGACACAACAACAGCATCCTGGTTGATTTTGTTTTCTACCTCGTTATTCAGCAGCGGCAGTCCGCGATACCATACTCCCACTTCCAAAGGATCATTAAACCAGTATGCTCCCACATCGGCCTGGTTAAAATTCTGCTGACGCTGAATGCGGAAAGTGCCTGAAAACGATCGGTCACCCTTGATACGTCTGCGTTTTTCGGTCCAGAAATTAATTCCTCCAAACAGAATATATTTCCCTGGCAGCTGCATTTCTTCTCCCAGGAAGGAGTAGTTGGGAGTAGCCAGATGGTCGGCTGTTATCCCGAGCCACATAAAAGGGCTGTAAAAAAGAACCGAAGAAGCAAAATCTACATACTGGGCTTGTTCGTTCGACAACTGATCCCAGGACCCTGATGCGCCGCCACCAATTTGTTCGTCGGCAAACCGCAATTTGCTAAAATCGATGGCCCGGTTTCCGTACGCGAACTGAATGGCCGGAACAACCTGCCATTCTTCTGAAATTTGTATGTTATAGGAATACTGTAGTGCAGCGTGAGTAGTAGTTAGTCCTGCTGTGCCTGCCTTGTCTTGTATTAACTGTAACCCGAGTCCGCTGTTAAATGCATTAAAATAGTTGTCAAATGAAACGGCATATGTGCTGAAAGCCTTTTCAATTCCCGGCCATTGGTTTCGGTAATTCAAAACCAGTCTCGCTCCGTCGGTGGCCCCTGCCAGTGAGGGGCTAAGGTATAACGGAGAAGCATAAAACTGTGAAAAATGAAGGTCCTGTGCTCCGGCTCCTGTCAGAACAAAATTGATGAATAGCAATATAAGTCCTTGTTTTCTCATAAAAATACTCTGCATGTTCCGCAATTTTTTCCAGTCTTGCCTCTAATTGTTTTAATAGCAGTTAACTATTTTATAAATGAGTCTGCTTCTGAGAGACTTTTAGGAATAGACTCATTATTATTCTACATTCTACCAAATAGTCGGTTAATCTTTTGCAAATACCTTAGATTCAATTGGTTATATTCACGGATTTGTTTTGATAAAATGCATATTTTCAATGGGATACGAATCATCTTATATCTTAAATCTAGTAATCTAACGGTCTATTATTCAGGGTTGAGGGTTTAATACCTCATATTTCTTATCGGTTGTAAAGAATACTTAGTGTCTGTCCATTAAGTGCCATTTACTGTGTTACGCTCGTCCGAAAATTACTCATTTACGATGAGTAAACTCCGTATTTTCGGACTTCGCAAGCCTTGTAAATGACACTTTCTGGACAGACACACATATTGTAAAAATTTATGCGAGTTTATAGACACGCACTACTTACTACCTGAGCAAAGTAACATCTCCGGTCTTTTCAATGCGCCTGCCATCACTCAGGGTAGCGGTTACGCGCCAGATATAGACCCCCTGCGGACACAGATTGTTCTTATAGTAACCGTCCCACCCACGGTTGATATCGCTACTCTCAAACAGAAGTTCACCCCATCGCGAAAATATCTGAAGCCGGTACTCAACAATTCCTTTCTGGAGGAAAGGATAAAACACGTGGTTGTTCCGGTCGCCATACTGATAATGACCGTCTGAGGGGCCGTTTTTGTTGGGTGTAAATGCGTTTGGGAAATCAATTTCGCCCCCTTGCAATGCTTTTACGGCATTCGGAATTGTCAATTCATCGGAACAATTATATTCATTGTTTACCAGCAATGTAACATCGTAACTCCCCGTTTCCTGATAAATATGTGTTGGGGAAAAGTCGTGTGATGTATTTCCGTCACCGAAAAACCATGAATAGGAAACGGCTCCTTCAGATTTGTTGAGGAATGTTACGCCGTCATTCGGGATATATACCACTTTTGGAACAGGTTCAAAAAGAGCTGACGGTGTTGGATAAGCTTCAACTATAACATCATTGACGGTAGTTTCTCCGCCGGTTCCATAAGCCGTTAGCGATACTTTGTATTTGCCTGGAATTCTATATGTGTGTGTCGGATTTTTTTCATCTGAATACTGACCGTCTCCGAAATCCCACAGGAAAGTCTTTGCGTCGATTGTATTATTATAAAAATTTACCGTGAGCGGGGGACAGCCCGCTGTATCAGGTCCATAGCTGATATCGGGGACCATAGGGATAATGGAAATTGTTTTGGAATAGCGGGCTTCACAATGTTCGCTATAAGCGAGTAAATTTATTTCATAATCACCTGAATATGAATATTTATGATCTCCGGGATGTTGTTCCTCAGAAGTGGTGCCATCCCCGAAAGTCCAAAGGTAGTTCCAGTTGCCTGTAGTCCGATTGTCGATAGTAATCGTGTTATCAGGCATTTGCTGCTCTTCGGGGATTGCCGTAAAAACCGGATCGGGTGTAGCGTGCACCACAACGTCGGTTGAAGCTTCTTCTGTGCAACCGAAGGATGAGATTCCGGTAACTTTTACTGTGTATAAAACAGAGTCGGTGGTGTTGTTTTCAAAAACATGTGATGTCTGATACTCCCCTGTTTCAGTGTTTCCATCACCAAAATTCCAGTGATATTCCCTGGCCCCCGATTCTGTTGTCAGTTGAGTGGAAAGAGGTGCACAGCCACTTTGGGGGTTTGCGGTGAGAGATATCTCTCTTACCGGATATACTGTTATGTAATGAGTTTGGAGGTCAGTGCAACCATATTGGTTTTCTGCGATGAGCTCAACGAGATAGGATTGGACATAAGTCTCGGTATTGACAAATGTGTGTGCCGGGTCCTTGTCATTGACTTCGGGGCTATTGTCCCCAAAGTTCCATGTGTAGTTTTGTCCTTCTGATGAAGTGTTTGCAAAGGTTACTTCGAGTGGAGAACAGCCGTCTGCCGGAGTAGCTTCAAACGAGGCAACAGGGACTGGTTTAACGATTAATTCGTAAAAGGAAGTGTCGTTGCAACCATAATCGTTTTGTGCCTGTAATTCAATAATGACGGTGTCGGGAACATTCGATGATGCCACAAAAATATGGGTTGGATTTTCCTGGCTTGAAGAGCTTCCGTCACCAAAGTTCCATTGATAACTGTCGGCATTAAGAGAGTTGTTTTCGAATGTAATTTCAACCGGAGAACAGCCTTCATCAGTGAATGGGGCTATATCAGCCACAGCCTGCGGCATGAACTCTATGGTTTGAGACGCCTCCGCCGTACATCCATCGGGAGAAACTTCTCTCCAGGTGAATGTGTAGATGCCTGGTTCTTCAACATTTACTTCTGATGTTGAGCTGGTGGCGTCAAGAATTGTTGCATTTCCGTGGCCTGAGGTAACCGACCATTCCCCTCCGGCCATATCGGGGAAAGCTTCAATGGTTGCATCAAGGCCGCATATTTGATAGTCATCCGCAACGGATGGTACGGGAGTTTCCGAAAATGTCAGAGCAACTGTGTCCCTGTCTGTACATCCATCTATGTCGAGTGACCAGACGAGCTCATATGTTCCGTAAGTGTCGGCAGTGACCAGGGAATTGAATAGAGATGAATCCTCGATGTCAAGGTTTCCTGGCCCTGATATAACTGTCCAAAGTGCAGTTCCGGAGCTGTTGTTGCCCTGTAGCTGATATTCAGAAGCACAGATTTGCTCATCCGGGCCGGCATGGGCTACCGGTTGCTCTTTTACGATAACTGTGATGTTAGTTTGATCGGAGCATCCCATGTCGTCAATAACCTCATAGGTAAATTCAAACGTTCCGGTTTCTGTTGAGAAAAACTCAGGATTGGCGGTATTGGTGTCTGAAAGTTTGTCAATATGTGCGCCCGACCATTGGTGAGAAACATAAGTAGTACTTCCTCCCGAAGTTATCGGCATGAGTTCTGCAGGGGTTCCTGCGCAAACTTCAACAGGATTGGGATCGAAGTCCACCGAAACGTCCTCTACTTCTATTACAATGACTGATTGATTGGAACAGCCGGTGTCATCGGTTACGGTTACAGTAAGCATATAAGACCCTACGACCGAAGTGTTAAATTCCGGGTTTTGTATGCCGGTATCACTGAGGGGTACTGTATCGCCCGTCCACTGAAATGAATACGGTGGTGTTCCCGCACTGATATTTGCATTGAGTTGAAGGTCAAGGCCAGGGCAAAGAAAGGCGGTATCTCCCGGCGTAATTTCAATGTTCGGTGCCTCTCTCACTTCAATATTGACAGACCCGGTAGCAGAGCATCCGTCTGAGCTTGTTACATTATAATATATGGCATGTGTTCCTGGACCGGCATCAGCAGGGGTAAAAACTCCGGTTGCCGGATCGGTTCCGGGGCCGGACCATGTTCCACCGGGGGTTGCAGGATTAAGCGTGTAAGGAGCGTCGGTTTCGCAGAACGGCCCGGCCGGGTCAATACTGCTATCCGGCAAATCTACGATGACTACCATGGCTGTGGAGATAACAGGATCGTGATCTCCGTTATCAGGATCGGCTGGCGGGCCTGCGATACTGGGATCGTCATAAGGATTGCAGGCATTCCAGTTTCGGATGGTGACAATGAAATGATCGCCGACATCGTAACCTGCTGGTATATAAATGTTTTCAGATAAAGCGAAGGGAGGTGAAGGGGCAAGAACAGTATCTGCATTATAGTGATTGATCGGGCCGGCATAAGGCCATGAATAAGTATTCCCTGCGACTTCTGCAGTAGAGATATTGGTAGAACCGGTTCCGTAGATCCATTGTGTCCATCGGTTTCTGTAATTCGGAGTATCTTCTTCATCCGGAGGAGTACAGTTCCATTGACTAACATCGGTAAATTGCACGGCTCCGTCATCGCCAATACAGATAGGGAATACTTCCGGGCTTATGTTGATGTTTCCTCCGTTTTGGTTGTCAATATCCCAAACGGTGGCGGTTTGTGTCTGGACAGAACTGGTACATAACACACCGTCAACCATCAGGTAAGCATCGGCCTCGTAATTACACTGGTCTCCTCCCGGTGGATAAATATGTGTTGCATTGGCCTGCCAGTTGCCGGCAGATATTTCGGTGGCGGGTATGATGTCCGGATCGGAGCCGTCACCCCAGTCAAAATAGATGCTGACATCACCTGTACCTCCGTCATCGACTCCGCGAAAAGTCACAATACGTTCTACTCTCACGGGGGCGCAACGTTTGTCAAATATCCAGTCGTCGTTTTGCCCGCCCTGATAATCGCAGCTTTGTGCATAGATACTTCTTACCGGCAGCATACAAAGTACCACTGCGATCAATAACCCTGTGAAAGTTTTTGTTGTCATTAAAAAAAGTACTGACCCTTTCTACCCAATTCTTTCATCTCACTATAAACAAAATATGAATTTTATCAGATTAAGTCAATTACAAATGCATTTGTGAGATGTATCATTTTTTTTATCCCCTGAAAATGGAATATTTACTAACCTGCTTTATTCATAATTTTTCTATTACGATGCTCAACTATCGGCAGAATACAAGCGTTCTCATCAAATTTAACCTGGAAATAGTTCACTATTTCCTGCCTTAAATTTGTCTGCGGTTGCTTGTATTATTTGATATTAGAGCATCTCATAACGAAAATTTATGAATAAAACAGACTAAAGTTGTTTTATGTGTCAACAGACTGTCAGGTTTCCAGATTTAAGATGTCGGATAATCCAATATTACTTTGGTATACTGCATCTTGGCAGGGAAAGGGTTTTGATTGCAAACAATTGGCTTGCAATCCATTGGGAAAACCTAACGTAATATTGATGTATAAAATACGGCATAAAGCGTTAAACTGGCAATGATTTTTACATTCTCAAAGTGAGAGAAAACAAGTATAGCAACAGCAACACGAGCTTTTAACTCAGAAGAAAAATCAGCAATGGTTAACGCACTATTTTAAACGTTTGAGTCCTTTGGCTTTTTGTTTGTTTCATTACCAAAGTCCGGATGGATTTTTGGCCCTTATCTTTTCAACGTATGATAAATAAAATAATTGCTTCGATACTTCCTTATTTGCCCAAAAAATTTGTGTGGCTTTTTTCCAGGCGTTATATTGCCGGGGAGACAATTGATGATGCGGTGCGCGTTGCAAGGGACCTGGCCGGGAAGGGCATGGTTGCTACCATTGATCATCTGGGAGAATATATTACCGATATTAAGGATGCAGAAGCCGTTCAGCAGATTTATCTGGGAATGATTGATCGGTTTGAATCGGAAAAATTGTCGGTCACTTATTCTTTAAAACCTTCAAACTTTGGGCTTCTGATAGATTTTGAGACTTGCTTTGAACTGGTTAAAAGTGTGGTGGAAAAGGCAAATCGGCACCACTCGTTTGTTCGGATTGATATGGAGGACAGCAGTTGCGTGGATGCCGAGCTGGAGCTTTACCGACGATTGCACAAAATATATCCTTTAAATGTTGGTATTGTTATTCAGGCGTACCTGAAGCGTTTAACGGGCGATCTTCAATTTTTGGCTGAATTACATTCACCATCGGCTCCTGTTAATGTTCGCCTTTGTAAAGGAATTTATGTTGAACCTCCTGAAATTGCTATCCGTGACAGGAAGGCCATTAATAAACAATTTATAGAAGCCCTTGAATTTTTCTTTGATAGGGGAATTTACGTCGGGATTGCTACTCACGACCGGGCATTGACCGATACGGCCCGGCAATTGATAAAAAAGTATTCGCTGACTTCTGCCGACTATGAGTTTCAAATGCTCTATGGTGTTACGCCTGAATTGCGTTCCGAAATTATAGCTGCCGGACATCAAATGAGAGTATATGTGCCTTACGGAAAAGAATGGCTGGGCTATTCATCACGTCGGCTGAAAGAAAATCCCAAAATGGTTTTTTATATTATTAAGGCTCTCTTTAAAAGAGGATAAACCTGTTTAAAGAAAGGGTCGTTTCACGTTCGAAACGACCCTTTACACACAGGAATTGTTGGGAGGAAATAAAAAATGTTTCCACGCTTCAAATGTCTTCTTTTATTGTCTTTTCTGTGTTATCTCTATGTTATCGGTGTTTTAAATTCTTTATGCAGTGTAAAGGTTTTTCCAACCCAAATTATTTCTGGGAAGATTGATTTTAACATTCCGTTTTTGGCGGCTTCGCAAGCTTTGCAACTGGCACTTTCTGGACAGACATACATATTGTGATAATCTTTACGAACTTATAGACGAGCACAAGAAAGAAAGAGAAAACCGGATAAAATGGTCGTATTTCTGCCAAAATGGCGCTATATCTCTGGTTTGTATGACTTTGTGGCATTTTAATTTCGTCGTTTATGTCATTTAGACGCTTGTTTTGTATTGGCATTTCCTTTGATATTTTCTTTACAGAATGATTAAAAAAGAAATGTCAAACCAAAAAAAATCAGGAGGATATAGCTATGACAATTGTAAGAAGATTTAACAACCAGGTGCCCGACATCGCCAACATTTTTGATGATTTCTTTGGAGGTGATTTCTTTGACACTCCTGCTCGCAGAACTTCCACTCCCGCTGTTAACGTTAAGGAGAATGACGATGAATATGTTATTGAGGTTGCAGCACCGGGAATGAAAAAAGATGATTTTAAAGTTGAAATCGATAACGGTGTGCTTAGCATCTCTGCCGAAGTGGAAGAAAAAGACGAGCAAAAAGATGAGGACAAAGGGTACACTCGTCGCGAATTCTGTTATTCATCATTCAACCGTTCATTTGCCATCCCTAAAGATGAGGTTGATGAAAGCAAAATTGATGCAAAATACAAAGATGGTTTGCTGAGAATTACCTTGCAGAAGCGTGATGAGGTTAAACCAAAACCTGCTCGTATGATTGAAATTAAGTAAGACAGGTTATCGACGATGAACAACTATCTGTGATGGTGAAATGATAAGTCCCTCTGCTTTGCAGGGGGTTTTTTTATGCTTGCACAGGAGCAGATTCAATTATCACCACTCAATTTCTTTTAGTCCGTGATTTTTCAACCATTCGTTGGTTTTAGAAAAATGTTTACAACCGAAGAAGCCATTATGTGCAGAAAAAGGGGAGGGGTGGGCTGCTTTCAGCACCAGGTGTTTCGATGTATCAATAAGTGCTGCTTTGTTTTGGGCATATCGTCCCCATAATAAAAAGACGATATTGTTGCGTGTTTCCGAGACAACTTTAATTGCAGCATCTGTAAATTGTTCCCATCCTTTGCCCTGATGCGAGCCGGGAGTACGCGCCCTGACAGTTAACGTGGCATTTAGCAGCAGGACGCCCTGCCTGGCCCAACGGGTCAAATCGCCCGATGGCGGAGGCGGTGTCCCTGTATCGTTGGCAATTTCTTTAAAAATATTCTGTAGCGAAGGAGGCTGGCGGATACCATCGGGGACAGAAAAGCAAAGTCCCTGTGCCTGGCCCGGGCCATGGTAGGGATCTTGTCCGAGGAGTACCACTTTTACCTTTTCGAGTGGCGTATGATTAAAGGCATTGAATATCATCGGGCCGGGAGGGTAAACCTGATGCTTCCTTTTTTCATCAACAAGAAATTTTTTCAGCTCTGAAAAATACGGAGCATTAAATTCTTCACTCAGTGCTTCTTTCCAGCTTTCTTCTATTCGGGGATCAATCTGAGACATGTTTTATTAATATAAAATTAGTCTAAGTTTTTGTCTTGATGGAATCTGCATCCCAGCATTTATACACGCTCTTTTTCCGAATGAACGGGACAAGTTATGAAAATCTCTGCCAGCTCGTTTCAAATGGTTTTGTTTTACTGCAAAGATAGCAAGATCGATAATACTTCCCAGTAAAATCAGAACACCCGCGAAACACATGTGGCTTCGCGGGTGTTACATTAAACCCGGATAAAGTTTAGTTGATTGACAAATGGTTGGTAATTCCGGTTTATGTTGTTTCAAAACGTCTGGCTACCTCATCCCAGTTTACTACATTCCAGAATGCATCAATATATTCGGGACGCTTATTCTGATATTTCAGGTAGTAGGCATGTTCCCAAACGTCCAGTCCAAGGATGGGAGTTCCCTTAAGTTCGGAAACATCCATGAGCGGGTTGTCCTGATTTGGGGTGCTTCCCACTACAAGTTTACCATTGTTTTGTTTAACCAGCCATGCCCACCCTGAACCGAAGCGGGTAGCTGCTGCATTGTTAAAAGTTTCTTTAAACTGATCAAATGAGCCAAATTCTTTTTCGATGGCTGCCAACAATTCTCCTTCGGGCTTACCTCCTGCATCGGGCGCCATTACTTTCCAAAAGAGGTTATGATTGTAATAACCGCCTCCATTGTTGCGCACAGCTGTTGAGTGTCTGGAGACATTGGCCAGAAGTTCTTCAATGCTTTTCCCGTCGAGGTCGCTACCTTCAATGGCTGCATTTAATTTACTGGTATAGCCGCCATGATGTTTGGTATGGTGGATTTCCATGGTACGAGCATCGATATACGGTTCGAGTGCGTCGTAAGCATAATCGAGTTTTGGAAGTTCAAATGCCATAATGTTTAAGTTTTTTATGATTAGACAATCGATTTAATTCATATTTCAGATAAACTTGTCCAAAATTAATGCTTATTTAAATTTAATCCAAATAATTGAGACTAAAAATTGTTAAATAATTGGCTGCAGACTTTAGACAAAAGTATACTCAACCTAAGGCATATAAAACTTAAACAAAGATGGTGGAACTGTCAGGTGATGAAATTTTCAGACGATTCAGACTATTTAGTGCCTGTCTATAAAGTAGGAAAAGTTTCTTACTTATCATGTGTCTGTTCAGAAAGTGTCATTTACAAGGCTTGCGAAGTCCGAAAATACGGAGTTTACTCATCGTAAATGAGTAATTTTCGGACGAGCGTAACACAGTAAATGGCACTTTATGGGCAGACATTGTTTATCAGTAGTTGTTGAAGCAGGTTAGTGGGTGACTTTTTTGCCGCCGGTTCCAACGGTGAAAAAGTCTTTTAGCGATTCAATTTCTGATTGGCGTGCCTCTGTCAGGGTTCCTTCAAAAGCAATAACTCCGTTGTCAACGAAAAGTACTTTGTCGGCAACACGCAAAATACTTGTCACTTCGTGTGTGACCATCAGAATAGTCATTCCAAGCTGATCGCGAAGTTTAAGGATGAGTTCGTCAAGATTGGCCAGAGAGACAGGATCAAGTCCTGCTCCCGGTTCATCGCAAAACAAAAGGGGCGGATCCATAATAATGGCTCTGGCCAGAGCCGCTCTTTTTAACATGCCTCCGCTTAATTGTGAAGGATAGAGATAATAGGCATCTTCGAGATTAACAAGATTGAGTTTGGTACGAACCAGGTCTTCAATGGCATCTGCAGGCAAATTGGTATGTTGTTCCAGTGGCAGGGCTACATTGTCACCAACGGTCAGGGAATTCAATAGTGCCCCGTTTTGATAAAAAACACCGAGTTTTAAATAGAACTTTAGTTCCTGTTCTTCGTCAATGGTAACTATGTCTTGTCCAAAAATTGAGATGGTATTCGGAGTTACCGGGTAAAGACCCAGCATGTGCTTCATAATGGTACTCTTCCCTGAACCACTGCCTCCAAGTATCACGGTTACGTCTCCTTCCTCAATTGAAAAGGTCACATTTTTAAGCACTTCTTTTTCCCCAAATGATACTTTGAGTCCCTTAACTTCTATGATCTTTTCTTTATTCATAACATGTCATGCCTTAAAGATCAGTAAAATATCAGCCCCAGAATCAGATCGGCAATAATAACCAATGTAATGGCTGCTACTACTGCACTGGTAGTAGACCGCCCTACTCCCTCGGCTCCTTCTTTCACCCTGAAGCCGAAGAAGGCTCCCGTGATAACGATGATAAAAGCAAAAGCAATGCTTTTGATTATTCCTGTAAGAATGTCTTTTTGATAAAGAGCCTCGGGCATCCTGTTAAAAAATATTTCGGGTGTAATATCCAGGTAAAGATTGGCAGCAACGGCGCCTCCAAAAATTCCGGCAACAGAAGCAAGAATGGTCAGAAAAGGCAAAGTGACGAGGCTTCCGTATATTTTGGGAATCACCACAAACCGAACGGGATTCAGGCCCATGGTCCGTAGTGCATCAATCTCGGATGTTACCTTCATTGTGGCAATTTCGGCCGCAATGGACGAACCGCTACGCCCGGCAACCATAATGGCTGTGATAAGCGGGCCCATTTCAGCCATCATAGCAATTACGGTAAGGTCTACAATATAGACATTAGCGCCAAAGTTGCGAAGTTGAGAAGAAGACTGAAGAGCCAGAACCAGCCCGATTATAAAAGCCATTGCCATGACAATGGGCAGGGCATTTACACCTATTGAGATGGCCTGGTTTACAAACTCGCCCTTCCTGCGTTGTTTCCTGTTGAACAGGTCTCTGACCGACCAGAAAAGGATATCCGAAACGAGATAAAAGAAAGAAGCGACATATTCGGCCAGGAAATGCCCTGCTCTATCGCCCAGTAAATAGAGAATCCCTTCCTTTGTATGCGACTGTTCGGTTTTTTGTTTAACAGGACTGAAAAGTGACAGTTTGTTTTCTATGTCTTTTCCTGCATTTTCGATTTTCAGGGAGATGTTATATCTTCCTGCATTCTCGGGCAGACGATGTATTGCCAGGGCGCCTGCACTATCTATATTATCCAGGCCGGACAGATCGACAGAAAGGTCACTTTCACCGCTTTTACGAAACAAAAGTTCAATGTCGTTCAGGAATTCGGCAGTATTATGAATGGTCAGGTTTTTTTTAAGCCTCACCACATTACCGTCGAGGGTGAAATGATTCGATTTATTTGTCCACTTTTTTTTTCTCACGAATATCAACTTTGAGCTGAGAGTGTTTTTCTGATTTGCTGTGCAAAATTTTCAAGTTCCTCATAAAAAAGATTACTGATGCTTTCGGCCATCAGATTGAGACTTCTTTCTTCAAGAGTTGATTTTCTGTTGCTTATGTGGGTAAGAATACTTGTTCCGGAACGGGTGTCAATCAATTCGAACCTCAATTTAAGGTGTGCAATGAAGTCTTTTTTGTTTTGAGCGGTTCCAACCTCTATTTCGAATACAGTTGTGTTGATATGATATTCTGGCGTGTGTTCCCAGAATCTGTCCGACACTCTTAAAAAGAGATTTTTGGCCGACAAAAAATCGATAATCATGGGCGTAAGTACTGTTGAGGGTTGAACGGCCCATTCGTGCTCTCCAAAATATCGTATCTGGTGCGAGTCATCCCTGAAAACAATTCTCCGGCTTGAATAGGCCGGATATACATCCACATCCCCGACTTCACACCTTGCATTGAAGAGAACCGAATCTTCAAGAAAGGGCTGACTTACCTTGCCTGGTTGCTCAAGGGTATAGTATTTCTTGACAACGGTTTTTTGTGATCCGCATCCTGTGAGGATAATGGTCATGATCAGAATTGGAAATATTATCTGTTTCATATTAATCCTTTAATTTGTCATCGGGCAGGTTTTTAACTTTGCTTTTGCGGATGAGTACCGATGGATTGTTATTGATTTTTCTGGAAGCTTCTTCAAGATTGCGAAGGGTTGATTGCAGCATCTCCTGGGTTTCCACGAGTCCTTTGGTGCCCTTGTTGATATCATCATCTACCTTGATGAGAAGATCTTTTGTTCGTCTGACCACTCCGGCCAGATCGTCAATTAATTGTGTGATATTTGTTTCTTTCAGTTTTTGTGATATTTCGCGAGTATTCCCTATAATATCTCCAATAGAATCGCTTTGAACCAGCTGGTCTATCCGGGCCATTGTTTTTTCCAGAGTGCTGGTTGTTTCAAGAATTGAGGTACTGATTTTATTGGCATTTTCTATGGTAGAATCTATATCCTTCTTGTTTTCAAAAATTATGGTATCAAGCCGTAAAATGGCCCGATCGGCATCGTCCGTCATTTTGCTGAATTTCCGCAAGGCTGTAATGATTTTTGCCAGAGTATCGGGGTGAGTGAAAACTTGCAGGTTGTTGAGGACGTTTTCAGCTTTTTCGGCAATAATTTCGGCCTTTCCGGTTATTTCTGATGTCAAAGAAGAACCCGCCTGGATGTGTGAACCCGGTGTCAGAAGATCGGCTTCATTGGTTCCACCACGTATTTCTATTGCTTTCATTCCCGTAATTCCGAGTGAAACAATATCTGCTTTTGCGTCTTCCTTTATGGGGGTCCCCGACTTAAGCGAGAGTTCTACAATAATACTGGTGATATCCTGTGGGTTAATACGAATGCCTGAAATTGTACCTACGTTGATACCGAGGTATTTTACCGGGCTTCCAACTTCCATTCCGCTTACCGAGACATCGTGAAAATTTACATAATAGGTGTCGGATTTTTCGAACAACTCCCTGGCTGTAAAATATACGACCAGAAACAAAAGCAGGGCGGAACTGAGCATGATAAAAATTCCCAGTCTTATCTTTTTGGATCGGTTATTCATTCGTATAAAATTTATTTAACTAATTGGCCGAATGGAACTCGCATGATTGGGGTTTGTACATGCTCTCTTGTGACAAACCTTGCCATACTTGTTTCATTAGTATATAATTTACTTAAGTTATTGGCCTAATGGGACTCGTGACTTTTATCCATGTCCTTTTGTGGCGGATTTCTTTGTAAGCAAATCGGCGGAGCCGAGGGAGAAATCAAAGCGCCATGCTCGTACCATTCGTATGAAATTTATCTATTAAGGCCTGTGGAACTCGTCCCTGCCTGCCCCGATTTATCATGGAGTAATTGAGACTCGTTTCATTGGTTAATTATGGCCAGTCTATAATCTCGCAAAAATTTTCACAATATGTGTGTCTGTTCAGAAAGTTCCTGTTGCACGGCTTACGAAGCCGCCAAAAACGAAGTTTACTTTTCGTAATTGAGTATTTTGGCAGCAAGCATTACACAGCAAATGGTACTTTATGGACAGACACTAATTAACGGTATTTTATCAAAGATAATTGAATTTTATTTTTTAGAAGGGATTTTACGGACAGTTTCTACCCCCTCTGAATTCTTCGCACTGAAAGACATTACCAATGTCCCTTTTGTTCCATCCCTGGCACTGATGGCATAACAGATCATTTCATCTGCCGGATCGGTCATACCTTCGAAACGATATGACTTCATAATTATCAGGTCTTCAGGATTATATTTTTTTCTGGCCCCGATGGCTTCAATAAAATTGCCGGAAGGCCGCATTTCTTCTGTAAAACCCTCTTTATTAAGGTTTCCCATTGCTTCAGATAATGTATCCATGGCATTAAAATTAAATGGTTGAAACGAGTCCCGATTACTCCCCGATAAATCGGGGCAGGGAGGTATGAGTGTCATTAATAACTTAACCTGCTTTATTCATAAGTTTTCGTC
>NZ_AHZV01000241.1 GCF_000250735.1 Anaerophaga thermohalophila str. Valhall
GACGAAAACTTATGAATAAAGCAGGTTAAAGGCCAAATGGAACTCGTCCCGATAATAAGGAACAAGTTCCTTATTTAGTGCCTGTCTATAAAGTAGGAAAAAATTCCTACTTATCATGTGTCTGTTCAAAAAGTGCCAGTTGCAAGGCTTGCGAAGCCGCCAAAAACGGAGTTTACTACAGGTAAATGAGTATTTTGGCGGCGAGCGTAACACAGCAAATGGTACTTTATGGACAGACACTATTTAGCGGACGTTTGGTTGTATAAATAATTCAACGAACTACAGATGAATTTGTTTCGAAATGAAGATCATTCGATCGAGGTATTCATTTTTTTGCATCCTGTATTTGCATATGTTTAAAGTTTATTTGTTAAGATCGTATAACTGGTTTTTGTTTACACAATTAATAGTACAAACCACAACTCTCTCATAATAAAAATTTTGTGTCTCTGCTTATAGACTTTCTTTAACGGATTACTGAAAAAGTATTACTTGGTGTTTTGGTTTTACCTGGAGAATAACCCCAGTAATTCCCTTGTATTTCCTGCAATTTCATTCAACTCATCGAGGTACCTGATCCTCCATGTCCAGTTGTTCTGCGATGTCGAAGGTCGGTTCATCCGGGCTTCCTCACTTTTTCCAAGCAGGTCCTGAACAGGGACGATGGCCAGCCTTGCAGTGGAGGCCCAGGCCATTCGGGTAAGGATGCGATGGATGTACTTACTCTTTACTTTACTGCCGATATATAGCTTGATGCGTTTCTTCGTTGCTTTATCGATTTCGTTGCGATACCACCCGATGGCCGTATTGTTGTCATGCGTGCCGGTATACACAACACTGTTCGACCTGTGATTGTGCGGAATGTGCATCGATTCGGGGAGGTCGTCACCAAAGGCAAATTGCAGAACGTTCATTCCCGGAAGCCCGAATTTATCCCGAAGCCGGTAAACCTCTTCGTCTATTTCGCCCAGGTCTTCGGCAATAAATGGCATGGCAGGAAATTCTTTTTTCAAGCGGTTAAAGAAAGTTTCTCCCGGACCTTCTGCCCATCTGCCGTTTTCGGCAGAGTGTTCGCCTGCCGCAACTTCCCAGTAGGCTGCGAAACCACGAAAATGGTCAAGCCTTACCAAATCGAATAGTTCGAGGTTTTTACGGATACGCTGAATCCACCAGTGAAAATCTTCTTTTTCATGCTTTTTCCAGTTATAAACCGGCATATTCCACAGTTGGCCTGTTGCACTGAAATAATCGGGGGGAACGCCGGCGATCATGTCCATACTTTTATCAGGGTTGAGTTTAAACAAGCCGGGATGAGCCCATACATCTGCATTTTCATATCCTACATAGATGGGAATGTCACCAATAATTCTGATACCGTGGTGATTGGCATGACGTTTCAAATTATGCCATTGCAGAGAAAAAAGGTACTGACGGAATTTTTCAAGCATCAGTTCATGTTCGTTCTCATCGGCAAAAGATTTTAAAGTACTCTTGTCTCTGTCCCTGAATTCGACCGGCCATTGTTGCCATGAAAGGTTGTCGAATCTTTGTTTCAGTAAGGTGAAGAGAGCAAAGTCATGAAGCCAGAATTTCTCATTTTCACAAAATTGAAGGAATTGGTCTTTTGCCGGCCGGCTGCAATGCTTCATGAAATTGTCAAAAGCCTTACGTGTAAGTTTCAGGCGAATTTCAAGAGCTTTGGTGAAATCGGCCTTTTCCGAAGAGGAAATTTCGGCTTCTTTTAGCTCTTTTTTGTCAATTAATGATTCTTCGGCCAGCTTATGGGGGCTGATAAAGATGATATTCCCTGCAAAGGCCGAAGGAGAACTGTAAGGTGACCATCCGGATTGCGGGGTAGTAGGCGTAAATGGAAGAACCTGCCAGTTGGAGTGGCCGGATTCTTTAAGAAAGTGGACAAACTGAGTGGCCTCAGTTCCGAAGTCACCCGACCCGAATCGTCCCGGGAGAGATGTAATGTGCATCAAAACACCTGCAGTTCTGGCTTTTCTACCCGAATCGGCAAATAATATTCCCACCGGAGAGCTTTCGAATATTTCGGAAACGGATATTTCTTTTCCACAGGAATAGGGTCGTCCTGTGAAAACATTGATCCAGTCCGATGGTGCCTCTCCGGGCAGAACAACCCGTGTGTTCTTCCAGTCTGCACTGTTCGGTGAAACTCTTTTTTCGTGCACTTCGAAGCCTGAAAGAAAGAGCGGAACAATTGTCAGATGCCATACGTCCTTATGATGCCTCGCAAAAGCAAGAACATGTTTCTTTTGGAGTCCTTTGATCTTAAGGGGGATGTATTTTCCATGGGCAAACAGGTCGGTATTGTATTTACGGTATTTAAGCAATCTGTGAGTAAGCCAAAGTTTTATGTGTCCGTTTCCGGGCTGTTCGTTAAGTGCTCTGAAGAGCCTTGCCGGTTCAATTGAAAACATCTCTTTCAGTTCCTGCAGGGTTTGATGTAAGGTGCTGTAATCAACCGTACGCCGGTTATCAGGATCAACCAGAGAGAAATCCCACAATTCGGTACCCTGGTAAATATCAGGTACTCCGGGGCATGTACATTTGAGTGTTAATTGCGCAAGACTGTTATATATTCCATAATGGGCTGTTTTTTTATGAATGGCTGTAAACGAGTTAAGAAATTCAGAACCGGGGGATAGTATCTTGCGAATAAAGTTTGACACCACTTCTTCCCATTCTTTATCGGGAGCACTCCATGAACTGTTCTCTTTAGCTTCGCGAAGGGCTTTTATCATGAATTGAACAACTCTGTCTGTAAAGTCATCCGGGAAATCATTGGCGAAAGGAGCCATGCCTGTTAAGGTCTGATAAATCAGATACTCTTCTGAAGGTGATGGGGCTTCTTTTCCGTTAATGTTTTTTTTGAATGAACGATTGATTTTTATCCACTCTGAAACCGAACTTTCCCACTCTTCGGGGAATTCTGTCAGTGTGTTGAGGCGGGCTCTCACATCTTCACCTCTTTTGGTGTCATGCGTTGAAGTGGCATTCATTGTAAGTGGCGAACCGGCATGCCGTTCCAACATTTTTTTATGAAAGTCGTCTGGCTTCAACGCTTCAGCAAATGGAGAATTCCCTACTTCATTATAGGCAACGAAAGCGTTATGGCGATACATCAGAGTATCTTCAACCCCTTTTGCCATTAGCGGACCGGAGTACTGCATCAGGCGGGTGAAAAACTGAGAAAGCCGTTCATCAGTATCGCCCCCGGGCCGTTCGCCGGAAAAGAACAAATCACTGAAAATGTTAATTGTATTCTGAGTTTCCGGATTTCTCTGTTGCGCATCTTCAAAAACATTTTCCATAATGCTGCGCTCGTCTCCCCTTAGAGGGAAACGGGTTGAATAGAGCCTGTAAACCGGCATCGCAAGTAAAATCTCCCCAATCGCACTTTTTATTTCTTCTCTTGAGACCGAAGAAGCCTTTTCGTCTGGAAGAAGCCTCAGACGAATAAACAACGATGTCAGATTTTCCCATTCACCCTGCATTCGCCTGGTGAGGATGAATATTTTCCCCTGGTAAATAATATCTTCGGGTGTACCTGATTGGTCAGTCAGGTTATTATAGAAATTTTTTAGTTGTTCCAGTCCGCTTTTATGAGAGAAAAGCTGCGTAACGACAGCCAGAAAATCATATCCCGAAGTTCCCTGAACCGGCCATACATGCGGTAGTTTTTCATCCTGTTCCAGTATTTTTTCAGCCACTATATAGGTGTTTTTTCCGGCACGCCCGCGTAATTGTTGAAGGTATTCCGAGGGATTACGCAACCCGTCAATATGGTCAATCCTGAGCCCGTTGAACAAACGGTTGTTAATCCAGTTAATCAGTTCGCGATGGTAGTAATTGAAGACCTGTTCGTCTTCCATCCTCAGGCAAATCAGGCTGTTCACGGTAAAGAACCGTCTGTAGTTGATGTGTTGTTCCGTTTCCTTCCAAAACGTTAAAAGGTAGTGTTGGTTGTCGCAAATGGCCTGAATGGCATCGGGGTTGGAAGATATGTGGCCTGCCAGATTTTCAAAGAAGTAACGAACTTCACCATCGATCTCGGAAAGTTTCTTTAGTTCTGATTTCAACCTTTCCCATTCTCCGTTGAGAAACAGGTAGTCGGGTGATTTGTCCTCGAGTCTGAATTGCTCCAATACAAGCGACAGAGAATCGGGTATATCTTCAGTATTTTGTTCCAGAACCCAAAGGAATGACTCAAATCTGATTGGCCAGTAATTATCGAAATAGGAAAGTAAGAATGTGCCATTCTCCCATATGAGTTTGATTTCGCGATTACGAACAGCGTCACTGCCCGGTCTGCCCAGAAACGGGACCATCAGCTTTTGACGGAATTTAAGATGTTGACGGTCGATATCGAAAAAATCGGAATATTCGGAGTCGCGTCCCTTTTCAAGTACATCCATCAGCCAGGGATTGTGATGGTTGAATGCCATGTGATTGGGAACAATGTCCTGTAACCATCCAATTCGGCTGTTTTTCAGTGTTTTAATCAACTTTCGCAGTTCCTGTTCTGACCCTGTCTCTTCGTTTATTGAGTGTGGGTTGGTAACATCGTATCCGTGCATACTTCCGGGTGTGGCCGAAAACACCGGGCTGGCATAAATGGTGCCGCATCCTAACAAATGAAAATATTTGGATTGCTGAAGGGCATCAGAGAAATTAAATGCCTTGTTGAATTGCAGGCGGTATGTAGAAACAGGATTGTACATATTCTTTGGATGTTTGTTTATCAGGTCATTTTCGCAATATTTTTTGACAAGTATTCGACACCTTCAGCGTCGAGATTAAAACAAATTTAGTGTTTTTGGGCAGGAAAGAAAACGGGAGCTGTTAACGTTTTAGAATCACGATACTTTCGGCCGGGATGAGGACTTTATTCTTTTTCAACAACTCAGCTTTGCCCGAAACAGGGCCTAGCCATTCTTTGCATGCAGAGCATTCAGCGATGTTGTATCCTTTCCCGGATTTATATTCAAAGGGATTTGTGCCGAAATTCAGCACTAATTTTATTTCATTGCTATGGTTTTTTCCCATGATGAGTATTGTTTGGTCATTAAGAATATCGGCTTTAAAATGGCTGCGAAAATCACCTTTCCAGAGAGAGCTGTTTTTCCTGAGCCGGAGCAGTTTTTTGTACCAACTCAGCAATCTTCCCTGTTGAGAAGACCAAAGGTGTTCCGGCGTTAATTCCGATTTCCGGAATGTTTCTTCTGCCTGTGGATCATGAGGTTTCTGTTCTCCCATAAAATCTTTGAATTCCTCTTTCCGGCCTTCGTGGATATTTTTTATTAGTCGGGGATCGGAATGACTGGTAAAATAGAGGAAAGGATTTTGCTCCCCGTATTCTTCACCCATGAAAAGCATCGGAGTAAAAGGGGACAGGAGATAAGCCGCTGCAATGAGTTTTTGCATTTCGAAATTCACCATACTGGAAAGACGTTCGCCCATTATTCGGTTGCCTGTCTGATCGTGGTTTTGGGCAAATACTACAAATTTGTGCCCCGGTTGTCCATTGGTTTTGCTGCCAAAGGTTTTTCTCCGGTGTGGAGAATATATTCCGTCATACACGTAAGCATTATTGAAACTTTTTACAAGGGGGCCGATTCCTCCGAAGTCGGAATAATAACCGTCTTCCTCGCCGGTAACCAGGGCATGAAGTGCATGGTGGAATTCGTCGCACCACTGTAAGTCCATGTTGTATCCTCCTTTTTCGAAAGGATTAATGTAACGAACATCATTGAGGTCAACTTCTGCAATCAGAAAATGGTGTCTTCCGGTTTTTTTGTTTAGTTCGTTAACCTTTTGTTTCAACCCGGCAAGAAAATGTGTTGCTCCTGCATCTTTAATGGCATGAACAGCATCAAGCCGCAGTCCGTCGATATGATAGTCCTGCAGCCAAAAAAGTGCATTTTCCAGAAAAAAGTGGCGAACCCCGTCGCACCAGGCATCATCAAAATTGACGGCTTTTCCCCAGGGCGTCTTGTATTTATCGGTGAAATAAGGGCCGAAATTTTCCAGGTAATTACCCTCCGGCCCAAGATGGTTGTATACAACGTCGAGAATGACAGCCAGCCCGGCATTATGACATGCGTCAACCAGCTTTTGCAGGTCATTGGGGCCGCCATAAGAATTTTGAACGGCATAGGGGAAAACACCATCGTATCCCCAGTTTCGGTTTCCCGGGAATTGTGCCACCGGCATCAGTTCGATGGCATTTATACCTATATCTTTCAGGTAAGCCAGCTTTTGTATGATGCCCCGGAAATTACCACCGGGTGAAAAGGTTCCGGTGTGGAGTTCATAAATGATGAGTTCATCATCAGAGATGCCTTTCCATTGTTTGTCGTTCCAAACGAAAGCGTCAGTGCTGATGACCATTGAATGACTATGAACGCCCCCGGGCTGTAACAATGATGCAGGGTCGGGCATTTTTTTTTGGTTATCGATATTGATGAGATAAAGGTCTCCTTCCTTTAAGGGCAACTCGTGGTTTTCCCAATAGCCATAACCTGCTCTCATAAGCGGGAATTTGCTTCCGTCGTCTTTCTCTACAGCCACAGCGTCTGCAAATGGTGCCCAAACTACCCCGGTAGACGTTCGACCACCGGCATTCACTGATATCCCCGGCCTTAAGTTGTGGTAAATTGTTGACATTTTGCAATTTTGAATTCTGAGGTTTCAGGATGCTGAAATTTCCCGAAACAGCATTACCGAACGACCATTTGCATCAACTTGCTGTCCGGCGTTAAGAGGTTCGCCAATCCCTTCTCCGTTGAATTCAGCGTTGAAGGTATCCATTACTTTGAGCCATTTTTTTCCCCATTTCTCACCTGGCAGTGAAAATTGCACAACATCGTGATACGAGTTAAACATGATGTAGAAACTGTCGTCAACAACAGGCTCTCCTTTATCCGACACGGCACGAACGCCGTGGCCCGACAAGAAGACACCGAGTGATTTGGCAAATGTTTCATTCCAGTGTTCCTCGCTCATTGCTTCACCTTCGGGGGTAAACCACTCGATATCGGTAATGTCTTTTCCTTTAATGGGCTGATATTTGAACCATTTTCGCCGACAAAATACAGGGTGTTTTTTCCTGAAATTGATCAGTTTTGATGTAAACTCAATCAGATTTTCGTCTTTGTTGAGCCAGTCGATCCACGAGATATCATTGTCCTGACAGTAGGCGTTGTTATTACCTTTTTGTGTTCTGCCCAGCTCATCGCCCGCTACAAGCATTGGTACGCCCTGAGAGAGAAACAGTGTTGCAATAAAATTTCGAACCTGTTGTTTTCTCAGTTTGCTGATGTTTTCATCATCGGTTGGGCCTTCAACACCGTGATTCCATGACCGATTGTGGTCTTCACCGTCTTTATTATCCTCACCGTTGGCTTCGTTGTGTTTTTCATTGTAAGAAACCAGGTCAAGCAGTGTAAAACCGTCGTGAGCAGTAATAAAATTAATGCTGGCTGTGGGCGTACGCCAGTTGTCGAAATAGAGGTCTGAACTTCCGGTGATACGGTTGGCGAATTCTGGCAACATTTCGTCGTCGCCTTTCCAGAATTCTCGCATACAATCGCGGTATTTGGCGTTCCATTCCATCCATCCGGCCGGGAAATTTCCAACCTGAAAGCCGTCTTCACCCAGGTCCCAGGGTTCTGCTATCAGTTTAACCTGCGAAAGCACCGGGTCCTGATGCAACACATCGAAGAAAGAGCCCCATTTGTCAACATCGTCGAATTCACGAGCCAAAACGGGAGCCAGGTCGAAGCGAAAACCATCGACATGCATTTCAGTTACCCAATAGCGGAGGCTGTCCATGATGAGGCGTAATATTGTGGGATGTACCGTGTTGAGTGTATTTCCGGTTCCTGTGTAGTCGACATAATAGCGAGGGTCTTCGTCAGAAAGTCGGTAGTAGGACATGTTGTCTATGCCTCTGAAACTAAGGGTGGGCCCCATACGATTGCCTTCCCCGGTGTGGTTATATACAACATCCAGAATAACTTCGATACCGGATTTATGAAGGTCTTTGACCATTTGTTTGAACTCCCTGACCTGCTCTCCTGTTGTTCCCGATGAAGCATACCTTACATCGGGCGCAAAAAAACCAATGGTATTGTATCCCCAGTAATTGGTAAGGCCCGTTTTTACCAGACGATGGTCGGCCACGAATTGATGTACAGGCATTAGTTCCACAGCATTCACACCCAGATTTTTCAGGTATTTAATGCTTTCGGGATGAGACAGTCCGGCGTATGTACCTCGAAGTTTTTCGGGGACTTGCTGCGCCAGCTTTGTGAATCCCTTTACATGCATCTCATAAATAATGGTTTCATGTTGGGGAATATCCAGTCGCCGGTCGCCGTTCCAGTCAAAAGAATCATCGACAACTAAAGACTTCGGAACAAAGGGGGCACTATCAGCTTCATTGAATGAAAGGTCTTCGTCTTCACTTCCCGGCTGATATCCGTAAAGGGCTTCGTTCCATTTTATTGTTCCATCCAAAGCTTTGGTATAAGGGTCGATAAGAAGTTTGTTGGGATTAAATCGGGCCCCTTTTACCGGTTCATAGGGTCCGTGAATCCTGTAGCCATATCTTTGCCCCGGCTTTATTCCCGGAATATATATGTGCCAATGGTTGTGGGTTCGTTCGTACACTTTTATACGTGTTTCGTTATTATCTTTATCAAAAAGGCACAGCTCTACACCATGTGCATTATCTGAAAAAAGAGCAAAATTAACCCCCTTGCCATCCCAGGTGGCGCCAAGAGGATAGGGACGACCCGGCCATGCATTGATTTTTTCTGACATATCGGGATGTTTGGTGAATTGTTTTCAAAGTACCATATTACATCAAAAAAGGAGGAAAAACAAGTAATTCGGGGATTATATTATTGAGAGAAAAAAGGAGTATAAGTTGCTGATAACTTGTTATTTTAAGATCAAAAGTAACGGATGGAGTTAAGTTCTTCCTTTTCGACTTTCTTTTTCAAAAATATTCTGTTTCGGTTGTATTTTATCCAACGGGTAAAATTAAAAGAAACAGTAAGTTCATGTGCCCCCTTTTTCACGATTGGCTGATCGGGATTAGTCGGGAATTCGTAAGAGTAAAGAAAATCAATTTCCCTGGTAATTTTCATTCCAAAAAGTGCGGCAGCAGCATAGTCCGGCCGGTAATTCACGCCCGCCCGTATGCCATTTCCCAGGCTGATCATTAGTCCCAAATCGGTTGTGGGGATGTCATTTTGCACCATTCGATGAATGGCGCCAAGTGTAATGGTGGCTTCTTTGGATATGTTGATGTTGATGCCTCCGGAAAGGTCTATTTCCCGGGCCGATTCAAAATTCGCGGCGGCCTCTGATGACCATGAAAGGTCCCCGACAGGTCTGTGAGGCAGTGAAACGCCCATGAAGATACCAGGTGTGTAAAACATGAATCCTGCTCCCCAAGAAGGACGAAATTCATTATCAATCGATGTTTCAAATTCGGGATCATTGTAATCGATGAGCTGAAGTTTCTGAAGATTGAAATTAAAATGGTCGGCACCAATTCGTAAGCCAAGTGAAAGAAAAGCCCTCCTGGAGACTCTTAACAAATAGGCGTAATCAAAAAACAGGCGGTTATACATGAAAGGTCCCGTTTGTTCCGACCATGCGCCGCCACCAATGGACGACATGGATTCGTTGACGGGGAAATGAATACTTGCGGAATAAAAAGAAGGGGCATCCTCAATTCCTATCCACTGCTGACGTGAATAAACGTCGATGGCGACTGAGTTGCGGGTTCCGGCAAAAGCGGGATTGAGAATTAAAGGGCGCGACATAAACTGGTTCGTCAAGGCACTCTGCTGGCCAGAGGTTTCTGTTGTAATGCCCGGCCAGATAATAAAAAAGAGTAAAAGGAAGTGCCCTGTTTTTCCCATGTTGTTTGTTTTTGTCAAAAATCAAAGAAGTTCAACTTGTAAGGTTTTGATTTTTATTGACCTTTTGGGGTTTGAGGAGAACAATTTTTGTCTCTTCTATTTACTGCGTGTCTATAAACTCACAAAAATATTTTCACAATAAGTGTGTCTGTTCAGAAAGTGCCAGTTGCAAGGCTTGCGAAGCCGCCAAAACCGGAGTTTACTCATCGTAAATGAGTAATTTTCGGACGAGCGTAACGCAGCAAATGGCACTTTATGGACAGACACTATTTGGAGCCTGTCTATAAAGTCGAAATAGTTTTTTGCTTATCATGTGTCTGTTCAGAAAGTGTCATTTACAAGGCTTGCGAAGTCCGAAAATACGGAGTTTACTCATCGTAAATGAGTAATTTTCGGACGAGCGAAACACAGTAAATGGCACTTTATGGACAGACACTATTTAGGTTAACTTAATAACTAACGTAAATACTTCCGTTGAATTGTTGATTACTTCCGCCAATTTTAATAACATAATAGTATATACCCGGAGGAACTTTTTCTCCTTCAATCGGCCCTGTATTACTAATACCCTCCCAGTTGTTGTTATAGTCCTGTGATTCGAAAACAATGATTCCGTTTCTGTTAAAAACAGAAATGGACATATTCTGGTAATAATCAAATTCGGGAATGCGAAAGGTATCGTTAAAACCGTCCCCGTTTGGTGAGAAACCTTCGGGGATTATTAAAGGAGATGATGCATCATGATGAGGTGTAACATACATTACAGCCTGACCGCAATCGCCCTCTTTATCACAGACCTGATAGGTAAGAGAATCCGTTTCCAGGAAATAGCTGGTAACTTTTATTTTGATTATCAGGTCGTCGGTAATTTCAGAAAACCCGTTATTCAGTTCTCTTGTCACAGATAATTGTAAAGGTTTGTCATATATATATTTGTCATTAACCAAAACATTATATACGGCACTACTGTCGCTATAGTAAATTACGGTATCATTTACCGGTTCGGGAACAAAGTCGTAGTCTTCAACGCTTATAAAAACACCGGCTTCATCGCACTGGTCATCAGTGTTACATATTCTGTATTTTAACTGGTCCTTACCCATGTATCCTTCATCGGGCGTATAGCTGATGCTGTTATCCGGTGTAACACAGGCTTTACCGTGCCCCGGCGGTTCAATAATTTCCAGTTTGCTGATGCCTTCACTCAGTCCGTAATCATTGTTTGTTACAGAAATGGTCCAGGTAGAATTTTCTATCATGTTTATGTAATCATGATTGGCCGTAACCGGCTGCTGGTTTAATATTTCCGGCGAAGTGTGAGCTGTGGCAACAGAAACAGCCTGTACCTCTGTAGCAAAGAGATACATTAGAAAAGTGATCAATATGAGAGAATAACCATTGCAACCCTTCATTCCTTCCTTGCTTTTGTTAATATCCTTCGATTCGCCTTTTTCGGCCTTCAATTTAGCCTTTGCTTCTAACGTGCAAACCCAAAGGTTGAAATTATTTTTTCGCATCTTTAATTCCCTTTAATCCTCGTTTAGGGTCTTTATTGGCAGCTTTTATTATAGCATCTTTTTGTGAACAGGGGAATGCCCCTTTCTTGTTTCCGGCACATATTCTGTATCCGGCAACCACGATGAAGGCACTTCCAAACTGTTTCTGTGCAGCGGTAAGGCCCAGCTGATGTTCGATGCCAAATGAAAAACTTTTGTAATCAATACCCACAGTTGTTGCCAGTCCCAGGTCGCGTCCCAGCTGCTCATCCATTGAGCGTCTGTAGGCAAGAATTCCCCAAAAGGCATAATTTGGATCAAGGGTTGGCATATAGAGCTTGAGGTTCGCATCGAACCGGGTATTCTCAAGGCTGTTGTGACGATAATAAAATAAGGGTTCTACATATATTTCCCGGTCAGGAACTTTCCACGATGTTCCGGCATGAGCATGTATGTCAGGCCCTGTTTTAGGTTCCCATTCCGATTTATACATCGGATTATTCTGGGAAAAAATATTGGATACGGCAACACCGATATGGTAATTGTTTACCTGTAACATCAGTCCTGAGTTTGCATTAAATCCCGTTCCGCTTTCCCGGGTTCCTGTAATAATGGGATCGATACCCGCATCTGCTGAAAACCCGCTGTAATCAACAGAACTTTGTTCAAAAAAAGCGGAGATGCCAAAATGCAGTGAGGTGTTGCCGTATCTGTTTTCCCTTAGTTTTACTTCGACGGAGAAGGACTGTTGCAGTCCCATTCGATTAAAATTCCCATTACGGTCGTTAAAAATATAGGTACCTGAACCGACATTATGAACCAACGGGGCCTGGAAGGACAATAGTTGTGTAGTAGGCGCAAGGTCTACCCCGAACCATTGCTTTTGATAGAACCCGTTGAATGTGATGCAATTATTATTGTTACCTGCATCTGCCGGATTAATCATGAACAGATCGTAAACATACTGGTTGGTTATAAAATATTTTTGCCCTGACAATGAGGTTGACATTATCAACAGACCAATTATAAAAAGTAAGGGGTTCTTCATTTGTTACAGGGTTTTGGGGAATTTTGGTCTTCAAATGCCGGGGCAATCCTACTTTTCCGGTTAGGATTGTGCCCGGACATTAAAAGAGATTATTATCGTTTAACGGTTACATTTCCTTTAATTATTTTATCTACAGGCTTAAGATGAATGACGTACCGGTAATCATCCGATGGTACAGGTTTGTTCAGATATTCTCCGTCCCATTGGACGGATTCGGATGCTTTAAATTTCCGTAACAATTTTCCGTAACGGTCGAAAATGGAAATATCCGAATCGGGCAGTCTTTCCAAACCGTCAATCACCCAGGTGTCATTATACCCGTCGTTGTTAGGGGTGAAAAAGCCCGGGACTTCTATTTCATAGTCCGAATTGATATAAAAAATGGTAGATGCCCTGCATCCATTGGAATCTTCCACAAAAATTTCATGATCACCATTTGATATGTTTTTAAATGTATTTTCTGTTTGCAGATCGTTTTCATCGTCCAGTGCATAATAATACGGCCGTGTTCCGCTTTCAACAAATACGGTTACCTGTGCATAATAGGTGGTATCGAGCCTGATAATTTCTGGAGATGGATAAAATTCGGCATGCATCGTGTCTCTCAGGTAAAAACAGCCGTCGTAAACTTCTACCCAATAGTTTCCTGTTTCAGCTACGGTATCGGTTTGGGTGGTGGTTCCACTGCTCCACAGATAGCTTTGAATGGGAGTGATCTGTTGTTCTCCTGCATATTCTGTAATGATTTCCGTGCCGGCATCCAATACCAGTTGCTCAGGTTCACAGATAGAAGTGTCGTTACACAATGAGTAGGGAGGTTCGGCAAAGAAGTCGACCACCCGGGTGTCCCATCCCTGGCATCCGTGAATGTCGGTAACCACAACTTTATTAAGAGTGTCCATTAAATTGGCAGTGATAATTCTATTGGAACTGCCGTTGTGCCATTTGTAGCTTTGATATCCTTCGGGTGCTTCGATGGTGACAGGATAATCGACCGGGCAGATAAAAATGTCGGGTCCAAGCTCTATGTCGGGGACCTGGTGCCAGACCAGATTCATTGTATCGCTGCCGACACAACCGTGATTGTCGACTACTGTGACGTGGTGCCTGCCTCTCCCGACGGTAATCCCCGTCACATCTTGTTCTCCGTCTGACCAGTAAATTTCAGGGAAGTTGGGAACTGTGAGGGTTTCCGTTTCGCCGGCACAACCTTCAATGTCAGGGCCAAGATCAACTGTTGGCAGGGGATGAACCGTAACATCCACCTGTTCGGTTGATGTACATCCGTTATCTGCCCAAACCTGAAGGCTATAAGTGTCTGTGCCGATATTGAGTGTTTCTATAAAGCAGGGTTGATCATCAGATATATCTCCGTTCCACTCGTATCTTGCAAAAGAAGGATCGGCAGCAACCATGACGGTATCGCCGTAACACTTTTCTCTGTCGGCACCCAGACTGAATAGCGGAGAAGGCAGGTGATTTAATGTCATACTGCCTGAATTTTCACATCCGTTATTGTCGGTGATGTGGAGGGTGTAATCGCCGGCTTCGGCAACCGTCCAGTCGCTGTCTGCCGGCCCGGTTGCTGAGGTTGCGTTTTGTTCCCAGAAATAGGTGCTCACATCAGGAACAAGAGAAGGCGGTATTTCAAGTGTGTAAGGTTCGTTGTCGCAAACTTCATCATCGCTTAGCTCTACATCAATGAGTTCATGATAAGCTATTTCTACCTGGTCAACATATTGGCATAATCCGTCGTGAACCTCCAAAAAATAGACGCCGGGATCGGGGTTGGCATTTGGATCGGCATCACCAATGTCAGTGCCTGTATAGTAGTGTACCAGGTCTCCGGTTTCGTTCATTGTGTGCCAGGTGTGATCTCTGGGCGTTCTGTCTGCCGGGTCGGTCTGTGGAGAAGACCAGCCGGGCGGATTGGTCATGTCGTATGAAATGTCTGTATTGGGGCAGAATTCAATCTGGCCGGGTAAGTTAAAGGAGGGATTATTCCATACGGTAACATCCGTCGTTTCAGTAGCAGTACATCCGTTAGCCTGGGTGGCTGTAAGCTGATATTCGCCTGCTGCTCCAATCAGGATATAGTTTTCTGTGCTGAGGGTATCCGAAGGATTGCTTGTTTCAATCCAGGTAAACGAAACGAAATTGTGTCCGTTGGCTTCAATCTTCATTATATTGCCATCGCAAATGTCCACTTCGCTGGAAATGCCAATATCCGGAACATCCTGAACATACAGATAGAACGATCCGGAAATATTGCAGCCATTGTCATCAGTTGCTTCAACGGTATAGGTGCCTTCATCGGAAGGCGATGCATTTACAACCGTATGTTCATTGGCCGAGGTAGTCCATGTTGTAGTGGAAGTACCATCATCAAATGTCCATTCATAGTCGGATGTGACGTTTTGAGCATCGGCAGTTATGGTAATGTTATCGTATTCACAAACGCTGGTATCGTTGCCGAAAGTAAATACCTGTTCATTAAAAATTCCGAAATAGGCTGTATCGCTGGCGGTACAACCATGATTATCCGCTACCCTTACCCAGACACTATCGGACTCGGTCAGATAAATTTCTGAATTGGTGGATCCGGTAGACCATAGATAAGAATTGTAACCGCTCAGTGAAAAATGACCGACATCTCCCGGGCATTCCCAGATATCGAAAAGGCTGACTGAAGGAGTAGGATGAACCGTGAGGTCCAACGTTTCCGATTCGGTGCATAAGTGTTCGCTCCAGACTGTAAGTTCGTAAGTTCCGGAGTTTTGTGCAACGATGTAGCTTAGCGTATCGGCAGGATCGGCAGCCCCGTTTACCGTCCACTGGTACCGGAGCATATCGTCTTCCGTGGTGCGAAGGGTATCGCCCTCGCATACTTCATTCCCGGTTATGTTCCAGTTGATTTCAGGGGCAGAGTAGCCGGTTACCGTGACTGTATCGGTAGAGGAACAGCCCAGATCATCGGTCATTGTAAGAATTATTTCGATGGTTTCGTCAGGGTCCGGTGTTACCGAGTAAGTATCAGTGGTTATTCCCCCGGTTCCCAGTAATAAGTGTCGCCCGGGTTGGTGGCAGCAACGGTATAGGTGACGGTTTCGCCCGGACAAACGACTGTGTCATTGCCGAGCGAGAATTGTGGCGTGCGGAATTGCACATCGATGGTGTCGGTGAGGTAACACTCTCCGGCCATCACTTCAGCTCTTACCCAATATTGTCCTGATTCGGTGACATCGATAGACCTTTCTGTTGATAACGGATTGTAAGGATCATCTTCATAGAACCAGAAGTAAGAGCGCATCGGGTCTTGCGTTTCGAGGGTAATGGTCTCTCCTTCACAAGCCATTGAAATTCCATTGATACGAAGTGTGCTATAATCTGAGAAATAACCAAAGCTCATACTCACACTGTTTTCGTCGAGGATGCTCATGTGGAAAAGACCGGTATTTTCTATGGTATAGGGGTCGCCTGTTGCTATTCCGGCACCACCGTCCCAGCCCATCTGGATAACCGCCGAGTACCATGCGTCGCTTCCGTTTGTTCCTGTGCCGGGAACCTGGTGCCAGACAATATTTTGGAGATATTTGGACGGATTGTCATTTTCTGAGTCATCGGGGCCACGGATGGTAAAATTATCGCGATGATTTTCCTGCGTCATGAGCTGAACATAGAAGCGGTCGCCAAGTACCCTTGTAAATGAAACACTGGTTGAACCTGTACATTTTACATGGGGGAGTATGGCGCTTCCGAGCTCAGTACCGCGAGAGGCTATGTCGTTGTCAATGGGTGGAATTCCGGTTACCTGGTAAACATATACCGGTTTATCGGATGTTATATATAAAGCATTGTTACCAATGTTGAGTTCTTCCATTTCTCCACGATCCAACGTGGCTCTGTAAGCACCGTTGACGGCTAAATAAGTATCGTCTTCAACGGCCATTACATAAACTTTCTGGTCGGTTGTGATACCCTGGTCAAACAAGGTATGCATGGCAATGTATTCGGTGCCAAGCAGGTCGGTTGGGATAAGCTGGTCGCCAATGAGGTCCCAGTGTCCCGGATCGCTGGGGCGTTCAATCGAGTCGTCCGAAATGGTAACAGCGATGGGATTATTTGATGTTATTTCCGTGCCTCCCAGATGCCTGTGAGCCTGCTCTCCTGCCTGTGTTGCCCAGAGTGAGTATGTTTGGCCCCTGTTAAGGTTTATGATTACCGTATCTCCGGCACTGTGTCCGATGACATCGTCGGTAAGTACCACCTGTACTTCGGTGCCGTCTTCGGTGGCTACAATATCAATTCTTTCGCGTGCCGGAGGGGAATAGCGGTGATTGTCGAAAGCGGTTTGCGAAGGCACTAAAAATTCTGTACCCAGTCCATTTCTTCCTTTCAGGGTAAATTTGTCCGGGTTGTTGGAGTGAGCGACGTCGTAATAAACGGTGATATCTACATCTGATGTGATGAGAATACCTTTGTTTAAAACCTGATCGGCCGGACGGTTTTCGATAAGATCGAGGTCGCTGAGACCCTCATAATTGTACTGTGTATTGGCCGGAATTGTAATGGTTTCGGAGAATCCTCCTGCAGGCATGGAGATGGTTACTTCTGCATCCTGATCAAATGCTGTAATTCGAAAAGATACAGGAGAGTCACCATGGCTGCTTGTGACCTCTGGTGCAACAAACCAAAAGACATTATCAACCTGAGCTTCTAAATCAGAAACCGGTAAAATTGATAAGTTAAAAACCGAAAACAAAAAAACGTAAAAATTTACTTCATAGCGGGCTGGTTAAAAGTTAATCCCGAAAATAAAGGCTAAACCTGTGTGATTTGTCCCCTATGATAAGGGACTCAGAAAGGCGCATTGCAAAATTGTTATGCCAACTTTGCAATGATGGAGAGAAGAGTTTGGCCCTTTTGTGTATTTAACGCAAAACACAATTTGATTATTATACGATGTTGTTAATAAAAAGTTTAAATTACTTTAA
>NZ_AHZV01000240.1 GCF_000250735.1 Anaerophaga thermohalophila str. Valhall
TTATGGTCCTGAAGTTGATGCCGGCGATCACCCGTTTTACAAACACGTTTATCTTCGCCGGATGCCCATTGATGGGGGCGATCCTGAAATTATTGCTTATCTGTATGGGGGGCAGGGTACCATCAATGTTCCCAGCTGGTCGCCCTGCGGCAGATACATTTCGTTTGTGAGCAACAGCGGAGTTTGGTGGTAAGTACATGACTAAGTGCAAAGTTTATATTTCACTACACTTAAAATCCTGTCGTTCCTATTCTGCTGCTATTTTATTATTCTTCCAATAAGCATAACCAATTAATACGGCCACAACCACTACCGAATAATAAACCGCTGAGGGTATGGGAACAGGATCGCCTGCAGCATAAGAATGCATGCCTGTCAGATAGTAGTTTACTCCCAGATAGGTCATGATCACCGATGCGAATGCCAGAAGCGATGCCGTATTAAAAGCCAGTCGCCCGCGGAGGCCGGGGATCATACGCATGTGCACCACAAAAGCATAAATGAGAATGGTAATGAGCGACCAGGTCTCTTTGGGGTCCCATCCCCAATAACGTCCCCACGATTCATTGGCCCATACTCCGCCGAGAAAGGAACCGATGGTCATCAGATAAAGTCCAACTATAAGAGCCATTTCATTGATGGCTGTGAGCTCGTCGATAGTAGCTCCCACCCGGGCTTTATTGTTTTTTGTTTGAAGTCCGGTCAGCAACAAATTCATAAACCCAAGCAAAGCACCTAATGTCATAAATCCGTAACCCCCTATAATCACTGCAACATGCAGCGTCAACCAATAGGATTTAAGTACCGGCACCAGGTTTGTGATTTCCGGATTCATCCAACTCAGATGCGATACCATCAAAACTATGCCCGCAAAGAGTGCAGTAACGGACAAAACCAGTGGCGACCGGCGGCTGAAAAGTAAACCGGCCAATAGCAGTGCCCAGGCTATAAATATCATCGACTCATAGCCATTGCTCCACGGTGCATGGCCTGATATATACCAACGCAGTGCAAGGCCGAAGGAATGGTATGCAAAGCCTGCTAAAATTAGCCATAAAGCTAAGATTTGTATCCACTTTTTGTGCAAAGGAGGATATACCAGGCCCGCAATATTGTAAAGTACAAGGATGATACCTAATGCAAAAAAGAAGGTAGCAAGCCACATGAAAATATTCAGACGATTATATAAGATTTCGGCCTTCATCCTGGATTTTGTCGGCAGCAGGCTGCCTCCGTGTACCTCCTGGTATCTTTTAATGTCCTGTATAATTTTCAATGCTTTGTCGTTGTTCCCCTCGCGTACAGAAACAATAAAGGAGGGTAGTGCAGAAGTTAGAAACAGGCTGTCTTCGGCCGTCAACTGTCGGGAAGGTTCCTCCACCGGGGTAAGCCACGGTGTTTCCCGGTCATTATTTACCGGAAAGAGCCTGTGCAACTTCCCCGATTGTGCCATGTAAAAAACATTGACCTGCTCATCGACTTTTATGAGCTCCTGCTCCAGTTTATCCCTCTGTGCCGGGTTTTTTCTGTAGGCGGCATCCACCTGGTTGTTGATCTTATAGGTGTGGTCGGCATTGAAAAAGTCGCTGAACGAAGCTTTTTTCTTCTTGACATTCAGTATTCTTCTTAACTCGGGATGCTTAACGGTAATCAAAGGTACTTGCTGCCATTCGGCAGGGTGGGTGAGTATACCCAAAAGCATCTGATCGGGGTTAAAGCCTTTGAACGAGTTGTGTTTTACCAGTTTTACCATAACCTCCTGATGCATGGTGTTGAGCGGTTTTATGCGGCCACCTTTGTCCTGAACCCAGATCATTCCCAGGGCATCTGTCACTTCAGCATCAGGCTTTGGCGGCATGTCCTGTCCCGAAACACTTACTGCCAGCATAAAGAGGAGGGCAGTAACCACTCCTTTTCGTTGCTTATATAGCTGGTCGGTTTTCTGCAGCAATTTTCTGAACCTTGTTCCCGGTGCAAACAATGACCAAATCATGCTAACGCTCATCAGGAAATAACCAATGTAGGTGATAAGCGTTCCCCAGAAATCGTGATTAACAGAAAGGATGGTCCCTTTTTCGTCGGGGTCGTAGGAAGACTGGTAGAAACGATAACCCCCGTAATTAAGTATGTTGTTCATGAAGATTCGATAGTCCATCGTTTGATTGTTGGCAGCATCGATAACAGTAACTTCGCTTGCATAGGAAGAAGGGCTTTCCGAACCCGGGTAACGCTCAAGCTGAAAGTCGTTGAGCCGGATGGAGAAGGGGAGTTCAAGCGGGAGGGAGCCATAACGAAGATGAATGGTTCCGTTATTGATATGAATGGTCTCCGCGCTACCTACTTCTCCTACTTTCCCGGAAACATGAATGGTCTCAGATGTTTTGCCGTCATCGATACAGAAAGTTACCACATCGGTCATCGACGGCCCTCCTTGCGCCGGAACAGAAACCGGGGCGATTTCAGCCTCGGGCCAGAAACGACTCATTGCCAGCTTTATTCCGTCAACAGAATAAAGTTGGCCTGTAGCAAGTTTAACCGGCGTTCCCGGGCTAATACTGTCCTGCTGATGAGTTCCCATGGACGATTGGGTCATAACCCGGTTGGCCGTTATGGTCAGTCTCTCTTCTTCTTCCGAACGATTGATGATCATATCAGCCTGGTTCTTATTGTCAGGCTCAAAAGCAATTCTGAGACCATTGATCTGTATGGTTTGTTGAGGTGCCACGAAATGCTCTTTTCTACCGTCGGTAGACGATACCAGAAGTCCCAGAAGAGGATATCCGCCTTTTTGACGAACGGGTCGAATAGCAGCATTGGGAGTATAATCGACACTTCTGATTTTATAGTTTTTGCCGTTGATATCAACTTTTTCTGAAAACTCGTGCGGTGTTTTTTCCGAAAGGAAAACCGGCTTGTGAATTGCCCTGGTTCCCGACCGGTCATTTACTTCCATCGATACGTACCCGTCAACCGTATAGATGGTATTTGAAGTTTCGCCTTCGCGGATGGGCATATTGCCCTCATACCCGATATAGCGCGTAACTGCAGCCCCGATAATAATAACAAAGAAGGCAAGATGGAACAACAGAACCGGTGCTTTTTCCCACTTCCACATATTGAAAGCAAACAAATTGCCAAACAGATTGATGCCCATAAGCACAAAAATAAGCTCGAACCACCAGGTGTTGTAAACCATGGCCCGGGCAGCCCGGTAACCAAAATCGTTTTCAAGGAAGGTGGCAATGGCAAGAACAGTTGCCAGAATAATAAATAATGCCCCCATGAGTTGGCGCGATGTGAGAAATTTAACGATCCGGTCCATATCAATAATAGAATTTATTTAGTACCTGTCTATAAAGTGGGAAAAGTTTCCTACTTATCATGTGTCTGTTCAGAAAGTGTCATTTACAAGGCTTGCGAAGTCCGAAAATACGGAGTTTACTTATCGTAAATGAGTAATTTTCGGACGAGCGTAACACAGTAAATGGCATTTTATGGACAGACACTAAATAGTCTAAGTTATTGGTCTGATGGAACTTGCATAATAGTGTTGTGGTAAACTTATCTATGTTCATTTCATCTTACATTTAATAGTTGTTAAGCGGCTGTTAGAATTGTTAAGTTGTTAGAGTTGCT
>NZ_AHZV01000239.1 GCF_000250735.1 Anaerophaga thermohalophila str. Valhall
GCCACTAATCACTATCCACTATCCACTATAAACTATCCACTAATCACTATAAACTATCCACTAACCACTATCCCGTAGTCCCGGGCAGACTTGAACTGCCGACCCCTACATTATCAGTGTAGTGCTCTAACCAACTGAGCTACGGGACTCTGTTTCCACCGTAGTCTTTACATTGGTGGCTTTCTTCCCTGTATATGGTCTTGTCTGTCCCAGGTTCTTGTTGCTGGTTGCTGGTTGCTGGTTGCTGGGTGCTGGTTGCTGGGTGCTGGTTGCTGGTTGCTGGTTTATTGGTCAATTACTATTTAGCAAGTTATAGCAAATCTCATTCTCTCAGCCTCTACCTTAGCCTTAGCCTCAATTGATCATTGGTCATTGATAATTGAAATCTGTACTCATCTGTGATATCTGTGGTGAATTCTCAACCTCAACCTTTGCCTTAACCCGGGTTTCGGGTTGGGCCTGATCAGACGCACGATCGTGCGTCTCTACCTCTATCTTCCGCCTTCTATCTCTGTGTCCTTCTGTGGTGAATTCTTAACCTTAACCTCTACCTTAACCTTAACCTCAACCTCAAC
>NZ_AHZV01000238.1 GCF_000250735.1 Anaerophaga thermohalophila str. Valhall
TGCTTTTTAGACCGGGCTCAACAATGGAAAATAAATTTGAAACAGAGGTTGCTGACTTTTTTAGCAACCTCCAATTAATCAGGTGACCAATTGACGAATTAATCAATTCTTACAAGGCAAGAAGCGAACCGGAACCCGAAACCAGCAACAAGCAACAAGCATCCAGCATCCAGCAACAAAATTGCTTAACAACAAACAATTACTTATATTTGACATTATTGTAATATCCATTACAGTAACAGCCATTACAGTAATTAATTATTTTCTGTTATGAAGTTTTACAACCGAACCAAAGAACTGGAACAGCTCAAGAGAACCTGGGTAAAATCACTCACCAATGCTCAAATGACCATTGTGATCGGGCGACGCCGAATCGGTAAAACCACATTATTGATCGAATCGGTAAAAAACCGGCCCCATCTCTATTTTTTCATTTCCCGCAAAAATGAAATCCTTTTATGTGAAGAATTCACCGAAGAAATAAAAAACAAACTGTCGGTCAATATATATGGCCAATTCCAATCTTTTCGTGACCTCTTTGGTTACCTGATGGAACTGTCGTCGAATACTCCCTTCACCCTGATCATTGATGAATTTCAGGAAATCTATTCTGTCAACCCGTCTGTTTACAGCGAAATGCAGAATATATGGGATCGCAATAAAAACAAAAGTCATATGAATCTTATCCTGTGTGGTTCTGTATATTCCATGATGAAAAAAATATTTGAAGATGCCAAAGAACCACTATTTGGCAGAGCCAATCAACAAATAAATATTAACCCTTTTGATATAAACACCCAAAAACAAATTCTTAAAGAATACAATCCCGACTATACATCCGATGATTTGCTCTTTTTATACATGATAACGGGCGGTATTCCCAAATACCTGGAAATATTAACAGAGAATGAAGCTTTTACTTTTAGGAGCATTCTTAACACTGTTATTGCCGATAATTCGATGTTTTTAGATGAAGGCAGAAATATTCTGATTGATGAGTTTGGCAAAGACTACGGCAACTACTTCTCTATTCTATCGCTAATCGCATCATCCAAAACATCACGACCCGAAATTGAATCAGTTCTCCAAATGCAAACCGGCGGCTATCTTAACCGGCTGGAAAATGATTTTAAGATCATTGCAAAAACGAAACCTATATTATCAAAACCCAACAGTCGCTCTGTTAAATATCATATCTGCGATAATTTCCTTAATTTCTGGTTCCGCTTCATTTACAAATACAAAAGTGCCATCGAAATCGACAATCTTGAATATGTAAAAAACATTATCCTTCGTGATTACAATACCTATTCAGGTAAAATACTGGAACGATATTTCACAGAAAAATTAAAATCGACCGGAAACTATTCTCAAATTGGCAGTTACTGGGAAAAAAGCAACAAAAATGAAATTGACATAGTGGCCATTAACGAAGACCAAAAGAAAATTGACTTTTACGAAGTCAAAAGAAATGCTGAAAACATAAATATCAACAACTTAATTATCAAATCATCTAATCTGACAAAAAAACTTCACGATTTCACCCCTGCATATTATGGCCTTTCGCTCAACGATATGTGAATTACAGCTAAAAATAATTGAGGCTGAGGTTGAGGTTAAGGCTAAGGTTGAGGCTGAGGTTGAGGCTGAGGTTAAGAATGCACCACATAAGGCACAGAAGAACACAGAGATAGAGATAGAAGACGGAAGTCAGAAGATAGAAGCATGTAGAGACGCACGGTCGTGCGTCTCACCAACCTGAAACCCAAAAGCCGGGTTGAGGTTGAAAATCCATCACAGATTATCAATTATCAATTATCAATTATCAATTACCAATTAACCAATTAACCAATTGATGAATTGATGAATTTTTGCAAAGAAAGAGGCGGAGCCAAGCGAACCCGAAACCCGAAACCAGCAACCAGCAACAAGCATCCAAACAGATTGAGGTTGAGGCTAAGGCTAAGGTTGAGGTAGAGAGTGCACCACAGATATCACAGATTTACACAGATTTTTCATTTTTCAATGACCAATTGCCAATTACCAATTATCAATTATCAATTATCAATTACCAATTACCAATGAACCAATTGACCAATTGACGAATTGACCAATTCTTAAAAGGCAAGCAGCAGAGCCGAGCGAACCGGAAACCCGAAACCCGGAACCCGAAACCCAATTTCCCAAAATCAGGCATTACTTTCGTCAACACTTTATCCCCCTTCATCAACTAACTTCCTCATTCATGCACCTTTTGCTATGCCAGACACGTAGAAACAAGTAAATTTACGGCATTACTATTTTCAAAACCTGGCGGTTTATTGATTACATAGCAGAATACAACAATTAATAGTCAATGCCTTTGAACATGGTTACACACAGGGTTAAATTTAGCGTTATGAAAAAGTTTTTACTAAAAGTTGGGTTGATAGGGGTTTTGAGTGTTTGGGGGATTAGTTTAACAAACGCTCAATCATATAATAGTGGTTATCCAAGAATAACTAATGTTACAACTACTTCAGCAACAGCAGAAGTAAACGCCACAGTTGGAGGAAAAGCAGGTAATTTTATTCAGTATCCAACTCACTATACATTCTTTTTTATAGAACAATCGCCTGGTTCATCACCAGAAACAGCCTACGTAATAAATAATTATGATGGTTTTATAGGACTTGAGGGTCCAAATGAAACATTTTATGCAGAAATAGACAATTTGTTACCAAATACAGACTACATTATTCATTTTGTTACAACTGATTCTGGTGGTAATGTGGTAATAGAGACCGACGGAAACCCCACATCAGTCTCATTTTCAACTCTTTCACCCCTAATCGCAAATTCTTTTTCACCAGCAGATGATGCTACAGATGCGGTATTGACAAAAAAATTAACAATTACATTTTCAGAAGATATCCAGCGTGGAAATGGAACAATGACTATCTTCAAAAATGATGGCACTGATTTTCAGTCATTTATCGCCACATCGTCAAAGATTTCGATTTATGGTAACAAGTTAATAGTTTCTCATGATGACTTCTTGATGAACAACAGTTATTATGTGGAAATCCCTCAAGGGTTTGTTAAATCAGTCTTAAATGGTGTAGATTTTGAAGGTGTTTCAGGATCAAATGCCTGGAATTTTTCTACAGCGGATTTAAACATTTGGTCAGGAGATTCCAGCACTGACTGGAATTCTTCCGGCAACTGGGAAACAGGAGCATTTGATTCGGGTTACAGTGTGCTAATCCCAGACGAATCAAGCAACTTTCCTGAAATTAGCACTTCTGTCACTGTGAATGATTTGGTAATTGAACCCGGGGCATCCCTCACCCAAACCGGGGGCAGCCTTACCATCAATGGAGAATTCGTACTCCAGTCTTCGTCCGAAATCAATGCATCATTTATCCCCCGAGGCGATACGGTTATTGTTGATCCTGCCAAGGTGCGTTTCTACCAAAATGTCTCCGCACCCGATCGTAATTACAATTTTGGCGTTCCCGTTACCGGAGCTACTAAGGCAACAAGTGGAATTACCAACTATTTGTATCAATACAACAACGCAGAGAATAGCTATGTCATCTTAGGTGAAGATACGCCCCTGCTTCCCGGCGTAGGATATATTTGCCGGAGCGACCATTCAATGATTTTCACAGGTACGCCGGTTACTTCCGACGTAACCGTAGCACTCGAAAGAAATGAAAGTGGCGGACTCGGCTGGAACCTTGTCGCCAATCCGTTTAATGCAACTGTCGATTTTACCAAATTGGAAATCGACACCGTAAAAGTTGCCTACTCTTTCTGGATATGGGACAACCTCAATAATAAATACAATACCTACAATGCAAGCTCAGGCGTTGGCATAGGCATTGAGAATAACACCCCCGATATCCCTTCGCATCAGGCTTTCTGGGTAAAAGTAAGACCCGGCTACACATCAGCTTCTATCGGGTTTCCTGTCTCTGCCCTTGAGGTCGACAGTATTTCTTACCTCAAATCGGCCTCTTCAACCATATATCCCACTTTAAAGCTGGAATCCAGGCTAAACGGCAATAGCATAACCGACGAAACGGCACTGGTTTTTGCATCGAATGCATCCAACGACTTTGGAGATGCCTACGACACCGAGAAGAAACTTACAACAAACCAAAACTTATGTCAGATCTATACACCTGGTTATACACCTGAAGGCTCTCAAATATTAGCCATTAACGGCATGCAGCCCGCACAAAACGAAATATCTGTCCCACTCGGGTTTAAAACGGATGCAACAGGCACAGTACAAATCAATATGAAAGATAATACTTTACCATCCGATTCGCGTGTCTTGCTTGAAGATAAAGCCACATCCGACTTCATCGATCTTTCTGCCACAGGAACATACGAATTCGAGGTGGATGAGAAAGGCACCAACAACTCAAGGTTTGTTCTTCATATTTCGGGAACAGAAAGTGTTATTACCAATATTGAAGGGAAAACAAAGAATGAGGCTGAGAAAAAATCCTGCTTCTATACAAACAATTCTGAAATAATTGCGTATATTGGCCAATTAAACAATCCCACTTACAGATTGTTGGATATTAATGGCAAAGTTATCGACAGCGGTACATTAAATCCCGAATCGGAAAACAGGATCATGGTCTCAAGGAAAGGAATGATCATAATGATTGTAGAATCAGAAAAAGAAAAACTTGAGTTCAAGACTGTTTTCTAAACAAATTGATTTTTGTTTAGAATGAGACAGAAGGAAAAGAAAATATATAACCAACCCGAGCTGACGGAAGTGACGGTGGATAAAAGCTTTACTTTGTTTACTGCTTCAGAAAATAACCCGCCTGGTCAGCCGTCTTTTACATCCTCCGGCGGGTCAGATACCTCAACATCCTCAGACGAGACCACAACAGAGGACGATCAACTAAAAGATAATAATTTCGAAGATAATCCCTTCCAGCGCTAAGGAAGGGATTTTTTTGTCCTGCCAGGTTCACCACAGATACTACAGATTTACACGGAAATTAGAGGCTAAGGCTGAGGCTAAGGCTGAGGCTAAGGTTGAGGTTGAGGTTGAGGTTGAGAGTGCACCACAGATTTCACAGATGAAAACAGATTTTTCAATGACCAATTATCAATGACCAATTATCAATGATCAATGACCAGTTATCAATGATCAATTATCAATGATCAATGAACCAATTGACGAATTGACGAATAGACTAATAAACGAATTCTTACAGGTCAGGCTGCAGAGCCGGGCGAACCCGAAACCCCAAACCAGCAACCAGCAACCAGCAACCAGCAACCGGCAACCAGCACCCAGCAACAAGCCTCCAGAACTCAATTAATGAAAAAAATCAGCAAAAGGCATGAATAAAAAATCATAAATCACTAACTTTGGCTTGACTAAAATCATGTTTCCGAATTACACGAGACATTAGTTTTATATATTGCAGATAAAGCATTACCAACTCCCGGAATGATTTATCTGAACAAGTGAAACGAGCATGGCAAGGATTGCAACAAGAAGAATATATATAAATGCTTGCATGCAAGTTTCATTAGGCCGGCAACTTAAGTAAGTTATCTTCTAATGAAACAAGCATGAAAAAATTGTCATAATCATACAATTAACCAATTTATTTTCATTATTTAAAATTATCTGGTGATGAAGAAACACAACTTTTATGCAGGACCATCTATTTTGCCTGAGTATACCATTAAGAATACAGCAGAAGCTGTTCTCGATTTCGCAGGTACCGGCCTGTCTGTTATGGAAGTTTCGCACCGGGGAAAAGAATTTGTAGCCGTTATGGAAGAGGCGCAGTCCCTCTTCAAGGAGCTTCTCGACATTCCCCAGGGCTACGAGGTACTTTTCCTGGGCGGTGGTGCCAGCACTCAGTTTTGCATGGTTCCATATAATTTATTGAAGAAGAAAGCCGCATATCTGAACACCGGATCATGGGCATCAAAAGCCCTGAAAGAAGCCAAATTATTTGGAGAAGTTGTGGAAGTGGCATCATCTAAAGATTCAAATTACAATTACATCCCAAAAGGTTATCAGGTTCCGGATGATGCTGACTATCTTCATATTACCACCAATAACACCATTTACGGAACAGAAATCAAAGAAGATTTGGATGTAAAAGTTCCACTGGTGGCCGATATGTCATCCGATATTTTCTCGCGGCCTCTTGATGTTTCCAAATATGCATTGATATATGGTGGTGCCCAGAAAAACCTGGCTCCCGCGGGGGTAACTTTTGTCGTGGTAAAAACAGATATCCTGGGTAAGACAGGTCGGGAAATACCAACCATCCTCGATTACCGCACTCATGTTGAAAAGGGATCAATGTTTAACACACCACCGGTATTGCCTGTATTTGCTGCCCTTCAGACTCTCAAATGGCTGAAGCAACAAGGCGGTGTAGCTGCCATGCAAAAACGGAACCAGGAAAAAGCAGCATTGCTATACAATGAAATAGACCGTAATAAACTTTTCAAAGCCACGGTGACCAATGAAGAAGACCGCTCTTTAATGAACATCTGCTTCGTAATGAATGATGATTATGCCGAACTGGAAAAAGAATTCCTTGATTTTGCTACCGGACGGGGTATGATAGGAATTAAAGGACACCGGAGCGTGGGAGGTTTCAGGGCATCCACCTACAATGCACTGCCTATTGAGAGTGTAAAAGCCCTCGTTGAAACCATGCAGGAATTTGAAAAGAAACATTGACATTTTTGCAATCAACAGAGGGCCATGCAGGCCCTTTGTTGGTCTAAAAAAAGCAAAAAATGTTGTACTTATGAATATGATATAAAAAGACATATTTTTGTCAAAATCAAGGCGTTTTAAATTTTCGTACCGGAGTTAACCCATTGTTAATGAGAATGCAAAAATCTAAAACAACAAAGAGTTTGGCAACAAAGATGCTTTTTATATCCCCACTCACTTATATTGTTCTATAAGCTTTTGAACACAATACTCATCTAATTTTTTGCAATAAATTGCAAATCAGATATTCGTACCTGAAGGAGTTCTTTGTTAAAATACAGTATAGCAAGTTTGAACAATTAATTTTACATCTAATTAGTGCTCATCTATAAAGTGGAGAAAAGATGTAACAAATCACAATGTGTCTGTTCTGAAGGTGCCGGTTGCAAGGCTTGCGAAGTCACCAAAAACGGAGTTTACTTTTCGTAAATAAGTATTTTAGTGGCAAGCGTAACACAGCAAATGGTACTTTATGGACAGACACTAATTAAAATCAAAAAACACTAAAAATTTTTATTTTCCCTTTTTATTGCTTTATACATGTTAGTGTTGTTTGTAATTCATACTATTGACTATTGACTAAAAACTATTGACTGTTGACTAAAAACTATTGACTGTTGACTAAAAACTCAATTATTATGAACAAAATACTAGTAGCTACTGAAAAACCGTTTGCGCCGGCAGCCATTGCGCAAATCAAAGAGATTGTCGAAAAGGAAGGTTATCAGCTTTCTCTGCTCGAAAAATATTCATCTTCCGATGAACTGAAAGCCGCCGTTGCCGATGCACATGCGCTTATTGTAAGGTCAGACAAGGTTACTGCCGACGTTGTTGATGCCGCAAAAGAACTGAAGATTGTAGTTCGCGCAGGCGCCGGATATGACAATCTGGACCTTGAGGCCTGTTCTGCCAAAGGAATTGTGGCCATGAACACGCCCGGACAAAACTCCAATGCTGTTGCCGAACTGGCCTTTGGCATGATGGTCTACCAGGCACGAAACCACTTCAACGGGACTGCCGGTACCGAGTTGCGTGGCAAAAAGCTGGGAATACATGCCTATGGAAATGTAGGTGTTTATGTAGCACAAATAGCCAAAGGTTTTGGAATGGAGGTATATGCTTTCGATCCTTTTGTCCCCGCCGATAAGATCAAGGCCGACGGAGTGACACCTTTAAATACGGTTGAAGAATTATACAGCTCTTGCCAGTATGTTTCTTTGCACATCCCGGCCAACGAAAAAACAAAAAAATCGATCAATGCCCAATTACTCGGAAAGATGCCCAAAGACGCCGTTTTGGTAAATACCGCGCGCAAAGAGGTTATTGACGAAGAGAGCCTGGTACAATTTATGGAAAAAAGGGCCGACTTTGCCTACATTTCCGATATTGCTCCCGATAACAAATCCGTGTTTGAAGAGAAATTCGACGGACGTTACTTCTTTACACCTAAAAAGATGGGAGCACAAACAGCTGAAGCCAACATCAATGCAGGTGTTGCAGCTGCCAACCAGATTGTCAAATTCTTTAAAAACGGAGACGAAACTTTCAGAGTTAATAAATGAGCGCGGTATAAAAAGCATATTTTTTGTCAAAATCAAGGCGTTTTAAATTTTTTGCACCGGAGTTAACTCGTTGTTAATGAGGATGCAAAAATTTAAAACAACACAGAGTTCGGCAATAAAGATGCTTTTTAGGCCGCACTCAAAAATAAATTCTTATGGCTACAGTAAAACCATTCAAAGGGCTCCGGCCACCCAAAGAAGTTGCAGCAGGCCTTTCCTGCCTTCCCTACGATGTTATGAACAGTCGCGAAGCCGCCGATATGGCAAAAGGAAAGGAATTTTCTCTTTTACATATTACCCGTGCCGAAATTGATTGTCCACCCGATGTGGATGTTCATTCTGAAAAAGTGTATCAAAAATCGGCAGAAAATTTCCGGAAATTCAAAGAAAAAGGATGGCTGGTTCCTGATGAAGAACCCCGCTTTTACATTTATGCACAAACCATGAACGGGCGAACTCAATACGGAATTGTTGGTTGTGCTGCCTGTTCCGATTATGAAAACGGGGTCATAAAAAAGCATGAATTAACGCGACCGGATAAAGAAGAGGACCGGATGGTGCATATCCGAACCAATAATGCCAACCTGGAACCTGTATTTTTCAGCTATAAAGCTGTCCCGGAAATCGATCAGATTGTTAAAAACATCGTTGAGAACCAGGAACCGGAATACGATTTTACGGCAGAAGACGATGGATTCGGCCATCATTTCTGGGTTATCCGTGATAAAGACATCAACATGAAGATTGAAGAGCTGTTCGCTCAAAAGGTTCCTTGCACATACGTGGCCGATGGTCATCACCGAACTGCAGCTGCAGCTCGTGTAGGTCTCGAAAGAAAAGCCCAAAATCCCAATCATACCGGGAAGGAAGAATACAATTTCTTTATGGCAGTGCATTTCCCGGACAATCAGCTGCAAATTATTGATTACAACAGGGTGGTAAAAGACCTGAGTGGTTTGTCTGAAAAAGACTTTCTCGAAAAAATGACTGAGGCATTTGATGTTGTCAATATGGGTAATGAAACCTATAAACCTTCAAAGTTACATGAGTTCAGCATGTATCTCGGCGGCAACTGGTATAAACTGACGGCAAAAGAGGGAACTTACAGTGACAAGGACCCCATTGGCGTTCTGGATGTCACCATTCTCTCGAACCATGTACTTGATAAAATCCTGGGAATTAAAGACCTGAGAACTTCTAACCGCATCGATTTTGTAGGAGGTATTCGCGGCCTCGGAGAGCTGGAACGCCGGGTCGACAATGGTGAAATGAAAGTGGCGTTTGCGCTCTATCCTGTCTCCATGCAGCAATTGATCGATATTGCAGATACAGGCAACATTATGCCTCCGAAAACTACCTGGTTTGAACCTAAGCTGCGCTCGGGATTGGTGATTCATGAAATAAATGATCAATGACCATTGATCAATTAGGTTAAGATTAAGGTTGAGGCTGAGGTTGAGGTTAAGGTTAAGGTTAAGGTTAAGGTTAAGGTTAAGGTTGAGATTGAGGCTAAGGTTAAGAGGACACCACAGATGACACGGATTATAATGGTCAATTATCTATTGGATAAATGATTAGATCATTATATGTTAAGATATAAGATGACAGATTCTCCGCTTCGTTCAGAATGACGCTTAGCTGAATGTTATTCTGAGGAGGCACGACAAAGAATCTTTTTTGTAGTCAATTATCAATAAGTACGGTATTAAAAG
>NZ_AHZV01000237.1 GCF_000250735.1 Anaerophaga thermohalophila str. Valhall
CTGATGCCAATGGCTGTGGTTCAGCGACAGGTAGTACCACTGTTGTAGTGAATGAAAATCCTGTAATCGATGATATTGACAACGACGGCCCTGTATGTGCAGGAGGGACTGTAAATTTATCAGTTACTGTCTCGGGTGGTACATTTCCTTATTCTTATTTGTGGAGCGGCCCCGATGGTTTCAGCAGCACGGATCAGAATCCGTCGGTAACCAATGTCACAACGGCGAATGCCGGTGATTATGATGTGGTTGTTACCGATGCTAATGGTTGTTCGGTTACCGGAACAACCAATGTCATTGTGAGTGATCCTGTTATTGACAATATAGACAACAACGGACCAGTATGTGAAGGTTCTGATGTTACACTGAGTGTTAGTGTTTCCGGAGGCATTACCCCCTACAGCTACTCATGGAGCGGCCCGGACGGTTTCAGCAGCACAGATCAGAATCCGACCATCACAAATGTTACGCTTACCAATGCCGGTGATTATGATGTTACAGTGACCGATGCTAACGGATGTATCGTATCGGGCAGTACAACGGTTGTAGTAAA
>NZ_AHZV01000236.1 GCF_000250735.1 Anaerophaga thermohalophila str. Valhall
CAGGTTAAATCTTATATCTAAAAATTTAATAATCTTTTACCGCAAACCTTGCCATGCTCGTTTCATTTACCATTTTTTTGTTGCCCGAAATCTTTACCACTCTTTCCGAAGTCTGGCAACGGGTATGTTTAGTTGCTCACGATATTTTGCCACTGTACGTCGGGCAATATTGTAAGATTTTTCCTGAAGGATTTTTGCCAGTTTATCATCGGTAAGCGGTTTTCGCTTGTCTTCATTTTCGATGCAATCCTGGAGTATCCTTTTTATTTCACGCGTTGAAACTTCTTCTCCTGAGTCGGTCTGTAATCCTTCCGAGAAGAAATACTTCAGCGGGAAAATTCCAAAATGCGTCTGAATGTATTTGCTGTTCGAAACTCTGGAAACAGTGGATATATCAAGTCCTGTACGGTCTGCAATATCTTTCAGGATCATGGGCTTAAGTTTTGTTTCGTCGCCCTCAAGGAAATATTCGTACTGATAGTCAAGGATGGCCTGCATAACTGTCATCAGTGTGTTCTGGCGCTGCTTAATAGCGTCGATAAACCATTTGGCAGAGTCGAGTTTTTGCTTGACAAACATCAGTGCTTCTTTTTGCTCCTTGCTCTGATTTTTTCTGTTGGCCTGATAATCCTCGAACATTTCAGAATAGGTGTTGCTAATACGAAGTTCAGGAACATTTCGGTTGTTAAGCGACAGTTTTGGTTTTCCGTCTTCAATTTCAAGAATGAAGTCGGGAATAATGTGCTGAACTGTTTTTGTTACAGGATTGCTGTAAGAACTGCCAGGCTTGGGATTTAGCTTTAGTATTTCTTCAAGTATATCTTTGAGTTCCCCTTCTTCCAAATGCATTCTTTTTTCAATCTTGTCATAATGTTTCCGGGTGAACTCTTCGAAGTGATTTTTAACCAGGTGGTAAGCTTTCTGAATTAACGGATCGTCCTGATTCTTTTTTTCGAGTTGAAGCATAAGGCATTCTCTTAAATCTCTTGCACCCACTCCGGGGGGATCAAAATCCTGAACAATTTCAAGAACTTCGAGTGCCTCTTTTTCGTCCACCTCAACATTCTGCGAAAAGGCAAGGTCGTCAATAATTTCGTCGACCTCCCGCCTAAGGTATCCGTCTTCATCAATGTTACCAATAATGTATTCTGCAATTAATGCCTGGCGTTCGGTCATAATCCGCAATCCCATCTGACTGACCAGGTGTTCATGAAAAGTAGTTCCTGAGGAGAAAGGGACGTCTTCCTGTTTGTCGTCTTTCGAAAAGTTACGGGCACTTAGTTTGTAGGCGGGGATATCCTCATTCTGGATGTAAGCGTCGATGGACATTTCATCCTTTTCGTTGTCGGTTTCAGTGCTGTTGTCTTCTTCATCGTCAGGATCACGGGAATCACCTTCCATCTCAAGCACGGGGTTTTTCTCCAGTTCTTCCTTAATGCGTTGCTCAAGTTGGGTGGTAGGAATTTCAAGAAGCTTGATCACCTGTATCTGAAGAGGTGACAGCTTTTGTAATAATTTCTGTTGTAAACTTTGTTTTAACATTCCCTGAACCTGTTAATTTTTTGAAGCCGACAATTTAATGCCCGTCTGCTCCTTACAAAAATACAGTAATTTGGGGAAATCAGGAAACATTAAATGGTATTTTAAAACTCTGCACTTTTGGGTGCCCGTGGAAAAGGAATGACGTCGCGAATGTTGGTCATCCCTGTAACAAAAAGCATCATGCGCTCAAAACCCAGACCGAAGCCACTGTGAGGAACCGAACCGAAGCGTCGTGTATCGAGAAACCACCACATCTCTTCCTCGGGAATGTTCATTTCTTTCATCCGCGCGGTTAATTTGTCATAGTTTTCTTCTCGTTGTGATCCGCCAATAATTTCACCAATTTGGGGGAAGAGCACATCCATGGCACGAACGGTTTTATTGTCGTCGTTCAGTTTCATGTAGAATGCTTTGATTTCTTTGGGATAGTCGGTGAGTATCACGGGTTTCTTAAAGTGTTTTTCAACCAGGTAACGTTCGTGTTCCGACTGGAGGTCCGTTCCGAATCCTTTTACCGGATACTGGAACTGTCCTTTTTTATTGGGTTTTGAATTTTCGAGAATATTAATAGCTTCTGTATAAGTTAATCTGACGAAATCATTTTCCAGAACAAATTTGAGTTTTTCGATAAGCTCCATGGAACGGTCGGCTTCTTTTTTATTCTTTTCTTCATCCTGTTGGCGCCGGCTCAGAAACTGAAGGTCGTCCATGCAATGATCCAATGCATATTGCAGCAGATATTTTAAAAATTCTTCAGCCAGGTCCATGTTGTCTCTCAGATCATAGAAAGCCATTTCGGGTTCAATCATCCAAAACTCGGACAAGTGACGCGAAGTGTTGGAATTTTCAGCTCTAAAGGTAGGCCCGAAAGTGTAAATTTCGGACATGGCAAGGGCTGCCAGTTCTCCTTCCAACTGACCCGAAACTGTCAGGTTGGTAGCTTTCCCGAAAAAATCTTTAGAATAATCGATTTTTCCTTCCTCATCACGCGGCGGATTTTCAAGATCGAGCGTAGTGACCTGAAACATTTCACCGGCTCCTTCGGCATCGGATGCGGTAATAATTGGTGTATGTATATTATAAAAGCCTTTGTTGTTAAAAAATTGGTGCACGGCAAAAATCATGGCATGACGTACACGTGTTATGGCTCCGAATGTATTGGTACGAAACCGGAGGTGTGCAATTTCACGCAGAAACTCAAGGGAGTGTTTTTTGGGTTGCAACGGATATTTGTCAGGATCACTGTCGCCAAGTATTTCAATGGTTTTAGCTAACAATTCAACATTCTGGCCCGAACCCTGCGATTCCTGCAATATTCCTTCAACCGAAATGGCAGCACCGGTTGTGATACGCCGCACCAGAGCTTCATCAAATTGCGGCATATCCACAACAATTTGAAGATTATTTATGCCTGAGCCATCGTTCAGGGCGACAAAATTCACTTTTTTGTTGCCTCTGCGGGTACGTACCCATCCCTTTACCGTAAATGTTTGTCCAATTTCGTTTGACCTCAGAAGGTCGGCTACCTTAGTTCTCTGCATCGGCTTAGTATTTTTAATCCTGAAGGGCACAAAATTAATGATTTGTTTTTAGTCGCAGGCAATATTTTGGTGATATAATGAACCAGTAGTCGGTTAAAAAACGCCTAACGCAGAGACACAATGACACAAAGTTTTTATTATGAATGAGTTGTGTTTTGCGCCATAAATTATGTAAACAATTAATTATCAGTTATTTGTAAAAATTTAACAGTTTTATTGATGAACGGTCTGTCAGATTAATTTTATTTGCCGGAAAAATAAAAAGTTACTACTTTTGCAGACCGAAAATATCCGGAAAGGTAGACAAGAGATTCTCATGTTGGGAACCACCTGCCGGAGAGAACCTTAAAATTGTATTTCAATGTACGCAATTGTTTCCATTGGAGGCCAGCAATTCAAAGTAGAGAAAGACAGAAAAATCTTTGTGAACCGCCTCAATGCAGAAGAAGGAGCTTCAGTTGATTTCGATCAGGTATTGATGATTGACAACGAAGGCGATGTGAAGATTGGTACTCCTGTTGTTGAAGGAGCCAAAGTAACAGCCAAAGTTCTGTCGCACCTTAAAGGTGATAAAGTGATCGTATTCAAGAAGAAGCGCAGAAAAGGCTACCGTAAGAAAAACGGTCACCGTCAGTATCTGAGTCAGATTCAGATTGAAAACATTGAAGATTAATCACGAAAAAATTAATGCGATATGGCACATAAGAAAGGTGTAGGTAGCTCCAGAAACGGACGCGAATCAGAAAGTAAACGTTTGGGCGTCAAAATTTATGGTGGCCAAATAGCGAAAGCCGGTAACATTATTGTTCGCCAGCGCGGTACTCAGCATCATCCGGGCGAAAATGTCGGCATGGGTAAAGACCATACTCTTTTTGCACTGACCGACGGAAAGGTTGTTTTTCGTAAAAGAAAAGGCGACCGTTCTTTTGTATCTGTTGAACCGGCTGCTGCAGAATAAAGTTTATTTGTAAAAAAATTCTCTTAATCTCCTGTTTTTGTTACTTTCGTAACAAATTCAGGAGATTTTTTGTGTGCTCTCTTTTTTAACGAAAAGACGCGAAGACACAGAGAAAAGAATGATTGAGAGAAGAGATCAGGCATCTGTAAAAGTTTGACGGAATATTGTAAAACAAATATATACTGGAAATATGCTTACACTCAAGTACATTCAGGACAATCAGGAAGAAGTCATCGAGCGGCTAAAAACCAAACATTTCGATGCTAAAGAAATAATTACGCAGATTGTTGAGGCTGATAACGAACGTCGTGCTACACAAAGTGTGGTTGACCAGAAGCAAAATGAGCTGAACACTTTGTCGAAATCAATCGGACAGTTGTTTAAGTCGGGCAGAACCGATGAGGCCAATGAAGCAAGGTCCAAAACTGCCGGTCTAAAGGATGAAATACGTTCTCTGAATGCGAAACTGAGTGAAAGCGAGGAAAAAATTCAGGAATTATTGGTTCAGGTGCCCAATGTGCCGCATCCCACAGTTCCTGAGGGTAAAGGAGAGGAAGATAATGAGGTGGTAAACTCGGGAGGGGAAGTCCCGGCGCTGGAAAATGCTCTTCCTCACTGGGAATTAGCAGCAAAATATGATCTTATTGATTTTGAGCTTGGCACAAAAATTACTGGTGCCGGTTTTCCGGTATATAAAGGGTGGGGAGCCAAATTACAGCGTGCCTTGATCAACTTTTTTCTTGATGAAGCCACAGCTGCCGGCTATAAGGAGGTGTTGCCACCTCTGCTGGTGAACGAAGATTCGGGATTTGGCACCGGGCAGCTGCCCGATAAAGAGGGTCAGATGTATCATGTTGGGGCCGATAATCTTTACCTGATTCCAACAGCTGAAGTTCCCGTGACAAATATTTTCAGGGATGTGGTTCTCGATGAGAAAGATTTACCTGTCAAACATTGTGCTTATTCAGCCTGTTTCAGACGTGAAGCCGGGTCGTGGGGGAGTCATGTGCGGGGTCTGAACCGTTTGCATCAGTTTGATAAGGTTGAAATCGTGCAGGTGGCCAGCCCTGATAATTCATACGAAGTGCTTGATCAGATGTTGGCACATGTACAATCACTGGTGGAAAAGCTCGAACTGCCCTGGCGTATCCTAAAGCTTTGCGGCGGAGATATGAGTTTTACCTCTGCATTAACTTACGATTTTGAGGTGTACTCTGCAGCACAGAAGCGCTGGCTGGAAGTAAGCTCGGTTTCCAACTTTGAGTCTTATCAGGCTAACCGGCTAAAACTACGGTTTCGAAAAACGGGTGAAAAGAAAACGCAACTGGCGCATACCCTCAACGGAAGTGCATTGGCCCTGCCGCGAATTGTAGCTGCCATTCTTGAAAACAATCAGACTCCCCAGGGAATTAGCGTACCTAAAGTTTTAATCCCGTTTATGGGAACTGATTTAATAAAATAGAAGATTTTCCCGCTATGAAGAGTAAGGGATATATTTTTAATGCGTCGTTTTATACAACTCCGAAGTATCGGGGCGAATGGGAAGTATGGCTCGAAGAAGAGTTGTTTCCTTTTGTGAAGCAATTGTTACCTACAATAGAGCGGGAGGTGTTTGAAGTGTTTTCGGATGCAAACCAGGGAATGCAGGTACTTTCGGTGCAGTTTCGATGTTCCAGCGGAGAAGAACTGGAACTTATCCGGCAAAAGACCAACCCTGTTTTTGAATCTTTCAGGCATAAGTTTGGCGAGCGGATTACAAATTTCAATTCGATCCTTTCTAAAATCCATTAAACAATAAATGCAGAAAGCCGTAGCAGAAAAAATCATTCTTGGTATTGATCCCGGGACCAATATTTTGGGCTATGGCTTGATTGAGGTCAGGGGTAAAACACCACGACTGATTACCATGGGAGTATTGGAGCTATCGAAATACAAAGACCATTATCTGAAGCTCCGAAAAATTTTTGAGCGCGTCATCAGTCTTATTGATTCATACCATCCTGATGAACTTGCCATTGAAGCTCCGTTTTACGGTAAAAATGTTCAGTCGATGCTTAAACTCGGCCGGGCACAAGGAGTAGCCATGGCTGCAGCTCTTTCGAGGTCGCTGCCAATATTTGAGTATGCTCCTTTGCGCATAAAACAGGCCATAACCGGGCGAGGCAATGCATCCAAAGAGCAGGTGGCACTGTTTCTTCAACAGTATCTTGATATGGGTGAAATTCCCAAACACCTGGATGCTACTGACGGACTGGCAGCTGCAGTTTGTCATTGTTTTCAGAAGCAAAATCTGGTGAGTAGTGGTGGCGCTAAAAGCTGGAAAGAATTTATTCGAAACAATCCCGGGAGGGTAAAATAGGCAGGGTGAACCACCAACGAGGTGGTTTGACGGCCCAAAGATGGGCCCCTGTTACGCAAAATATGTGAAAAAATTTACCTTCCATGATTTCTTTCCTGAGTCCATTTAGCCAATAACTTCCAGCCCCATGATATCTGCCCTCTGCCTTTCAAACTTTTGACTGCAAAAAAAGCCGTCGCCGGAGCTTTTGCCCCGGCGACGGCTTTCTTTTTGAAACGATGAACGATCGTATTCATTAAAGATTTTTCCTTATTTTGTCGGCGATAGCCTCCATCTCTTCTTTTGACAGTTGCAGCTTGGGCTTCGAAAAGCTGATGTCACTTTCGGCATTGATCGGTACCAGGTGTATGTGTGCATGGGGTACTTCAAGCCCTAAAACTGCTACACCAATCCGTTTACAGG
>NZ_AHZV01000235.1 GCF_000250735.1 Anaerophaga thermohalophila str. Valhall
TAGTGTCTGTCCATAAAGTACCATTTGCTGTGTTACGCTCGCCGCCAAAATCCTCATTTACGATGAGTAAACTCCGTTTTTGGCGGCTTCGCAAGCCTTGCAACTGGCACTTTCTGAACAGACACACATATTGTGAAAATTTTTGCGAGTTTATAGACACGCACTAAATACAACGTGGCAAAGGAACAAATTTTTCGATTTGCTGCCATCATAAGCATCTCCCATTCACCCCACGATATTGCCATTCACCACATTTTTCCCGAAGAACGGCGGAAACAAAGCTTTTTTTTAAAATTATATCCACCTTGCCGTAACGAAAGCAGAAGGCAGATGGTTTGGGGTTAAGGCTAAGGTTGAGGTTGAGAATTTACAATAGAACAAAGAGGTTGCACCACAGATAACACAGATTTACACAGATTATTTTATAGAGGATAAGAATAAGGTTAAGGTTAAGGTTAAGGTTAAGGTTAAGGTTGAGGTTGAGGTTGAGGTTGAGGTTAAAAATTTACCACCGGGAATAGAGAAACACAAAGGCAGAATACAAAAAACAGAAAATAGAAGATAGTTACCAGGCATCAGCAAAAGTTTAATACTATTGTTGTAGAGAACTCCGAAAAAAACTATATTTGCACCGCTTACAAAAAGGATTTCACAATCCGCCCGGATGGTGGAATTGGTAGACACGCAGGACTTAAAATCCTGTGGCCATCGCGGCCGTGCGGGTTCAAGTCCCGCTCCGGGTACAAAAAACGCTCTTTGGTAAATCCAAAGAGCGTTTTCTATTTCAATCCGGCGATTCGTTTTATCTCGTTCAGCTTATTCAGCGCATCAACCGGGGTCAGATTGTTTATATCCAAATTTACAATTTGATCCCGTATTTGCTGCAATACAGGATCATCCAGCTGGAAAAAGCTTAGCTGATATCCTTCACGATGTTGGGCCAAATCGCCTACAGGCTTTGAAATATCACCCTGCCTGTAATTATTTTCCAATTCGGATAAAATTTCATTGGCTCTCCTGACAACACTCGGTGGCATTCCGGCCATACGAGCCACGTGTATTCCAAAACTGTGCTCGCTTCCTCCCGGAACCAACTTACGCAAAAAAATCACCTTATTATCAACCTCCTTCACCGATACATTATAATTACGGCAACGGCTAAACGATTTTTCCATTTCATTGAGTTCATGATAATGCGTTGCAAACAATGTCTTTGCTCTTGCTTTAGTATTTTCATGAATATACTCAACAATTGACCAGGCAATAGAGATACCGTCGTAAGTACTTGTTCCGCGTCCAAGTTCATCAAAGAGCACCAGACTCTTCGACGAAAGATTGTTCAAAATACTCGAAGCTTCGTTCATTTCCACCATAAAGGTAGATTCTCCAAGTGAAATATTATCTGAAGCTCCAACACGTGTAAATATTTTATCAACCACCCCGATTGAAGCACTATCGGCAGGTACGAAGCTGCCAATCTGGGCAAGTAAAACAATAAGTGCCGTTTGTCTCAAAAGCGCTGACTTACCGGCCATATTGGGCCCGGTGATAATCATAACCTGCTGTGTGTCATTATCCAGGAACACATCGTTGGGAACATATTCCTCTCCCGCCGGAAGTTGTTTCTCGATAACCGGATGGCGACCTCCCCTTATATCGATTTCTTCACTGTCGTTTACTACCGGTCTTACATAATGATTTTCTGCCGCAAGGGTTGCAAATCCAAGCAAACAATCGAGGCGGGCCAGCAGATTGGAATTCAACTGAATAGCGGGAATAAATTCTGTAAGGGCAGAAACCAGGGCACCATAAAGCTCGGTCTCAAGAACAAGCATCCGTTCTTCTGCACCCAGAATTTTATTCTCGTACTCCTTCAGTTCTTCGGTAATATAACGCTCGGCATTTACAAGGGTTTGTTTGCGTATCCAGTCGGACGGAACTTTATCCTTATGGGTATTGCGTACCTCAATGTAATAACCGAAAACATTGTTAAAACTTATCTTAAGATTCGGTATTCCGGTTCGCCCGATTTCCCGTTTTTGCAACTCATTCAGGTAATCTTTACCGGAAAAGGCAATATGTCTGAGTTCATCAAGGTCGGTTGAGACTCCATCCCGAATGACGTTTCCTTTATTAATGTTATTGGGAGGATCGGGCACAATTTCCTTTTCGATTCGCTCTCTTATTGTATCACACGCATTAAGCTGATCTCCAAGATGGTTAAGCACCTCGTTATCGGCAGACATACACAACTTCTTAACAGGACCGATACTCCTCAGGGCATTTCGCATTTGTATCATTTCACGCGGAGTAATACGACCTGCCGCAACCTTGGAAACCAACCGCTCCAAATCCCCCACGGGTCGAAGGTGAGTTTCCAACTCCATCTTCAGTTCCGGGGCTTTAAAGAAGTGCTCAACGACCGATTGCCGATCCAGTATCGGTTGAACATCTTTAAGCGGCAAAGCAACCCATCTTTTAAGCAACCGGCTTCCCATCGGGGTAATCGTCTCATCGATAACATCTATTAAGGATCGTCCCCCTTCATTCACCGGGGCAAAAATCTCCAGGTTGCGAATGGTAAACCGGTCAAGCCATACATATTTATCTTCATCAATTCTTGAAATACTAGAAATATGGCTTATCTGGTGGTGCTGAGTAAGATCAAGATAGTGCAATACAGCACCTGCAGCTATAACGCCTGATTTCAGACGTTCAATTCCAAATCCTTTCAACGACTTTGTCTGGAAATGCTTCAATAGCTTGTCGCGGGCCGACTCTTCAGTAAAGACCCAATCATCAAGACCGTAGGTATAATGCCCTGAACCAAAAATTTCAGTAAAAGCACTACGTTTGTTCTTTTCGAAGAGTATTTCTTTAGGCTTAAACCCCGATATTAGTTTTTCGAGATGATCAAAAGGCCCCTCTGCTGTTAAAAACTCACCTGTAGAAATATCAAGGAATGCAACACCACCGGACTTTTGTTCGAGATGAACAGCTGCCAAAAAATTATTCTCGCGATGTTCAAGAATATTTTCATTAATAGCTACCCCGGGTGTAACCAGTTCGGTAACCCCGCGCTTTACAATTTTCCTGGTCATTTTAGGGTCTTCGAGCTGATCACACACGGCTACACGCTGTCCGGCTCTGACAAGTTTTGGAAGATATGTATCCAGTGCATGATGGGGAAATCCAGCCAGCTCAACAGAAGAGGCAGAACCATTAGCCCGTTGGGTAAGTGTAATACCAAGAATTCCGGATGCTTTTATGGCATCCTCCGAAAAAGTCTCATAAAAATCTCCTACTCTGAAAAGCAATATGGCATCAGGATACTTTCGCTTGATGTTGTAATACTGCTTCATCAGTGGGGTCTCAACAACCGGTGTTTTCGATTTTGCCAATGGAAAATTTGTTTTTTCTGATTCAACTTCAGTTTTCATCGAATAAGATGAGGTGGAAACCTTACAATTTCTTTATCTTGAGCATGAATCACACTGCCCGGCTCCGCCGCTTGCTTGCATGAATTTGGGTTAGTCTTACAAAGATAAAAAGAGAATCAAATAATAAAGATTTCTCCAATCTTTGATTTTGAATTATTGGATTCAATTAATATTTTTATATTCGCATTAATAAAAGTATGAACAGTAATCAAACATTTTGTATCATGAAATATCTGTTAAAAAATCTGGGTATATTATTTATCATTGCAGCTGTTGTTATTTTAGGCGTTTATGCTATAAACAGTTATACGGACAACATCTATTTGATTATTTCTATGCTCCTGCTGATAGGAGGATTATTTGTTCACATTATTCTCAATAGAAAAGTTGAAGAATGAGTCCACTCCTAACCTG
>NZ_AHZV01000234.1 GCF_000250735.1 Anaerophaga thermohalophila str. Valhall
GTCCATCTTCTCCGCCAAAAGCAACGTTGGTTGGCAGGTCTCCTTTCAGCACAATTTCTCTTATTATCTTCCCTTCGGGAGCTACTATAGCAACGGTTCCTTTCTGTATGCGGGTGACATACAGATTTCCTTCTTCGTCGCATCGCATGCCATCTAACCCGTAGTCTTCAAATTTGATCAGGAGTCGCTTGTTGTCAGGAGTCCCGTCTTCGAGGACATCGAAAACCCAAATATTTCTCTGATTTGATTCGTTGACGTAAAGCAATTTTTCGTCGGGTGATAATTCAATGCCGTTTACAGTTCCCATGCCTTCTTTTAAAAGTTTCATATTACCTTTTTGGTCGGTCATCCATATTCTTCCGGAATTATTCTCCCAGTCGGGGTCGCTGGCATATACGGTACCTTGAGAACTGATTGCTATATCATTGGGTTGGCTCATTTGTTCGTTGTGAGCCAGTACTGAAATTGCTTTGGAATTAATGTCAATTTCCAATATGTTGTGTCCCGTATAATCGGCAACGAGAAGCTTTTCATTGTTCCATAATCGAATTCCGTTACCTGTGCTGCCTTCGGGTAAATCAACAAATAATCCGTGTGAGCCGTCTGGTCTGACATAACCGATGGTACCTTTGTGACCATAATTCACGGCATATAACGTGCCGTTGGCCGATACAGCAGGCCCTTCAGCCCATTCCATAAAAACTGAATCGGGGGTTACATCAAAGCTTTCGTACAGGTATGCCTGCGCCATGGTTCCTGTATAAACAGCTGAAAAGATAAAGGTTGCCAGTAATGAAGTTAACTTTGTCATGTCTGATTATTGTTTTTACTAATTTCTAAATTCAAACTCCGTTAAAATTTTACAGATATCTGGTAAGGTAGAGACGCCCAATTTGGGGGTCTCTACCTCTCATAAGAAAAACTTTGCGTTATTGCGTCTCTGCGTTTAGGCTTTTTTTAACTAACCAGTGTCTGTCCATAAAGTACCATTTGTTTCGCAAGCCTTGCAACTGGCACTTTCTGAACAGACACACATATTGTGAAAATTTTTGGGAGTTTATAGACACACACTAACTATTGTCAAAACTATTGTCAATTACCTCGATGCCGTAACTTTTCCTGAAGCGATCAATGATTGATTCGAATTTTGATTCCCTGACTGCAAGCGTCATTTTGCATTCGGCTTTAAATTCCTGTGCATTAATGGTAAGCCCTTCTTCGTCGATAACCCGCATTACAGGGTTCATCAGATCGTAGGAAAAGCGGATGGAGAAAGATTTATCAATGGTGCATTCTGTTTGTTCGGCCTTTTCAAGGGCATCGGCCGTGGCAGCTTTGTAGGCCTGTATCAATCCACCGGTACCAAGTTTTACCCCGCCAAAATAGCGAACTACCACGACCAGAATATTAGTGAGTCCGAATGAATGGATTTGACCAAGAATGGGTTTCCCAGCAGTGCCGGAAGGTTCACCGTCGTCGTTCATCCTGAAGTTGTTACCATCCGGACCAAGCTCCCATGCATAGCAATGATGACGGGCATCGTGATATTTCTTTTTTAAGTCATCGATATACCCCTTGATTTCGTTCTCCGACTGAACGGGAAACGCGAATGCCAGAAATTTGCTGCCTTTTTCTTTATAGATACCTTCTACCTGATGTTTGATGGTTGTATAGAAGTCTTTTTGCATATTTTTTTGAAGTCAACATTCCGTTAATTTTTCACAGAAGTCTGGTAACAATAGCTCGTTAGATTTTTAAATATTAGATGTAAGATGATTTTTACAATTTTGATATACTGCATTTTAACAAACAAACCTCTCTATGTACAAACAATAGGCTTACAGTGTATTGCAAGAGTTTAACGGAGTATTGTAATTAATTGTTTTTGAAACCAAAAACAAACAACAACTCACCTATATTAAAACTTTGCGTCATTGCGTCTCCGGGGTTAGGCTTTTTTAACGAACTTATTGCTTTCAAAAATAGCAAAAAAATAAAGAAAAAAGAGAGGTGCGGTTTTTTCTTTGTGGCCAAAACAGCGTAGCTGTAACCGTTTTGCCGTTTTTCCGGCGGATCAGCACTCAGCTCTGCTGTTCTGCCCGGCAAAGGATACCCGATTTTTATCGCATTACTGTATTTACCACTTCTTCATCGGGCAAAATCGTTTTGTAAAACCCCAGTGCTTCTTCAATATATTTATTTTTCATCCCGGTCGATGAATCGGAAATGCGGGGATAGAACAAATGCCCGGCTACCTCGATGCCACAGAAACCAAACACTTCCTGCCCGTGTATCTGACGAAAAGCTTTCAGAATTCCTTTGTTTTCATACTCTTCGATCGAATTACCCATGGAGGTATGCAGAAAAGCTTTTTTCCCCTTAAGTAAACCTTCGGGTCCCTCCGCGGTAATCTTAAATGCAAAACCATTGGTCAAAACCCTGTCGAAATAACCTTTAAGTATGGCAGGAAAGCTTCCCCACCACAAGGGGTAGATGAGTGAAATAATTTCGGAATTATAGAGTATTTCCTGTTCTCTGGCGATATCTTCCGGGACGGTGCCATCTTTTATTTTTGAAAGGTCCTTTTTTGTGAGCACCGGATTAAAGTCAACTTCATAAAGGTTACGGACGACCACATCTATATCATTGTGGCGGCTTTCGTTGGTGAGTGCCTCTGCCAGGGCGTTGCTGAAACTGTTTTCGTTGGGGTGGGCGCTTATTATCAAATGTTGCATGAATATATCCTCCTTTTTTTATTATCTAAACACCCCACGAAAATAAATGTTTGTTTTTAATTAGAATAATTATAAATAGTGTCTGTCCATAAAGTACCATTTGCTGTGTTACGCTCGCCGCCAAAATACTCATTTACGAAAAGTAAACTCCGTTTTTGGCGGCTTCGCAAGCCTTGCAACTGGCACTTTCTGAACAGACACATATATTGTAAAAATTTTTTGCGAGTTTATAGACACGCACTAAATAATAAAGTTTCTCAAATTTGGTTTAATTTGATTGTTTTGAAAAGTAGAGACGCTCAATTTGTGTGTCTCTGCTTTGCGTCATTGCGTCTGCATTTAGGATTTTTTTAACTGACAATTGTGTTTTAATGTCTCCGAAAATTCCTGATTAATCCATCATCCTGTTACTTCTTTTTCTATTTTTGTTGATTTTGGGAATTGCGAAACATCCTGTTGAAAATGGATTCATTCATAATTGTTTTTACACATCGTTTAAATATAGGTTTGACAGCTATTCCGTATCATGCTGTTCTTCATCCTAACAGCCCCATAGAATTGTTGGAGCATGTTACGCCTGCCCATATTAAAGAGCGGCATGACGATTATACCGACGAAGAAAAGCAAATGGTGCTATTGCTGCATACCATTTCCGACAAGGAACTTTTCAAGAAATTCAGTCGCGAAAGCAATTTACGTGACTTTAAAAACAATATACCCCCCGATATTCTTGAAGAGAGAATTCGACCCGACATAGAAAAGAAGATGTACAGTCTGGTAAGGATGCTTGCAGGCTCCAACGTTCCGGCCTATTACCGGCAGAGTGGATACAGTAATCTATACCAAACCGACCGGTTAAGGATTCCCGAAACTCCATGTCAGCCGGTGTTTCGTGTAGATTTAGAGGAAGACCGGATGACCTATTCGTTAAAATTCCGGCAGGACGAAACCACCTTTTCCTTTTCTCAAAAAGATACGGAAGTGATTTGCTCTGATCCCGCAGTTCTGAAGTGGGAACAGACGCTTTATTATTTCGACAAATTTGACAGCGGCAAGCTGAAACCCTTTAAAGATAAAGATTATGTCCACCTGAAGGGGGAGAAAGTGATCGACACATATATGGCAAAATTCATTGTCAATATTGTTGAAAGTTATGATGTTAAGGGATCAGGGTTTGATATTATTGATGTTGACGAATCTCCGGAAACCAAGCTGGTTCTGGAGAAAGACCTTTCACTCAGGCCGGTTCTCAGATTCAAATTCCGGTATGGGAATCGTCTGATCTCACCAAACAGGAAAACAGATGTCTTTGTCGATTTTTCCAAAAACAACGGGAGATATCTTTTTCGACGTTTTCCCCGTGATTATGAAGCCGAGAAGCGAGCCTTCTCTTTGCTTCGCGACAACGGCCTTCGACTGATTGATGAGGTTTCTTTTGTTCACCCCGATGACTTGTCTCCTGCAGATGACAGGGCTCAGTTTTCTCCCGGGCCCGCTAACCTTGTTGACTGGGTGCGGGAGCATAAAGAGTTGCTCGATAATCATAACATTGAACCGCAACTGGAGTTTAATGGCGAAGAGTATAGCTTCGTGCCTGTTGTAACGCACTTCGAAACAGCGATTGGTTCTATAGATTGGTTTGATATAAAATGCGTTGTAGAAATTCCACCACATAAGATCCCCTTTATCCGGTTTCGCCGGAATATTTTGAATGGCGACCGGCGTTTTATATTGCCCGATGGAAGCATTTTTATCATTCCCCGGGTGTGGTTTACCAGATTTTATGACCTGTTTAATTTCGGGAAAATTGAAGATGAAAGTATTCTTTTACCAAAGAACTATTACCATCTGCTGGATGAACTTCAGAAGGAAGAGGACAATGATTCCGAAGGTATTGCAACGCCTGAGTTGCCGAAACTCAAGGATTTTTCAACAGCTGCTCTGCCCGAGGGTCTGAATGCAACTCTTCGGCCGTATCAGGTTGAGGGATATCAATGGTTACTTTTTTTGCGGCAAAACAAGTTTGGCGGTATTCTGGCCGACGACATGGGACTGGGAAAAACTTTACAGGCCATCGCTTTATTATTGAAAATATATTCGCCAAACGGAGGACTTGAACCTGAAAATAACGAAGGTCAGTTGTCTTTGTTTTCATCGCATCTGGAAGGGTTCAATAAGTCAGGACTTGCCCCCTCGCTGATAGTGATGCCAACCTCTTTAGTGCACAACTGGGACTATGAGATTAAGCGGTTTGCACCTGGATTGAAAACTTATATTTTCACCGGCTCAAACAGGATACGGTCGAAAGAATTATGGAAAATACTGCGGCACTATCATGTAGTAATCACTACTTACGGCATATTGCGTAACGATGTGGACATTCTCCGGAATACAAGTTGGGAATATCTGATACTTGATGAGAGTCAGAATATTAAAAATCCTTCATCAAAAGGGTATCATGCGGTTAGTAGTATCAATGCCCGTCATCATCTTGCCCTGACAGGGACACCCATCGAAAATTCGTTGATCGATCTTTGGGCTCAGATGAATATTGTGAATGAGGGGTTGCTGAAATCGCTGAACTTTTTCAAACGATATTACGAAACGCCCATTTCCAAAAATGAAGATGAGGCCAAATCAGAGCATCTTCAAAAGATGATCAATCCCTTTCTTTTGCGCAGGACCAAAGAAATGGTTGCCAAAGATCTTCCGCCCATTATGGAGCAGATGGTGTTTTGTGATATGTCGCCCGAACAAAAAGATATATACGAACGGGAGAAATCGGGTGTTCGCAATCAAATACTGGAATCGATGCAAAACCGTTCGCATGGTGAGCAGTCCATTATTGCACTTCAGGCGTTGACACGACTGCGGCAGTTAGCCAATCATCCGGCTATGCTTTATAACGGTTATCGCGGAAGCTCCGGTAAATTCGATCAGATGATGGAATCTCTTGAAAGCATTATCTCGGAAAATCATCATGTATTGGTTTTCAGCTCTTTTGTAAAAGACCTGGAATTGTTAGAGGCAGCCCTTAATCAACGGAAAATCGATTATGCCAAGCTGATTGGTGCTACTACTAACCGGCAAAAAGTGATTGAAAAATTCAATAACAATGATAAAATAAAAATTTTCCTGATATCGCTGAAAGCCGGGGGTGTGGGGCTCAATCTGACCAAGGCCGATTATGTTTTCATGCTCAATCCGTGGTGGAATCCCAAGGCTGAGGCTCAGGCCATAAACAGGGCACACCGTATAGGGCAGACACGAAATGTTTTTGTGTATCGTTTTATTTCAGCCGAAACCATTGAAGAAAAAATTGCACGTTTGCAGGAGAAGAAAAATAAACTGGCCGACGCTTTCGTTAACACAACCAACCCGTTGAGCCGGATGAATGCCGATGAGATCAGAGAATTGTTCAGTTAAAATGTGGTTTGGGTATTATTTTTGATACCAATCACATTTCTAATATAGCTCGTTAGATTTTTAGGTATAAGTAATCTACAGGCAGAAGTTTGACAGGCAGAAGGCAGAAGTTAGAGCAGGGAGCAAAGGGTATGGAGCAGAGAGCAGAAAAAATGGTTCCTGATCATTCCCTCATCAGCTCATCAGCTCATCAGCTCATCAGCTCATCAAAGCATGGAGTTGAATCCTTACGGAGGAAGAATGGTTGAAAGGTAGAAGGGTAATATGGTTGAATGGTGGGGAAGGAGAAAAGGAGAAATAATTAAAACCGGGGAATATATAATTGATTTTAATGCTTTAGTAAAAGTTTAAACTAAATATTTTTGAACATGAAAAGAGTACTTGTTTTTTTATTGGCCATTTCATTCGGTTTTTCTCTTGCAGCACAGGAAGAGCAGGAGAACATGAACAAAGAGATCAGGAATCTAAAAGAATTCAATAAGCTAAAAGTTGCCAGGGGCATTAATGTTACACTCATAAAAGGTGAAAAACCACAGGCGGAAATTAATATCGTGAATGCACCCACGTCGGATGTGATCATTGAAAACGATCAGAATGAGTTGACCGTTAAAATGCGAACACGGGTCTATCAGGACGTATCCGTGCAGGTTTACCTCACTTATACCGATCTTCGCGCTATTTCAGTTGGTTCCGGCGGGAACATTGATGGCAATGATGTACTGACGGGAAAGGTATTGCAACTGGATGCCGGTCTTGACGGGGTAATCCAGCTAAAATTGGACGTGGATGCACTGGAAGCCTCTGTATCCGCTGCCCGGATTACACTTGAGGGATATGCCGAAACGGTGGAGGTCAAAGCCTCAACCGGAGGTAAGTTTCAGGGACAAAGTCTGGAGTGTAAAAAAGCCTATGTTAGTGCTAATACCGGCGGAATTGTGACGGTCAATGTTTCGGAATTACTGGATGCAAAGGCGTCTACCGGAGGAACGGTCGAATATTTAAATGAACCGGAAAAAATTGAGGTAAAAGAATCATTTGGAGGGTCGGTTGTTAAAATATAAGTTGAAAACAACCTGTTTCGTTTTTTGTCCATAAAGTACCAGTTGCAATGCAAACGTAACACAGCAAATGGTCTCTTGTGGACAGACACTCACTATTTATAGAGTGGTTTCTTCCAATTCTGTCAGAATTTTCAGTGCCTCATGCCGGGTGTTTCCGCATACCATTTTTTCAGGTTTAAAACCGGCACATACAGCCGGACGATCAGGCGAATTAAAGATGGCACATCTGTAATCATCCGTGAGATGAATGCAGGGCACTCCTGCCGGCTTACCATGAGGCATTCCTGGAATGGGAGATGATATGGATGGTGCAATACAACAAGCTCCACAACCGGTTCTGCATTTCATGTTTTTTGCCTTTTGAGATTAAAGGAGTCGGGGTAACTTAATCAGAACCAAACCCTTCCGGTATCAGAAAACACTGGAAGAGTTTGGTTTTTTGAAATTAGGAGAAAGTCATTCGTCCTGCTCAGGCAGGTTAATAAAACAATTTGAGGTCAACAGCTTCACCCATTACACGATGTCCTTTTTCATTGGGATGTAAGTAATCCCCATCATGTACAGTTTCGTTCATAACATCAGTGTTGTCAGGATTACGCATAGCTTTATCAAAATCTATCACCGCATCAAACTCTCCACTGTTACGTATCCAGTTGTTTACATTCTTTCTTGCGTCTTCACGAAAGTCGGCATAGTAGAAGGATTCTTTAATGGGTGTCATAGTGCCGCCGTAAACCAGGATATTATTTTTATGAGCCTTTTCAATCATCTCTTTGTAAGCAGCAATCAAGTCATCGGCAACTTGAGCTGCTGCAGCACTGTCAGGGGTCTGACCAATATCGTTGACGCCTTCAAGAATAATCAGCCATTTGACGCCGTCCTGATCAAGAACATCGCGTTCGAAGCGATCGAGTGCCGATGGGCCTAAACATGTTCTTAATACACAGTTTCCTCCGATTCCCTGGTTCAGGACACCAATGTTTTGAGTTTTCGGGTTTTCCAGTAATCGTTCAGAGAGAACATCCGGCCATCTGTTTTGCTTGTTTGTACCGGAGCCGCGGCCGTCTGTTATTGAATTACCCAGTGTCACAACTGCAGCAGCTGATTCCGGAGCTTTTACATCTATCTCGTTGATGACATACCAATGGTCGGTTTGTGTGCCGGTAAATACGGCATCCGAAACGTGATCTCCTTCCATGAGGTAGGAGGTAGTCCGTGAGCCCGGGTGTCCTGTGACATCGGGGGAAGTTTGTCCAAAAAAGATGGTGATGGCAAGGTCCATCCTGGGTTTTAAGTTAAAGGCAAGGGCATCAGATTTGACGGCTGAACCCGGTTGCATGGTTATTTCGGAGGCACCATCAAATGTTAAATTCTTTATGGTATTGATATCGATGGCACTGCTGTCCTTTGCGACAGCGATTTGAACTTTTTTCATGGTAACAGGACTGTTGCTGAACTCATTCGAGAATCTGAGCCTCAGACTGTCGCCCCCGATCGACACGCGAACTATCTGTCTTATCGTGTTATTTGTCAGGCCGGGCTCGGGGGGCATGTTGTGCGGTTCTACAAGTTGTGGTGCCGTGCTCCAGGTACCTACCCATTTTTCTGATGTTCCGGCATCGGCTGTCTTACACCCGTAGTTGATAAAAGAAAAGAGAACACTCCAGATTATTAAAGCCGGGAATGAACGAGTCAAAGCATGATGACTCCTTGTGATAAGTTGTAATAAGTTTTGTTTCATAGCCATAGTTGTAATTTTATTTTTGTTAATATGAATTGAGTCCTGATTACTCCTCGTTAAATAGTGTCTGTCCATAAAGTGCCATTTACTGTGTTACGCTCGTCCGAAAATTACTCATTTACGATGAGTAAACTCCGTATTTTCGGACTTCGCAAGCCTTGTAAATGACACTTTCTGAACAGACACATGATAAGTAGGAAACTTTTCCTACTTTATAGAAAGGCACTAAATAGTGTCTGTCCATAAAGTACCATTTGCTGTGTTAAGCTTGCCACAAAAATACTCATTTACGAAAAGTAAACTGCGTTTTTGGCGGCTTCGCAAGCCTTGCAACTGGCACTTTCTGAACAGATACACATATTGTGAAAAATTTTGCGAATTTAAAGACACGCACTAAATAGGGGCAGGCAGGGACGAGCTCCATCAGACCAATAAATTTTATACTGATGAGACGAGCATGTCAAAGATTGCACCAACAGAATAATTCCCCTTTCCGGGCAAAGGTTACCGTTTGGATTTAGGCTCTGTCGGGCTAATTGCTCTTTGCTCCATGCCGCATGCATTCAATCTTCATCCAGAAAACGTTTCGTTATTCCCTGATAAGCATCGATGCGGCGGTCGCGGAAGAACGGCCAGATTCTTCGCACTTCTTCCGGGCGATTTAAATCGATGTCAACAATGAGATTACTTTCTGCATCTGTCGGGGCTTCAATCAGTATTTCTCCCTGTGGCCCTGCAACAAAACTGTTGCCCCAGAACTGTATTCCTCCGGTTACATTGGACGGATCAGGTTCATATCCTACACGATTTACCGAAACAACGGGTAGTCCGTTGGCAACAGCATGCCCGCGTTGTGAAATTATCCAGGCATCTTTTTGTCGTGTTTTTTCTTCAATGCTGTCTGACGATTCCCAACCGATAGCAGTGGGATAGATTAGTAATTCAGCACCTCTCAGGGCCATCAGTCTGGCTGCTTCGGGATACCACTGGTCCCAGCAGACCAGCACGCCCAGCCGCCCGACACTTGTATTCACCGGCTCGAACCCTGTGTCGCCGGGAGTAAAATAAAACTTTTCGTAATAGGCCGGGTCATCAGGAATGTGCATTTTTCTGTATTTGCCGGCTATGCTTCCGTCTTTTTCCAGTACAACGGCTGTGTTATGAAAAAGACCGGGTGCTCGTTTTTCGAAAAGAGAAGTGACAATGACTATATTCAATTCATTGGCCAGCTGTCCGAAACGTTCGGTTGAAGGGCCGGGAACAGGCTCAGCCAAATCAAACAAACCGGTCTCTTCAGTCTGGCAAAAATAGAGGCTGTTGTGTAACTCCTGCAACACAACTATCTGAGCACCCTTTTTTGCAAGCTGCCGGATGCTCTTTTCCAGACGTTCTATGTTGTCCTGAATATTGCCTGTATTACTTTGTTGTATGATTCCTGTTCTAAGCATGAATGATATTTTTTCTATTCACCTGTTCCAATTATCAATTATCAATTACCAATTACCAATTATCAATTATCAATTATCAATGACCGAATGAGTAATTGATTAATTGAACAAAACCAGCAACCAGCAACAAAACAGGTTGAGGCTAAGGTTAAGGTTGAGAGACTAAGAATTCATCACAGATTATTCAATGAACAACTACCAATTCTTGCAAAGCAAGCGGCAGAACCGAGCGAACCAGCAACCAGCAACCAGCAACCAGCAACCAGAATCTTTACAATGATCAATCAACCTATTAACCTAATAACCTAATGACCTAATGACCTACTCACCAATTCTCCTAAACTCCCCTGTGGCAATTGCATGGTTACGCAGTGCAATGATCCGTTCTGTTTTATTAACGGAAGACAATCAATTCCGATTATTTCACGATCGGGAAAAATTTTTTCAAATATCTTTTTTGCCTCCATGTCTTTATGACTGTTGTAAAATGGAACCAGAACAGCATTGTTAACGATGAGGAAATTGGCATAGGTAGCGGGCAGACGCTGGTTGTTATCATAAACCGGGTCGGCCATTGGCAATGGGATAAGGTTGTAAGATTTTCCTTCGGGTGTTTTGAACTTTCGGAGGTGCTTCTCCATTTTGTTCAGTGCTTCGAAATGTTCATCCTCCGGATTGTCTGTTTTAATATAAACAATTGTCCCGGGATCGCAAAAGCGGGCAAGGGTATCTATGTGGCTGTCGGTATCGTCGCCCGCCAGATATCCGTTGTCAATCCAGAGAATGTTGCTTGCGCCAAGGAATTGTTTGAGCCTGTCTTCAATTTCATTTTTTGCGTATCCTCCGTTGCGGTTGGGTGACAACAGGCACCGGTTGGTTGTAAGGATCGTTCCTTGCCCGTCTGACTCTATACTGCCGCCTTCCAGCACAAAATTCAACCGGTTCTCTCTGACAACATTTTGCGAAAAGATGCGATTCTCAAAAAGACGCTGTGTGATAAGGTTGTCCTTATCGGCTGCAAATTTTAGCCCCCAGCCGTTGAATTTAAAATCAAGGGCGATGTATTTTCCGCTTTCCTTAACAAAAATGGGGCCGAAATCTCTTGCCCAGGTATCATTTACCGGAACTTTGACAGTTTGCACCTTCTCCGGGAATCTGAACAGAGATGATGGATCCTGGTCGTTATCATCAACTAATAAAACAATATCCTCATACCGGGTTATGGCATCAATGATTTGCCGGAAGCAATCTCGGGTTTCCTGCAGCATGGGTTCCCAGTCGGTTCCCTTATGCGGCCAGGCCAGTAATACGGCATCCTGCGATTCCCATTCAGCGGGGAAAATTCTGTTTCTCGGGTTTTGTCTGTCCATAAAAAAGTCCGGGCTTTATAAATCCTGAGTGGGGTCTCAAAAGCATCTTTGTTGCCAAACTCTTTGTTGTTTTAAATTTTTGCATTCTCATTAACAACGAGTTAACTCCGGTACAAAAATTTAAAACGCCTTGATTTTGACAAAAATATGTCTTTTTATACCACCCTCAATCCTGGATTCAAAAATGGCAAAATTTTATGATATGAGTCCACTCCGAAAAGTCTCTTTTTGCCAATCTCATTGTTGCAGGCAATTTTTGAATCGTCATTAACAATCAGTTAACTCCGGTTCAAAATTTCCTACGCATCGACCTTGACAAAAATATATCTTTTAGGAGCAGACTCATGATATCAGAATTTGAAATTAATTCCAAAACCGAATAATTGTTTAAACTGAATGCGAGGGCCGTGTTCCACACCATCGTTGTCCACATAGTTAATATCATGGTCGTAGAGGAGTGTGGTGCCGAGGTTTGCCGACAGAAAACTGTTGACTTTAAAGTCGAATTTGGTTTCCCATTCCACATCAATTCTTTCGGGATGGTCTGTTAAGTTCGAGAAAAGGTCGAGCCGGGTTTTGAAATCCACATTTTCTAAGATGTTCTCTTTTTTATAAATGCTTTTCACCGATGCACCAAATTCCGAACGAATGTTTTTGCCGGGTTCAACACCAAAAGCTCCTTGTTGCGAAAGTTCTTCATCGTGTACAAAGGTCATCTTTGCGGTCAGGGGGGACATGTACATCGAGAAATTATCGTTTGGTTTGTAGTCCATACCCAGGGAGAGAAGCAGATAGGCCGGTGACATGAATTTGGAGGTCATAATGGTATTTTCGGGGGGATCTTTGTAGCCCAGGTCCATCTGTGTCTTAAAATCGGCCAATGCAGTATAATACCAGCGTTTGGAAGCCTGATAGCCATATTTGGAAACAACCTGGATGCGGTCTTCGGTTTTGACAGCATTTTCGGAACCTTGTTTGGTCAGGCCATACCCGGCATCGAGAGTATTTTCCCAGGCTGATTTCCCTTTGGTGTAATTCAGAAAGGCATTAAAAAGAAAAGTTCCCGATACGGAATTTTTTCCACCTGCCGACCAGTTGGTTAGCGACACCTGTGAAAAATTAAATGCCGTGTTTCCACCTGCTTTCCAGTGTTTAACGGTGTCTGGTTCAGTCTGGGAAATGGCCGGAAAAAGGCCCGTTAACAATAAAGCGGATATAATTAGCTGTTTTTTCATCCGTATAAAATTTATTTACTAATGTCGAATAGAATTCGCATGATTGATGTACGACACCTTCGGTGTCGCATTTTATTTTGATAACATTTACTATTAACACAGGAGCCTTTCAGGCTCCGTTTCCTTCAGGCAGGATATATAATCGCGGATACGGTCAACTGTTTATAGAATAGGCGTTGGTTTAAAGATTTACGTCCCTCCGTTCGGATCATGCAAATTATTTCGTAAATAAGCTATGACTTTTTACATCAAAATTTTACCTTTCCATCTTTTCACCTTCTGCCTGTCAAACTTTTATTCTTTTACTGCCTGGTCTGATACAGATGTACATCCTGCTGGGGGAATGGAATTGATATGCCTTGTTTGTCAAATTCTTTTTTCACAGTCTCCTGCATATCGAAAAATATTCCCCAGTAATCGGCAGCATTGGCCCACACCCTTACGACAAGGTCAACCGAGCTGTTGCCAAGATTTATTACGCCGATAAATGGTTCAGGTTCTTTAAGTATACGTTCATCCCGGTTAATAATTCCCATTATTACCTCTTTAGCTTTATCGATTTCATCTCCGTAACCAATACCGAAAGTAAAATCGACCCGTCGTTGAGGCTCAGTGGAATAATTGGTAAGAGAACCGGTTGAGAGCGCTCCGTTGGGCAAAATAATGGTCTTTTTGTCAGGAGTATTTAAAATGGTGTGAAAAATCTGAATTTCTTTGACAGTTCCTGACTCTCCCTGTGCCGTGATGTAATCTCCCACTTTGAAGGGCTTGAAAATAAGAATCATAACACCGCCGGCAAAGTTTTGAAGTGAACCACTCAGAGCCATGCCAATGGCCAGACCGGCAGCACCTAACACGGCGATAAAAGAAGTCATCTGGACGCCCAGCATGGATATAACACTGATGACCAGCATTATTTTAAGTGCGATGCCACTGACACTTAAAAGGAATGATTGAAGACCGGGATCAACCTCTCTGGCACTAAACAGTTTTTTCATTCCTTTTATTAGCAGGCCTATTATCCACAGACCAATAATAAGGGTTATGATGGCAAGCAAAAGCTGTCCGCCATATTTAATGACAAATGCCATAATCAGTTCAGGATTGCTAAACCAGTTCTTAACGTTTTCCATTTCTTTGAATTTTTAATAGTAAATAAAAATATGAGCCCGGTCTAAAAAGCATCTTTGTTGCCAAACTCTTTGTTGTTTTAAAATTTTGCATCCTCATTAACAATGAGTTAACTCCGGTACAAAAATCTAAAACGCCTTGATTTTGACAAAAATATGCTTTTTATACCGCACTCATAATTTACAAAAAGTCGAAATTTATGTGACTGTAATATAAAAAGAAGGTAAGAACCAGCAGCAAAACAGCCCATATTGTTATGGCAATTTTTGAAGCGTTTCTGGCTTTTCCCTCTTCATGCCAGTGTGCAGGCTTAATACCCTGTACAACAAATGTTATAACTCCCGCCAGATTAATACAAATAATATTGATAAAGAGAAGCAGTAGAGCTCCTGTTGCAGGCTCCCAAAGTCCGGCTCCGGTTAGCATTCCAAATACTACGAGGGGAGGCAATAGCGCTACTGCAACCATTACACCTACCAAAGCAGAAGCAACGCCTGTAGTAAAAGCCAGCGCTCCTGCAATGCCCGAGGCCAGAGAAAGAACTATATCTCCAGGGTTGGGTTGGGTTCTGGAGGCAATTTGCTGAATGTCGGGGTCTATCTCAATGATCATGCCCAGAATTACTGAAAATACCAGAGAGATACCAATTCCGGTGACTGTTACGCGCAAAGCGTTTTGTGCCAATCGAAAATCGGCCAGGGTAGTGGCCAGCGATAAAGCTACATTGGGTCCCAGAAGTGGTGCAATTACCATGGAGCCTATTATGATGGCTTCGCTGTTACGAAGTATCCCGGTTGCGGCTACAATTGTTGACGCGAGCATCAAAACAACAAATACCCATGTAAGTCTGGTAGAATCTACCAGGTCGTGATACAGCTCTTCTCTGCTGATCCGGCCCTGTTTTGCCTTTTCTGCATTAGCCGTTGTTGAGCCGGGGGCTTCTTCCGGTTCCGGTTCATCTGGCCGTGGGATGGTTGCTTCGACAGGGTAAAGAACAATTCTGAATGTTCCGGTATCCGAGAAATGTCGCTCAAGTCTGGAAATTAGCTGTTCGCTCTCTTCAACCGGTAATAACATTGATAACTTATATCGCTTTTCATCTATTATCTGATCCCAGCTTTCAATCAGCGATTCTCCTCTGATCAAACTGTAAAGTTCATTTTTTCTTGGCGTCGGAATAACAACCTGCATTAATCTTAGAGCCATATTCTTTTTTAATGTAAAGTAGCAATTCTGTATGGTTAAATCAAGTGTAATATTTCGTTGAAAAAATTAACGTAAACTTATTTTTTCGCTAATGCTATTGAAGCAATGACCTTTCTTTCGTTCGGAGGGGAGTGAAGAATGTCATTCTGGTTGCTGGTTGCTGGTTGCTGGTTGCTGGTTACTGGTTGCTGGTTACTGGTTGCTGGTTACTGGTTACTGGTTACTGGTTACTGGTTGCTGGTTGCTGGTTGCTGGTTGCTGGTTGCTGGTTTTGTTCGCTCGGTCTGTGACCATGCCTCATCTTTGCAATAATTGGTTGATTGGTTAATTGGTAATTGGTAATTGATCATTGATCATTGATCATTGAAAAAGACTCTTCGTCGTACCTCTTCAGAATGACAAAAGAGGTCTTCCTGTCATTCAAAAATTTATCACTTCTGCCTTCTGCCTTTCAAACTTCTGCCTGATTCTCTGTGGTGAATTCTCAACCTAATCCTCAATCTTAACCTGAATTGTCTACTGTCCCATGCTCCCTGCTCTCTGCCGATTTAAATGTTAACAAATATTATTTGGTAAATCACTTTTGAAAAAATAAAAGTGAGTTTTACTCACAAAACAAGTGAATAGTAAGTGTTAAATTTAAAAAGTTGATATTCAATTAATAAATAAAATTTGTGTGAGTTTTTTATGAGTTAAAAAATGTATAACGATGAGTTTTTTATGGGGTAAAAATTTAGGAATAGTTAACATTCGGGCATACGTTTGCAACATGTTTTACTAAAAATTTCCAAATCAGTTTTGTTATGAGAAAAACATTAGGAATTTTGTTTTTATTGATGTGGACAACAGTATTGTTCGCACAGGAGATTACCGTTACAGGTAAAGTAACCTCCGCATCAGACGGCTCCCCCATTCCGGGAGTGAGCGTCGTAGAGAAAGGTACAACCAACGGTACGATTACCACTGTAGAGGGGAACTATTCGTTGACGCTTCCGGAAGGAGCAACGATGGTTTTCTCTTTTATTGGTATGAGGTCCGTTGAAGTTGTTGCAGACCAATCGACCATCAATGTGGAGATGGAAGAAGAAGTAACCGGTCTGGATGAAGTTGTGGTAGTAGGTTACGGTGTTCAGAAGAAGAGTGTTGTAACAGCTGCTATTAGTAGTGTTTCTTCTGAAGACCTTGAGAAGACAACTCCATCACGGATTGAAGATGTCCTGAAAGGAAAAGTCTCGGGAGTTCAGATCACTCAGAGTTCGGGACAACCCGGTTCCGATTCCAAAGTGCGCATCAGAGGTGTGGGTACCATTAACAACAGCGATCCTCTTTATATTGTTGACGGGATGGCCGTTGATGGAGGTATCGATTTTCTGAATCCGACCGATATTGAATCGGTAGAAGTTCTGAAAGATGCTGCTTCAGCTGCAGTATACGGAGCACGTGCTGCCAATGGTGTTATCCTGGTTACTACAAAGTCGGGGAAGACCGGAGACGCTCGTATTAATTATGACTTTTCTTATGGCTGGCAGAATCCATGGAAAAAGCGTTCTGTCCTGAATGCCCGTGAATATATGGTGATAATGAACGAGTCGTTGCTGAATGATGGCAATGCACCTCGTTATACACAGGAGGAAATTGCCAATGCCGGAGAAGGAACAGACTGGCAGGATGAAACCTTTAATTACGATGCACCTGTTCAGAACCACCAAATTAGCGTGAGTGGTGGCAACGACAGGGCTACTTATTTTGTTTCTTTCGGGTATTTTGATCAGGAAGGTATCGTTGGTGGTAACTACGATCGCTCTAATTATGAGCGTTATAGTATACGCGCCAATAATACGTATAACGTATTTGATGCCGACCGCTGGTTCCTGAATAATCTGAAGGTAGGTATAAATGCCGGATACTCCAGAATAAAGTCATCAGGCATTGAAACCAACTCGGAATATGGTTCTGTGTTGGGGAGTGCACTTGCATTTAACCCGACAATTCCTGTTTATGCAACCGACCCGGAACAGGTATTGGCTGACCATCCGACAGCCGTTACAGATGATCAGGGAAGGGTATATTCCATTCCTCCGTCAGGGTTTCAGGAGATTGCCAACCCGGTGGCCATGCTTGACGCACCCTTGGGGAATCAGGGCAACTCCGATAAGTTTGTTTCCACCTTCTGGGGCGAACTCGACGTTGTTGAAGGCCTGAAGTTTAAATCAAGTTATGGTGTTGATCTTGCTTTCTGGGGCAATGACGGTTACACTTTTGAACATTTTCTGGCTACCCAGGGAAAAGACATCACCCGAAGCCATGTATATTCAAATATGCACCGTGGCTTCAAATGGCAGTTAGAAAACACACTTACCTATTCGAAGAGCTTTAACGGAATTCATAACCTTACCGTATTGCTTGGCCAATCGGCTCAGGAATATAAGCTCAGGGAATTGTACGGTGACGATTATGACCTGTTGGAGGACAACCCTGATAAGGCCGTTATCGATTACGCCATAGCCGATCGCGATGACGAGCGTGTAGCAGGCGGAACTGGCGGTTTTTCATCCGAAACACTGGCATCCTATTTTGGTCGTGTCGATTATAACTTCAATGAGAAATATATGTTCCAGGCAACGGTTCGTCGTGATGGTTCCTCTCATTTCGGCCCAAACAATAAATGGGCTATATTCCCTTCATTTTCTGTTGGCTGGAATGTTACCAACGAGTCGTTCATGGATGGTCGTCCCGATTGGTTTACCTACCTGAAATTACGTGGTAGCTGGGGTAAAAACGGAAACGAGCGGATTGGGAACTTTGCCTACACCTCTTTGATGAACGGAAACCAAAATTACTATTTTGGTTCAGGTGATTATTCTGCCATGCAATATGGCGCCAGTCCTGCCCGTATTGCCAATCCGGATCTTAAGTGGGAAGAGTCCGAGCAAATTGACATCGGATTTGATTCGCGTTTTTTCGATAGCGCACTGATTTTCGGGTTCGATTATTTCAAAAAGACTACCAGCGGAATGTTGATGGAACAGCCTATTCCTGCTTATGTTGGTAAAGGTGCCCCGATTGCTAATGCCGGCGAAATGGAGAACAGTGGTCTGGAATTCGAATTGACATACAACGGAAGTGTTGGCGATTTTAAATATACAGTGAGCGGAAACGCTTCGTATCTGCAAAACGAACTCATCGATATGGGTAATGAGTCCGGAGAGCAAATCTATCAGAGTGCTGGCGCTACAGGCGTTGGAGACTTTGTAAAAGGTGAAAACGGTGAAGTTTTCCCATACTTTTACGGATACAAAGTGGGAGGTATTTTGCAGAATGAGGCTGAGGCCAATGAGTATAATGAGACTTACGGGCAGAATGCAGAACCCGGAGACGTCAGATTCATTGACATAAATAATGATGACCAGATTAATGATGCAGACCGCACCAAGATTGGAAAGGGAATGCCCGACTGGACCTTTGGTCTTAATGTAAATGCCGAGTGGAGAAACTTTGATCTCTCTATGTTCTTCCAGGGCAGCTATGGCAACGATATTTTCGATTATTCGCAACGTGGCGATATTCCTGCCATGAACCGTCCGTCCTGGGTACTTGAACGCTGGGTTGGGGAAGGAACTTCCAACTGGATTCCGCGTGTAACCCGGGAGAACCCGAACGGCAACTGGCGGTCTTCCGAACTTTATATCAAAGACGGCTCTTATGTTCGTTTGAAAAACATTCAACTTGGCTATTCTTTACCTCAGAATATTTTGAGAGGTGCTGCCATAGAGCGTTTGAGATTGTATGTTTCTGCTGAGAATCTTCTTACTCTCACAGACTATGATGGATTTGATCCTGAAATTGCATCAGGCGATTATACCACTATTGGTATCGACCGCGGTATCTATCCGCAGGCACGGACCATCTCGGTAGGAGCAAACATTACATTCTAACATTTAAAAGAATACAGTTATGATAAAATATATCAAAACAGTAGCTTTTGCCGCACTGATAGGACTTACATCATGTGGCGAAGATTTTCTGACTGCATATCCTACTGCGTCGCAAGAAGCAGGGGGAGAGGCCACCAAAGGTGCCATCGAGGCTAACCTGGCATCGGCCTACCAGATACTTCTTTTCGATAGTTATGCCGATTATCAGTATAACAGTATCGTATTGATGTCTGATTTACGATCCGACGACATATTTAAAGGAGGAGGTGACGCCGGTGACCAGGCGCAGTTGTATCGACTTTCTTTGCTGGATGCTACTCCCAGGGAATTACCCGGCGGATTGTGGAACATTTATTACAGTGGTTTGAGCCGGGCTAATAATGCCATTATTGCCTGTGAAAATGCTGTAGGTGTAAATGAAGAAGATTTGGCCCGTTTGAGTGCCGAGGCACATTTTCTCCGTGCATACTACGTTCACTGGCTGTGGAAATTCTGGGGCAATATTCCCTATTTTGAGGAAGACCTGGAAGCGCCATATATGGCTCCCCAATATACTGCAGACCAAATCTATGCAGAGCTGATTGAGGACCTCGATTATGCTATTGAAGGAGAGAAACTGCCAATGAGTGTTGATGCTGCCGAAGAAGGCCGGGCTACCCGGGCTGCAGCTATGATGTTGAAAGCACGTGTTGTGATGTATCAACAGGATCAAGACCGATACGATGAGGTTTTGGCCGATATGGCAGAAATCATTACCAGCGGGGCTTATGATCTGATGGATAATTATGCTTCTCTTTGGCCGCGCGAAGGTGAGTTTTGCGACGAGTCGATCTTCGAAGTTAACCATCTACCCGAAGGAAAAGACTGGGGCGCTGCCTGGCAGGGCTATGGAACAAACCTTCCGGCCTTTATCTCGCCTAATGAATTGGATGGTGTAGACCTTCTGAGTGGACAGGATATTTACAAAGGCGGATGGGGATTCGGACCGGTTCGTCCTGAAATTCCGGGCATTTTCGAAGCCGGCGATGAGCGTCTGGCTGCATCGGTTAACCAATTCGAAGAGGGAACCTATACCGAGCGTTTTCAAAATACAGGATTGTTTCTGGCCAAATATGCTGCCCGTGACGGGTACAACGAAGCACCTTATACCGTTGATCTAAACTATGAAAATAATCTTCGGATTTTCCGTTATGCTGAGACATTGCTCAATGCTGCCGAATTGATGGCTATGCATGGTGTAACTCCGGTTGAGGGTATTACGGCACAATGGTGTCTGGATGAAGTCAGAAAGCGCGCCCTGAATGATGATTTTGTTTCTGTACCTGCAAACGAGGAGAATATAAAACTTGAACGTCGTCGTGAATTTATCGGCGAAGGAATGCGCTTCTGGGACCTTGTTCGTTGGGGCGATGCTGATGTATTAACTGAAGATATTCCTGAATTTTCAAGCCAAAGAACCTGGGAACCGTATAAAAAATATCTGCCCATTCCGCAATCTGAAATAGACCGGACCGAGGGTGATTTTAAACTGCAGCAAAATCCCGGATATTAAACGAATGATGTTTCTGGTTTAAGTTTTATTATTTCTAAAAGACAATCAAAATGAAAAATATATTGAAAACAGGATTTATGATAGCAATGGCATCGATGCTGTTTGTTGCCTGCGAACCGCAGGAAGACGATGCCCTTGATATTGGTAAAGCTCCTGACGAAAGCCAGGTGGATTTTACCATAACGCAGGATTCTCAAGATGAGTTTAAATATATCTTTGAAAATACATCTTCAGTAACGGGAGTTGCATCCTGGGATATTGCCGGTACCAGAAAAGTCGGAAACAAAGTAACACAGAGATTTCCGCTTCCGGGTGACCATGAAATTACACTCAACCTTGCAACCCAGGGAGGCTCTACGCCGGTTACCAAAGTTCTGACTACTGAAGAGACAGACTATGAATTCCTCTCAAGTGAGGAAATGACATTTCTTTCGGGAGGTGCTGATGCACTCGAAGGTAAAACATGGGTTCTTGACAGCCTTGCCGCCGGACACCTTGGTGTTGGCCCTGCCGGTTCTGAGGGATTGGCATGGTGGGCTGCCGCACCACTTGCAAAGCAGGGAACAGGAGTTCTGTATGATGATCGCATGACATTTAAACTGATTGGTTTTGAGTTTATTTACGAAAACCATGGTGAGAGTTATGTGAAGGATTTCAGGTCCGATGATCCCGCATATTCCAATCCTGAACAAAGGGATACTGATTATAAGGTTGATTTTGATCCTCAACCGGCGGCATGGAATCTGGAAGAGATTGACGGAACCTGGTACTTAACTTTAGTTCCGACCTCTGGTCCCATATTTCCTATTTTTGACGTGGGAGCTGTCGGGAATAAATATAAAGTTCTTGCACTTCAGGAAAACAAGCTTGAATTGGTGGCCGAAGGTGGCGATGGAAATGCCTGGCATTACCAATTTATTCCCGAAGGTTACGTAAAACCCCAGGTAGAATATGAGGTAGAAGTCACTGAAACCGGTAATACCAACGAATATTCTGTTGGCATAACCAATGTCACTATCCCTGAAGGACTTAGTGTCAATAAAGTTATTGTAGATTTCGGAAACGGGACAGTACTTGAAACAACCGACTATACCGAAGTCCTTACAGAAACTTACATGCGTGCTGCGCCTTACACTGTTACTATATCTGTTGTAGCATCGAACGAAACGTTGACATCAACTACAACTATTAATGTAGAGCAAAATCACCCCGATTATGAGCCGTTCCTGCTCGATGCAATGATTGTTTACAACGATTTCAGTGAAATTATGACGTTCCCGGTTGAAGGTCAGGATTGCAGCGTTACTGCTGTTAGCAACCCCGACAGGATTTATCCGAACAAATCGTCAATGGTTGCCAAATATTCGAAGACCGATCAGCAATGGGCCAATGCCTATATGCAATTACCTCCCGGGTACCGTTTCGATCTGCGCCAGCGTAGTACCTTCAAGGTAATGGTTTATGGTAAAGCCGGTCAACAGATTTTACTTAAATTGGAGAATACTGACCTTGGTGGTGATGCATGGCAAACCGGAACACACGATTTTATTTATGAAATTAAAGAAGATAATAAATGGGAGGTTGCCGAATTTGACTTTACCGGTATCGGTGCAGGATGGGATTGGACCGGAAAGCAGTTTACGGATGATGTAACAACTGATGAAAACTTTAATCACGACTATTATAATGTCATTCGTATCATGTGCAATCCAGGTGTAGGAGAGGGAACTCATGAGTTCTACTTAGATGAGCTTTCCGGTCCGCATGTTGAAGGAATAAAATCTGCACAACTATAGAACCTGTAATACGGGAGCGCGGGGGAAAAATCTCCGCCTCCCTTCTAAATTTTCTGATTTTTAAGGGATATGGATATAAAAAAATGGATGTTATTGGCGTTTTTGATAACGCCTGTTTTATTTGGGTGCAAAGGTGAGGCTGCTCAAAATCAACATTCTGGAGATATTGAGCAGAAAGTGCAAGCGCTTTTGTCTGAAATGACTTTGGAGGAAAAAATAGGACAAATGTCTCAGGTTGATCCAGGCGCTTTCGGGGGCATTGAGAATGTGAAAGAAGCTGTCCGAAACGGTCAGATCGGCTCTGTTTTGAACCTGGTAGGAGCCAGGGAAGTGAACGAAATACAACGGGTGGCCATAGAGGAAAGCCGTTTGGGTATTCCGCTTATCATCGGGCGCGATGTTATTCACGGGTTCCGAACCATATTTCCTATACCCCTGGGAATGGCTGCTTCATGGGATGAAGATCTGATTCGTGAATCTGCTTCCATAGCTGCTAAAGAGGCCGCATCAATGGGTATTAACTGGACTTTTTCACCCATGATAGATGTTAGCCGCGACCCCCGGTGGGGACGAATTGCGGAGAGTGGAGGAGAGGATCCTTTGCTCAATGCCATGTTGGCCCGTGCCATGGTAAAAGGATATCAGGGCGATAATCTTTCCGACCCGATGACTATTGCGGCATGTGCCAAACATTATATTGGATATGGTGCAGCTGAGGGAGGCAGGGATTACAACACTACGCTGATTCCTGATATTTATCTTTACAATGTTTATCTGCCCTCGTTTCGTGAAGCTGTTAAAGCCGGAGTTGCTACCGTAATGAGCTCTTTTAATGATATTAACGGAATTCCCGGAACGGGACATAAACGAAACATACGCGAGATTTTAAAACAAGACATTGGCTTTGACGGATTTGTCGTTAGCGACTGGGCTTCTGTTGAGGAGATGATTTTTCACGGCTTTGCAAAAGACGGGAAACATGCAGCCGAATTGGCGATCAAAGCGGGCGTTGATATGGAAATGGCTACCCGCCATTATGCCAATTATGCGAAAGAATTACTGGATGAAGGAAAATAAAAATGGAATGGATTGATGATGCGGTAGCCCGTATCCTGCGTGTGAAATTCCGTCTTGGTTTGTTCGATCATCCTTATGTGGATGAATCGTTGGCCGATTCTTTGCTGGTTCATCCTGCGCATCTCGAAGTGGCCCGAAAAATTGCCGAGGAGAGCGTAGTACTGCTGAAAAATGAAAATCGGTTGCTTCCGTTAAAGAAAGGGACTAAAGTAGCCCTGATTGGACCGATGGCCGACCAACCTTACGAACAGCTTGGAACGTGGGATTTTGACAGCAATGAGGAGGATTCAAAATCTGTTCTGGAAGCATTTGTAGAATATAACGGTTCATCAAATACATTTTTTGCTGAAGGTTTGGAATATACACGCGATAAATCGGCCGATGGTTTTGATGAGGTAGAGCGCGCTATTGCAAAATCGGATGTTGTTGTGGCGGTGGTAGGTGAGGAGTCTATTCTTTCGGGCGAAGCCAGATGTCTGGCAGAGCTTGAGATGGTTGGCGCACAAAAGGAGTTGCTTGAGCTGGCTGCATCAAAAGGAAAACCTGTGGTAATGGTTGTTATGTCCGGTCGTCCTGCCGGTTTATACAAAACACAGCATTTGGCTGATGCCATCATGTATGCCTGGCATCCCGGAACTATGGCCGGGCCGGCGTTAACCAACCTTATTTTTGGAGAAAGTGTTCCTTCCGGTAAATTGCCTGTTACTTTCCCCAAAGGTGAAGGACAAATCCCAATCTATTATGCACACAGGATGACCGGGCGTCCGGCCGATTCTTCAGCCTGGACGCACATCGACGATATCAAAGTGAAAGCAGAGCAGCTTTCTCTGGGGAATACCTCCCATACTTTGGATTACGGTTTTACTCCTTTGTATCCTTTTGGCTATGGTTTGTCATATACTACATTTGAATATTCCGGTATATCGCTCTCATCCCAAAAAATTCAGGAAGGTGATGCATTGGAAGTTTCTGCAGTTGTCTCCAATACAGGAGATGTTGCCGCAACTGAAATTGTTCAGTTGTATACCCGCGATCTGGTTGGCTCCTATACCCGTCCGGTAAGAGAACTGAAGGACTTTAAGCGTGTAACAATCCAGCCGGGAGAAAGTAAGAAGGTGAGTTTTACTTTAACTACCGAACAACTTGGGTTTTACCATCCCAGTGGAGAATTTGTTACAGAACCCGGAGAATTTAATGTATGGATTGCTCCAAATGCTGCAGAAGGACTAAAAGCAGGATTTGTTCTGGAATAACTTTGAATAGTAGGTGTAATTTAAATTATTTTCGATATGAAGTTATTGAAAAATGCTCTCCCGGTTTTTTTATTTTCACTGAGTTTATTGGCCACTGGATGTGCAGTGAATGAAAACAATGGTCGTGAACTGGTTTGGAGCGATGAATTCGATTACGAAGGTTTGCCAGATGATACCAAATGGAATTACGATACGGTCGGAAATTCCTATGGATGGGGAAATAATGAACTCCAATACTATACCGTTGAAAGGAAAGAGAATGCATGGGTCGATGGTGAATTCCTGACCATTACTGCAATCCGGGAATCATGGAACGATTTTAATTTTACTTCGGCACGGCTAACCTCTAAAGAAAAAGGAGACTGGTTGTACGGAAGAATGGAAATCAGGGCTAAAGTTCCCGGAGGAAGAGGCATCTGGCCTGCAATCTGGATGCTTCCCACCGACTGGGAATATGGCGGATGGCCCGAAAGCGGAGAAATCGATATTATGGAGCATGTCGGATATGAGCCTGATTCTATATATACAACCGTTCATACCGGTGCTTTTAACCATACGCAGGGAACGCAGGTCGGCGATGCTACTTATGTGCCCGATTGTGAGGATGAATTTCACGTTTACGCCATTGAATGGAACGAGGAAAAGATCGATTTTTTTATTGATGAAAAAAAGGTCTTCACTTTCAATAATTCAAAAAAGGGACACGACGAATGGCCTTTTGATAAAAGATTCCATTTGATATTAAATGTTGCTGTGGGAGGCAACTGGGGTGGTTTACACGGTGTTGATGACTCCATTTTTCCGGCGGAGATGAAAATTGATTATGTGCGAGTCTATCAATGAGTCGATAAATTATTGAAGAACAGGGTCGAACCGGTGAGTAAATCTGTTCCGGTTATCGGCCCTGTTGTTTTCACGGGTGTTTTTCTGACACCAGATGGTGCAATCTTTAGATACCTTGCTGTCCCTTCTTGCTAAAAGGCAGCAGATGTCATCTGTTATCTAAATATCTAACAACCTAACAACCTAACGACCTAATGACCTAACGACCTAATGACCTAATGACCTAATGACCTAATGACCTAATGACCTAACGACCTAACGACCTAACGACCTAACGACCTAACAATTCTAACCATCTAACACCAAACCTCTGTCGATTTGGTAAACCGAAGACTATGAAGAGAAATTCATTTAATAAAAATCTGAAAATGCCACCATGGGGAATGCCTCCTGGATTGACACTGATAATTTTTTTCCTGGTTGCGGGAATTTCCGGAATTATGGCCCAGGAGTGTACCTATCTTGTTTTTTCAGATGAGTTTGATTATCAGGGTGAACCCAATACCGAACATTGGAATTACGAGACAGGCGGTGGTGGCTGGGGCAATAACGAATTGCAGACTTATACCGACAGCCGGGATAATTCTTATGTGAGCAATGGTACTTTAAAAATTCATGCCAGGAAGTCTTCAACCGGAGTCTGGACTTCTGCTCGTATGGTAACATCAGGCAAAGCTTCATGGAAATACGGTAAGTTCGAAATAAGAGCCAAACTGCCTTATGGCGTGGGTACCTGGCCGGCCATCTGGATGATGCCTCAAAATTCTGTTTACGGTACCTGGCCCAAAAGCGGAGAAATTGATATTATGGAGCATGTGGGATACGATCCCGGAATTGTTCATGGCTCTGTTCATACAGAAGCCTTTAATCATAAAGATGGAACACAGAAATCCGGTTCTGTTGAGGTTCCGGATGCTCAGGTTCAGTTTCATGTTTATGGTATTGAATGGACTCCTGATGAAATAAAATGGTTCGTGGATGGCGAGGAATACTATTCTTTTTCAAATCTTCAGATTTCTTATAAAGAGTGGCCTTTTGATCAGCCTTTCTTCCTGATCCTGAATATTGCTATCGGTGGAGATTGGGGTGGTGCTCAGGGCATTGATCCCGATTTGGAAGAAGCCATCATGGAAATTGATTATGTAAGGGTCTATAAAACTTCGTTGCCCGATTTTACTATTAATGGACCATCACTGGTTCAGAATGGCGAGGAAGTCACCTTTTCTGTGTCTTCCATTGAAGGTGTTTCTTATGAATGGTCTTTTCCTGAAGGAGTAGATATTATTGCTGGCAATACAACTAGTGAAATTACGGTGCAATGGGGAAACAGACCTGGAAATGTAGAGTGCAAAATGATTTCTGAATGCGAAGAAAAGTCGGGAGCGCCTTTATTTGTCGATTTGAAAGTTATTCCCGATGCAGCTCCTTTTGTTTTGTCCGCCCTTAAGGATGACGGAAGTTCTGCATGGCAGATTCCCGAACAATCCATTGAAAACAATTTTTCGTTACAGCCGGATGGAAACGGTGTAAGGGTGGATTTTTCGATCTCCGACCCGGCTGCAAATCCGAAAATCAACTTGCCTATAGGTTTTACTGCTGACTTTGAAGAGTTCAGAAATGTACGCGTCGCTTTGAAGGTTTTGGATGGAGATGCTCCGGGAGTAATGCGTTTCGATTTTATCGACAGCGACGGCAGGGTGAATACTGCCGATTTGTTCAAGATAAGCGATCCTGTCAAGAATAACCACTTTCATATTTATGAGCATCGGTTTATTGGTAGTTCTTCATCGTGGAATATGCATGAGATAACGGAAGTTCGTCTTTATGTAAATTATGGAATTACCGGCAGGAGTGGTGAGGGGACATTTGTACTGGGTGATATCCAAATGGCCCCCGATGGGTTTTTGTAGAACCCGTAATTCCGGATTCTGAACAATTTGTGCTTAACCTAAATACAGGGAACGATGGCTGGCAGGTATCAGAACCTTTATCGGAACAAATCGCTTTGTCAGGTGGTGAGAGTTTGCACATTGCCTATTCAGGGATTGAAGCATCGGATAATAATTATATAAAAATCAATTTTTCTAATCCGATTGATTTACATGCTTTTGGACAGATTAATATGGAATTTGTTCCAGGGGGTGATTTCCCGGGAAGGATGAAAATAGGACTAATAGATGAAAATGGAATTTTGAACAAAAATGACTTGTTTGTTGTGTCCGACTTTTCTTTTGTTGATCAGAATGAAAATATTCTCACTTATGGCTATGGAAAAGTTGATGACGGAGGCGAGTTTCTGCCGTGCAGAATATCGGAAATAAGAATCTGGATGGATAGCGATGAGGGTAATTCGGGTATCGTTGATTTCAGCATTTCAGATATCTACTTTAGCGAACTCGATTTTGGAAGCGGAATATTCAACGAATTGCATTACGAAAGTATTCGCCTCTGGCCCAATCCTGTGAAGGAATATGTCTTTTTCGATCAAAACAATGAATGGTTTGACCGGTGGCAAATATACAATCTGACCGGGAAAATTGTTTCCGCGGGAATATTAAATAATTTTCAGGAAAGAATCCGCCTTTCCGGATTAAGTAGCGGATTGTACTTTTTGAAACTTTATAATAAACAAGGTAATGTGCGGGTCGGAAAGTTTTTTGTGAAGTAAGAACAATTTAACCTGCATTATTCATAAATTTTCGTCCATGCCGATAATTGGGCATTGTAATAGATTATTTATGAATAATGCAGTTTAAACCTTTGTGTCCTAAGGTTGTTATAAATATTGTATTAATTTTGCACTTTCGATTTGTGAAAAGTATAGTTTAGGTCCTCTTTTTTTCATAGCCATAGAGATTAAATATGAGGACATAAAATCCCCTGCATTTTACTGATTGCAGGGGATTGTTTTTTTGAGAAAACAGATTCCCTCAGTACATTTCCGTACTGTTCATCGTATGGAAAGTGTAAAACGTGGTTTGTTCAGGTTCAATTTCCACTCGAATACTGGAGCTGTCGGAATTCTTGCCTGTAAATTGCAGATCGACAAAATGCTCCCCCTCTGGCAGCGATATCCGGGCATAAGATACCGAATGTGGCAAAGATTGCCAGTTGCGTGTATCGGCTCTTTCGGTGAGTGTGTTAACAATGCTGACAATGGTACCAAGATTTTCGTTTTCGTTATTGGCTAATTCTTCCATTGCTTTTTTGGTGGCAACACGCAATAAGGCATTTCCCAGTTCGCGCACCATGCGATCGTGCAGACACTGAAAGGCTATTTTATTGATGTCTTCAGCTTTTTCAAAAGTGATGGTCGTGTCATTGTAAGAGACCATTCCTGTGGAAAACAAAGGCTTACGTTCAATATATCTGGGAAATGCAACACTGAAAAAAGAAAGGTCTTTAAAAGCAGCTCTTTCTCTTGAGGAAAGATGAGAGGAATGATAAGAATAATTAAGCCCGAGTTCCGGATTTCCCAGTGTGACAAACCCGTTGCTGAAACCGTAGTTGGTAATGGTAATGTTCCATTCCGATTTTACCGGTCCCATGCCGTTAAGCCAGAAAAGTAAAAGTTCACCATGGTTCTTTTCCGGTAATTCCGGGGCTTTCATATTAAATTGATTCTCGTATCGAATCACTTCGTCATCGAAACCTGTAAGTTTTGCCGTACGAAGGAGGTCTTTTTTTAGCTGCTCCGGGGCGCCCATGCCGAACAATTCTGAATAATCATCTTCATATACTTCCAAAGCATTGCGGTAGGCAATAAATGCGTTGTTGTAATCTTTGGCGGCATCGTAAATCATCCCAATCAGGTTATGGGCAAAAGCATCGCGCTGGTACTTGTTTTTATGATCCTTGTACTTGTCGTTGATCTGTTGCAGGCGTATGTTGATTCGTCGGGCTTCCACCAGCGCACCTTCCAGGTCGTTCAAAGCAATAAAGTCAAGCGCTTTATAAAAATGAACCATAATGGCTTCAAAATCTTCAGGACGGTAAGGTTTTACCATGGGATTGGAGATCAGCGACAACGCCTCCCATCCAAATTGTTTCGAATAATCTTCAATATAATAATCGGCCTGATTCAGAAAATCAATACTTTTTCGGTAATCCCCCATCATGTAGGCAACAACTCCACGATTCATATAATAGAGAACCCTGTTATTGTTTTGCGACCATTTTGTGTCGTTGGCCAGCATCCGGTCAGCTTTTACGAACTGACCTTTTGCTATGCTCGACTGTACCTGATAGGTTTTTTGATAAAAAGTAGCGCAGGCGGCAATTGCTGCTACCAGCGCTATTGTGAACAAAACCTTCAGATACCGATTCATAGAGGACGATTATCAATTACCAATTATCAATTACCAATTAACCAATTTTTGCAGACCAAACGGCATAGCTGGACAAAACCCGAAACCCAAAACCAGCAACCAGCAACCAGCAACCAGCAACCAGTAACCAGCAACCAGCAACCAGAATCTTTCCAATTGCCTACCGATCTACCGACCTATGCCCGGAAAAGCGTCCGGCACTTAATTCTTTATATACTTTCTGATTTTCTTTTCCCCGATCCAGACAATTTCGCTGGTTTCTATATCGGTAAGCTCCAGATTGACCTGATAGTAGTTGACCCTTTCATTTTTATAAGTATCAACAATGGAAGAGATGTCTCCGTTGAGGATAAAGTCTGCCCCCAGTTCTTTGCCCCAGGCTTTAACGGTTTCGGGCGAAGCAAATTCCTGTTGGGCTGCTCGTTCGCGACGAAGCTCTTCACGCTTGTCACCGGCCTGAACCAGGCGAACTTTCCCGGAGTTGATAAAGGCTCTCTCCACATCTTTGATGAAAGTCTCAGCTTCAATGTGTTCATGTGATTTGTTGTAAACCAGGCCGACGATTACAACCGGTCTTTTACCGTCATGCTTTTCCTGGAAATTCAGGAGCCATTGTGCGTCTAAAATCTGCTCAACCATGGCCTCCGCCACCATTCGGGAATCAGTATCATTCCATCGTCCGCTGAGGTCTATTACTTCTTCGGTACCGATACGTTCAACCTTTCTGGTTGCACAACTTTGCAATATAGCCACCAGGGCAAGCAAAGAGAGAAAATAAATTGGCGTTTTCATATTTATTTTGTTTAAGTTCTGAAAAATGAATGGTCAAATATTTTAGACATTCGCCTGTTGAAAAGAAAATATCTAATATCCAAACAACTACTAACTACCAACTAAAAACTATTAACTAAAAACTGTTAATTCTCCAGGTATCGCTCTATTTGTTCAATAAGTTTTTCCGGTTCATAACCGGGCAATTCAAATGTCAAATCCAATGCATCGTCATGAACCCCGGCAAAACCAATTTTCAACCCGGCCTTAGAAAGTTTGAGAACTGCAGCCGGTGCAAAATCTTTGCAGGTTGAAAACACAAACAGCGCATCCGGGTTAGCCGATGTAAATTCAATAACTTCTTCGCTCTTTGGCAAAAAGAAATATGAAAAATCTTTCAACGTCGAAAAATAGACTGTTTTGTCGCTGATGAAATTTTCTTCCGGTTTTATTGTATTGAAGTAACCCAGTGCCCGCACCTCTGTACCTTGTGCCTGCAACTTTTTAATAAAGGCCTTTACAGTTTTTCGACACCGTTCTGAACCGGCATCAAAAAATATGCCGACATTCTTTAAATCACTAATCTTCTTCATCTGCACATGGCGATGCTGCTTTTTTAGTTGACGTCGCAACAACAAATTCCCGATTGTTTCTCTTTGTTTTCTGAATGGTATCACGAGTGTTAATTTTTTCTATGAATGAGTGCAGTCTAAAAAGCATCTTTATTGCCAAACTCTGTGTTGTTTTAAATTTTTGCATATTCATTAACAACGAGTTAACTCTGGTACAAAAAATTAAAACGCCTGGATTTTGACAAAAATATGTCTTATTATACCACATTCATGAATAAATTTACTGTCAAAAATTATTTGATTCAATGTAAACCTCTGTAAAACTTTTTCAGTTGTCTGGCAAGGTGGAGTCACTCAATTTGGGCGGCTCTGCCTCTCATAATAAAAATTTTGCGTCGCATTATGGCGTCTGCGCTTAGGCTCTAAAAAGGTTGAGCAATTGGTAACCAGCATCCCTAAATACAGCATCTTCACTCCGTCCCCGAGATTCTCTGAAAGGAGAAACCCGGTTCGTGGTTCGCAGTACTCAAGAAACAAGAAATTCCGAAATAGCAACTCCAACAATCTAACAACTCAACAACTCAACAACTCAACAACTCAACAACTCAACAAATTAACACCCCTAACAATCTAACAATCCCAATAAGCAGCATCAGGAACTAATCAGGCTTAAAAACTGGTCCTCGCTTAATATTGTAACACCTTGTTTTTTAGCTTTCTCAAGTTTGGCAGGGCCCATGTTTTCACCGGCTACAAGGTAATCAGTTTTGCCTGTGACCGATCCCGTATTTTTCCCGCCGTGGTTTTCTATTATTTGTTTTAGTTCGTCGCGCGAAAATTTCGTAAAAGTACCGCTGATGACAATGGATTTTCCTTCCAGTCTGCGTGATTCAAGGTTGTTTTCTTCTTTTCCTTCAAGTTTAAGGCCAAACTGTTTTAGTTCTTCAATCATTTTGCGGTTGGCTTCCGACTTAAAGAAAGCGATAATGCTTTGGGCAATTTTTTCACCTATTTCATCAACGGCTGTTAACTCTTCTTTGGAGGCTTTAGCCAGCTTATCTATCGAAGGAAAAGCAACGGCCAGCTTTTTGGCCACCGTTTCGCCGACAAAACGGATGCCAAGAGCGTAAAGAACGCGGGGCCAGGGGACTTCCAGCGATTTTCTAATACTATTGATAATGTTACGGGCTGATTTTTCTCCCAGGCGCTCCAGGTTGACAAGCTGAGAAGCTTTCAGACGATAAAGATCGGGAATGGCTTTTACCAGACCCTGGTTGAAAAGCAGGTTGATGGTTTCGCTTCCCAGTCCGTCTATGTTCATAGCGCGGCGCGAAATGAAATGCTCTAATTTACCTTTGATTTGCGGCGGACAACTTGCTGAGTTGGGACAATAATGGGCGGCTTCTCCTTCGAGACGCATAAGTGGGGCTCCGCATTCCGGACAATTTTTTATGAATTCTATCGGACGACTATTGGATGGGCGTTCTTCCAATACTACACCGGTAATTTTGGGAATAATCTCTCCGCCTTTTTCAACAGTAACAAGATCGTTGATGTGCAGCCCTAATTCCGAGATGATGTCTGCATTGTGCAGGGATGCCCGTTTTACAGTTGTTCCTGCCAGCCGGACGGGCTCAAGATTGGCCACCGGTGTCACCGCGCCGGTCCGGCCGACCTGAAAATCGACCGATAAAAGTCTGGTGCGGGCTTCTTCGGCTTTAAATTTATAGGCAATGGCCCATCGTGGCGATTTGGCGGTAAAGCCAAGCTGACGCTGTAATGAAATACTGTCCACCTTGATAACGGCGCCGTCGATCTCGAATGGTAAATCTTTTCGGTCTGTATCCCATTTGCGGACAAACTTTAATACATCCTCAATGGAGTGGCAGATTTCCATGTGAGGTGAAATTTTAAGACCCCATGATTTTGCCAACATCAGATTTTCGTAGTGACTGTCCGTTGGTAACTCTTCAGCCAGCAGATAATAAAGAAAACAGTCGAGAGGCCTTTTAGCCACGAGAGAACTGTTTTGCAGTTTTAGTGAGCCGGCAGCTGCATTGCGAGGATTGGCAAATGGTGGTTCTCCAGCCTTTTCTTTTTCCCGGTTGAGCCATTTAAAACCTTCGATGGGCAGAAATATTTCGCCCCGCATTTCAAATTCACGAAGGAAATGGCCCCTTAATTTCAGGGGAACAGAACGAATGGTTCTCACATTGCGCGTTACATCATCACCTACAGCCCCGTCGCCGCGGGTAACAGCACGTTGTAGCTTACCGTTTACATAGGTAAGACTAATGGAAGTCCCGTCATACTTTAGCTCACAAACATACCGGAAATTTTCACCCACTTGCCTGACAATTCTGTTGTGGAAATCTCTGAGTTCCTGTTCGGAATAGGTATTACTGAGCGAGAGCATCGGATACTTGTGCTGTACCTGCTCGAATTCCTCTGTCAGGTCACTACCTACACGCATGGTCGGACTGTCAGGATCGGCAAATTCGGGATATTTTGCCTCTAAATCGGCCAGTTCACGCATTTTACGGTCAAACTCCTGGTCCGATATTTCGGGTTGATTCTCAACATAATATTTGAAATTGTGGCGATTGAGTTCCTCTCTGAGTTCGTCAATTCGTTGTCGGACAGCCGCTTTGGTCATTTATGACTGGTTTTAATTTAAATTACACTGGATTGCCGGTTAGCAAATTTAGCTTTTTTGATGGAAACGAGCATGACAAAGATTGTGATAACTTGCCCCGCTCATTCGTCATAAAGTGATGTTAACTGATCATTCCGTTTTCTTTAAACCACTGAACAGCCTGTTCAATTCCCTTTTTAGTTGCATCAAAGTGGACACCAAGCTTGTCCGATACCTTCCGATTTGTATAAAAATTGCTAACACACAATATTTTCATGTTGGTTAATGAAAGTTGTGTTTTAATACCGGTCAGCCGGAAAACTGTGCCGAGATAACCGGCTAAATAAAGCAAAAATCGTGGAATAGTTATGATTAACGGGCTTTTCGAAGAGAATTCAGATAATTTCGTGAAGAATTCTTTATACGATAGATTTTCGCCTGCCAGCAAATATGCCTGCCCGTTTTTCCCTTTTTCAAGAGCGGCCACAACACCTTTGGCTGCGTCGATAACGTTGACGAAGTTTTTGCCACCGGGCGGGCAAAAGATGATTTTTTTGTTATAGCCCATCATGATGATTCGTCCCGAGCTTGGTTTACCATCATAGGGGCCGATCATAAAAGTAGGGTTAACCACTGTAACTTCAATTTTGTCTTTGTATTGCAGTACCTTTTGTTGTCCTTCAAGTTTGCTTCGTGCATAAAAGGATTTTGTAAATGGCGGACTTATACTGAGACCTTCGTGTCCCGGGGTTGTTGCTGAACCAAAGCCAAATGCATTTGCAGTAGAAATGTATACAAACTTTTTTACACCCCGGTCGATGCATATTTTAACCAGTTTTTCGGATGCATCAACGTTGACAAGTTTATAGGGTTGGTAGCTTAAAAAATTTTGTGCTGTTAAGGCTGCCGCATGAATAACGTAATCACACCCTGTTACCGCCTTATCTAAAGCATCGTTAGAAGTAATATCACCTTCGGTTAATTCAAGTTCGTCTGGAATGGGGGCATTAAATTTCCGCGAATTCCTCAATAATCCACGAACTTTGTATCCCTTTTCCAGCAGGGCGAGTATGACATTAGTCGCTAAAAGTCCGTTTGCTCCTGTTACTAATACTTTAGGCATATTGTCAAAAGTATTTGATTTTCATTAGTATAAAATTTATTTTTAAGGCCTGATGGAACTCGTCCCGAGCAATCGGGACTCGTTTCTACAGACAAAAAAAGTAAAAAGATTTTGCGTTAAATGAGAGCAGTGACCAAACTTGTTTGTGTCAATGCCGAACGCAGCAAAATTCAGCTATGCTAAAAAATGCCGTCGCGCAAAGAAATTCTAAAAATCAGATTGTTTTTCTTAACGGAATTTCTTTGAGGCGACCGTACCTCTGAACTGTGTAAAAGTATTCAGAACGCACATAAATACTGGATTTCATTAAATCCATTTCATTTTAGTCGGTCAGTAATGTCAATAGTCAGTTAAAAAAAGCCTGAACGGCAGAGACGCAATGACGCAAAGTTTTTATTATGAGAGGTAGAGATGCACAAATTGGGCGTCTTTACCTTACCAGACATCTGCAAAAGTTTAACGGAATATTGTAATGTTAAACTTATTCTTTTTGCGACTTTATAAAAAAGCGTTTCCGTTTTGAGTTTTCTCCCTTCTGCCTGTTTCCCTTCTCTCTCAGCTGACTTCCCTTTTAGCAGCCTTTGTCATCAAATGCATTCGGATTTTCGGAGGCAACAGGGCCAATAAAAATTTGTTGATATAATTGCGGCGTCCGACCAAAATGTATGGTCTTTTTTTGAATAATCGCCTGATACTGACTCTTGCAGCCCTTTCAGGAGTTATCAGTCCTAATTTTCCCAGAATTCCCTGTTTGTTGATTCTTTTGGTAATCTCCGAATTGGTTTTCATGGGGCCGGGAAGTACTACGCTGACAAAAACCGAAGTATCTTTCAGCTCATGACACAGTGCCCTCGAAAAGTGTTGAATGTAACGTTTGGTTGCCGAGTAAACCGTTTTATAGCCAATGGGACTGAACGATGCCATGCTGGAAACATTCAGGATGTATGACTGTTCCTGCTTAAGAAGATTTGGCAATAATTGGTGGGTGATGATGGAGGTGGCCGTAACATTGATCTGAATGAGGTTTTCAATGTACTGAAGGTCGCTTTTATGAAAGGTTTGAGTGCCGCCGGTGCCAGCGTTATTGATTAGAATGTTTATGTTGAAATTATCATTAACCCAGGTCGTCATTTTAAGGAGTTCATCGCGATTGGTAAGATCGGCCTCATACGTTTGAGTGTCTACACCATATTGTTTGCATTCCGCAGCGGTTTCTTCAATGTTTTCGCCGGGTAATGCAACCAGTATAACATTTATTTTTCTTCGGCTGAGCTCAAGTGCCAATAATTTTCCGAACCCCTTACTACTACCTGTTACCAGGGCATATTTATTATTTTTTGTCATGGATCCTGTTATGTTACAACTTTTCTTCTATTTCAACGTCTTAGCAATAATCATTGAATTTTTATCATAATGAGTGTTGAAGGTTCAGTTACTGTTCAATGTATGAAACGAGCCGCGATTATTCGGGACGAGTTCCATCCGACCTTAATAAATAAATTTTATACGGATGAAACCAGGCAATAAATTTATTTTTTCTATAAGTGGAAAACAGCTCGAATATAGTAATTTATTTACTTCAAAAAAGTGTATTTCTTGTTGGTTTTATTAACTTGTACCTGGAAACAAACTAATTCACATTATTATGAAATCACAAACTTTATTTATTCTGGTGTTAATTTTTGTTTTTGTTACCGGTTGTGGAACTTCCGGATCTAAAAACAGTGATAATGATAATTCTCAATCAGATGTTCAGGAGATAACAGAAGAAGTAGTCGATTCGGTTTCGGTACGGATTGAAAAAACCAGTGCTGAAATTGATGAAAAAGTTGAAGAGGTCGACGAGGTATTAAATGAACTTGAATAAGCCCTAAAATTATATTACTATGAAGTATATCTGTTTTATTTTGATCATCGGTATGTCTGTTATTGCTGTCCCGTTTTCTTATGGGCTACAAAAACTGTTAAGCTTCTTTTCTCCGGCTTCTTCTGTTTCTTCCAAAAAAGTACTCCTTAATTCTGTTTTTCAGTTCAATAAGCATAGGTTGTGCCCATTCGGTTACCAGTGAGGGTACCAACCTGACGGGATGAAGATAATAACCCAGTTCGAGAAGTCTTATTTCGAGCTGCTTCTCGTTGTAACGGGCACGATATGCCAGGTGCATTTTTTCCGAGCGCAAATCTCTGTAACTTTTTATATGGCGGTAATCGTTTTTCTTTTTTTCTTATTCTTCTTCATCATGGTCGAATTTTGGGAACATTAATTCAATGAAATGTTGAACAACAGGCCGCTCAATAATTCTCTTGCGCAAAAGCCAAAAGACCAATGCTGCCAAAAGAAAAAGGCCCCCCATTAAGGCAAAACCAAGGGCATAAGACCCCATCCATTTACCGAGGAGAAATGCTGCAGCCAATGAAAAAAACATGAATACAAAAAAGAACAGATACAGCAAAACAGTCTTGGTCATCAAATTTGAAAAAAACCTTGACAGTTCTCCTGCAATATGCAATTTGGTGAGGTCAACACGCACCTTTACGTATTCTTCAAATTCTTTCCTGAGTTCTTCCAGTTCACTGGTAATATTTTCTTTCATCAGTATAAAATTACTCTAAGTTATTGGTCTGATGAAACTCGCATGATTGGGTTAATACATGTTCTCTTGTGACAAACCTTGTCATGCTCGTTTCATTAGTATATAATTTACTTAAATTATTGGCCTAATGGATCTCGCGACTTTTATACATGTCCCTTTGTTGTGGATTTCTTTGTAAACAAAGCGGCAGAGCCGAGGGAGAAATCAAAGCTCCATGCTCGTTAAATCTGTCGTGATTTAGTGTTTTAGTGCAATGTGCAAATTTTTTCTCAAAATAAAAAAGTTGTTCCGCAAAGAACAACTTTTTTACTTGATATATGAGTATATCACATTAAAGCGACTCTTAGAAGTGTCCCCATGAATAAACTAAGTCACTTAACCCACCCAAATGGGCCTGAATGGACAGACACTATTTCGCTCTTTCCGGAGCTTTTCTATACTCATCCATTAGTTTTTCGATGCGAGCTTCCAGTTCCTGAACTCTTTTCCGGGCTTCATCTTTCATTTCGGCACCCTTTTCTTTAAGTTTTGCTCTCATCTGGTCCAGTTCTTCTTCCAGTTCATCAATCTTGACCTTTATCTGACGCCGGGTGTCTTCCCCTGTTTGAGGTGCATACAACAAAGCAAGTGCTGCACCGGCGGCAGCTCCTAAAATTAATCCACCTAAAAATAATCCTGTATTTTTCATATACTATTGAGTTTTACAATTTAACATTCAATTATTTAAATATAAATAAAATTTTTCGGAATGTCAAACCAGCCTCATCTTTCGCCCCTGGTTTTTTGAATATTTTGGTTTTTCTTAGTAAACTTTATAAACGAACGGACAACTTGTTGTTCGTTCGTTTTTGTGTAGTGAAAAGGGCCAGAACAGAGTGCGTTAACATTATTGAGCGTCTTCATCACAATAGTCAGTTAATAAAAAGGCTAAATGCAGAGACTCAATGACACAAAGTTTTTATTAAGAGAGAGTTGTGGCTTGTGCGGTTAATTGCATAAACAATTAATTAGTGCCTGTCTATAAAGCAGGTTAAATATTTCATCTGAAAATCTCGTATCTATTGCATCGCCGGATTGTTTTATATTTGAGTCTGCAATCATTTACGTTACCTTTGTAATGGACAGGATTCAGAAATTTTTAAAAGCTAAGGGGCTGTCTATAAATTACCGTTTACTGTGTTACGCTCGCCATAAAATTATTCACCCCAAACAAGCTTTTGTAAGGTTTTTCTTAATGAAAAAACCAACAAAAAGCACATCCGGGACTCCGTTTCTGGCAGCTTCGCAAGCCCCCGATGATACCGGGGCAGGCATTGTAACTGGTACTTTCTGGACAGATACTAAGTATAGATGTTGTTAGTGAATAATAAACAATCAATTAACCATTGTGATTGGCTAAAGAGCCTTTCAGGAATGAACTCATATTTACCATTATAAAGATTAAATGTATCATGCCTGATTTGAATAAACCCATTTCTACACAGGAGAGAAAAGATATATTAAAGAGTTACAGGTCTTTACTTGAGGCATCTGATGGAATAATTAAACCAGGTGATGTTCCGATGATACGTGAAGCCATTGCGGTTTCGTTGCGACAGGGTAAAAACCTGCGCAGGATATCCGGTACACCAGCTCTTCTACACTCTTTGGAGATTGCCAGAATTGTTGTGGAGGAAATTGGATTGGGACGAACCTCATTAATCTGCTCTTTGCTCTACGATGTACTTCGCAATGGAGAGATTACCCTCGAAGAAATCAGGCAGCAGTTTGACGATCATGTTGTTATGATAATGGAAGGTCTTGCCAAGGTAGCCGATCTCTACAATCGAAATCCTTCCATCCGTTCAGAAAACTTCCGGAAACTGCTTTTGACATTTGCGCAGGATGTGAGAGTGATTCTTATTATTATTGCCGACAGGTTGCGCACAATGCGGACACTCGACAGGTATGACAGGGAAAGCCAGATTAATATCTCCTCAGAGGTATCTTATCTTTATGCTCCAATGGCACATCGCCTCGGACTATACAACATTAAATCGGAGATGGAAGACCTGGTAATGAAGTACACAAATCGGGAGATGTATAAATTCATTGCCAAAAAACTCAATGAAACCAAGCGCGCCAGGGATAAGTATATCCGGGAATTTATTGCGCCCTTAAAAAAAGACTCTCCGAGCAGGGACTAAAATTCGACATAAAAGGACGTACCAAAACCATCAATTCCATCTACAATAAAATGCGAAAACAAAACGTGGATTTTGAGCAGGTCTACGATCTATTCGCCATTCGAATTATTATCGATACCGAGCTGAAGAAGGAAAAGGCCGAATGTTGGAAAGTCTATTCCATAGTAACCGATAAGTATCAACCAAACCCCAGCAGGTTGCGTGACTGGCTGTCGGTGCCCAAAAGCAATGGTTATGAGTCGTTACATACCACAGTTCTGGGCCCCAATCATAAATGGGTGGAAGTACAAATTCGCACTCGCCGTATGGATGAAATTGCCGAGAAGGGACTGGCAGCCCATTGGCGATATAAAGGGATTAAGAGTGAAAAAGGATTGGATCAATGGTTGACCAATGTTCGTGAAATTCTTGAAAATCCTGAGGTTAATGCAGCCGATTTTATCGATGACTTTAAGTTGAACCTGTATGATGAGGAGGTCTTTGTTTTTACGCCTAAAGGTGATCTTCGACGTCTTCCCAAAGGAGCTACTATCCTCGATTTTGCTTTTGATATCCATTCCGAGATTGGGAAAAAATGCGTGGGAGCGAGGGTTAACCAAAAGAATGTTTCTATCAGATACGAACTGCGTAATGGTGACCAGGTGGAAATCCAGACCTCGTCGAACCAGGAACCAAAGCAGGACTGGCTGAATATTGTATCTACTTCAAGAGCACGTACCAAACTAAAACAGGCTTTACGCGATATTGAATACAAGGAAGCTGAGATAGGTCGTGAGATGCTGGTTCGCAGGCTTAAGAACTGGAAACTCGAATTAACCGATCAACGCATAGGCCAGCTGGTTAAACATTTTAAGTATAAATCTGTACACGATTTTTTCTGTGACATAGCTGAAGACAAGCTTGATGCTGTTGAAATAAAGGAATTTATTCTGAAAGAACGGGAAAAAGAGAAAGAGCTGTTGGAAAGTCAGCAAGCTGGTCGCAGTGCGGAAAATTTTGTCACACCGGTCGAAACTGAGGAACATTATGGACATGATGTTTTATTGATAGATAAAAATCTGAGCAATGTTAATTTTCATTTGGCCAAATGTTGTAACCCCATATTTGGCGATGATATTTTTGGTTTCGTCTCTGTAAACGGAGGTATTAAAATTCATCGCACCAATTGCCCGAATGCACCCGACTTGCGTAAGAAATACGGGTATCGGATTGTTCCTGCCCGCTGGACGGGTGAGGCCGGAGGTTCCTACCTGGCATCGCTTAAAGTAACGGGTGAAGACGATATAGGAATTGTTACTAACATTTCACAGGTGGTTTCAAAGGATATGGGGTTGAAAATTCGTTCAATCAATGTTGATTCTCATGATGGTGTATTTGAAGGAACACTCTCGGTGTTTGTTGATAATAAACAATCGCTTAACACACTAATGAAAAAAATCAGGAATATTAAAGGAGTGTTTAATGTTTCCCGCTTCGATGCTGTGTGAGAATGGATGGTGCGCGGGGTGCAGGTATTTGGCATATCCTGATATCCCGCCTTTTGCCATTTGTTCTTTTATCACTTCGAGGAGCCCCGACCAGCGGATAATGTTTCCCAGAACCGGGTTAAGAGCTCTCATCTTCATACTATTTGCTCCGTGCTCTTTGGCTGGATTTGATTTTCATTCTTATTTTTTCTATCTTAATATTCACAATGGCCCGTTAAATTCTTTCAAGTCTTTAAGTGATTATTTGTTTTATGTTTTGAATTTTTCGTCATATAAAACTTACATTATCAGAGCTATAAAATTAATTTTAAAATTTCACTACTG
>NZ_AHZV01000233.1 GCF_000250735.1 Anaerophaga thermohalophila str. Valhall
CGTTGCGCTAATGGTGGAACTCTGCCCTTCACCAATGGAGGAAGGGTTGACCGAAAGCGTTACAGAAGGGATGTCTTCTGAGTCGGTGATGGTAGCGATGACTTGTTGATCTCCGTCTTCTGTAGCATTCGTAACCGCGCTTATATCAACGATTATTGTTTCGTCGTTTTCATAAATGCTGTCATCGATTCCGGTAATGACCGAGGTTCCGCTAGTGGTATTTGGTGCAATCGTTATTATATTATTAGCAGAATAGTCGGTTCCCGGGGTAGCCGTTCCCGAGAATGTCAAATCTACTGTTATTTCCGAAGCAATAGTGGAATCAGTTATCGCAGTGATAGTAGCCGTTCCGTCATTTTCACTGAAAGGACTTCCCGATAAACTCAATGTTATGTTCTGACTTTCAGAGAAAAAAGGAATAGAAAATACCAACAGCGTGGTTAAAATATTTCTGACATCAGGTTTTAAGTACATACATGGTCCTTGTTACATCTGTTTTGTGAATAATTCAGGCTCAATCCGAAGAAGTAAAATTACGGCAAAACAAAATGAAAGGAAACCCCTGTTTTGGTGCTAAAGGCTTGTTTTTTGTCGCATTATGATGAGTGCGAATGCATGCTTGATGAATTGAAGTTTTTTGTGGACAAAAGACTCTTAAAAAGGTTGTTTTAGATGACAGATGGATAATACAGATACTATTTAGTCCCCGTCTATAAACTTTCAAAAAATTTTTTCAGTATGTGTGTCTGTTCAGAAAGTGCCGGTTGCAAGGCTTGCGAAGCCGCCAAAAACGGAGTTTACTTTTCGTAAATGA
>NZ_AHZV01000232.1 GCF_000250735.1 Anaerophaga thermohalophila str. Valhall
CTCCAGCAACCAGCAACCAGTAACCAGCAACCAGTAACCAGCAACCAGCAACCAGTAACCAGCAACCAGCAACCAGCAACCAGCAACCAGCAACCAGCAACTAACATCTCCCTTCTCCCTTCTCCCTTCTCCCTTCTCCCTTCTCCCTGTTTTATCATTTTTAAGCATCGATTTTTTCTATTCTGAAAAAATATTTTCAAATTTGCAGCTGGAAAATCAGGAAGTTGCTAAGTTGAAAACAAAAGAGGTCAATTTACTTCCGATTTATTAATATTACCCCGTTACAATTAAAAAATTTCAATAAACCATTTTGTAATATGATAAAAAGTCCACTCCAAACCGCGAGGGAAAAGTATGTTCCCAAAGTTCCTGCTGCACTAAAAGGCAGCGTAAAAATTGTTGAAGGAAAAAAGACCCAATCGGTTGCAGACCAGTCCGATATTGAAAAGATGTTTCCCAATACTTACGGGTTACCCGTTTTGTCGTTTGAGACCGACAGCAATGAGAAAAAATACCCGGCTCAAAAGGTGGGAGTCATTCTTTCAGGGGGACAGGCTCCTGGCGGGCACAATGTGATTTCCGGACTTTTCGATGGACTGAAAAGACTTAACAACGACAGTAAGCTTTATGGCTTTCTGGGTGGACCCAGTGGTCTTACCGATAATGAATATGAGGAACTGACTTCAGATATTATTGATCATTACCGGAATACCGGAGGATTCGACATCATTGGTTCAGGAAGAACCAAGCTTGAAGAAGAAGCCCAGTTTGACAAAGCGCTTGAAAACTGTAAAAAATTGGGCATCAATGCTCTGGTAATTATAGGTGGTGATGATTCGAACACCAATGCCGCTGTGCTGGCCGAGTACTTTGTTGCAAAAGGTGCGAATATTCAGGTTATTGGTGTTCCCAAAACCATAGACGGGGATTTGAAGACCGAAATGATTGAGACTTCCTTTGGATTTGACACCGCCTGCAAAGTTTACAGCGAGCTTATCGGAAATATTCAGCGTGATGCCAATTCGGCCAAAAAATACTATCATTTTATAAAGCTGATGGGACGTTCGGCTTCGCATATTGCGTTGGAATGTGCGCTTCAGACACAACCCAACGTGGCTATTATATCCGAAGAAGTTGAAGCTAAAAACATGACCCTCGACGGCGTGGTCGATCAGATAGTCGAAGTGGTCGTTAAACGTGCCGAAAAAGGGGATAATTTCGGGTCGGTACTGGTGCCCGAAGGCCTGGTTGAATTCATTCCAGCCATGAAATCCCTGATTGGAGAATTGAACGATCTTTTGGCAAAGCATGAATCGGAAGTCACCGCGCTGGAAAGTAATAAAGAACGCCGCGACTTTGTTGCCGAAAAACTTTCCAAAGCGTCGGCCGAAGTGTTTACCCATCTTCCCAACAGTTTTGCCAATCAGCTTCTGCTGGATCGTGACCCGCACGGAAACGTTCAGGTTTCGATGATTGAGACCGAAAAACTTCTGATCGACATGGTGAAAGCCAAAGTCAAAAAACTCAAAAAGGAAGGAAAATTCAACGGTAAGTTCAAAGGTCAGGCCCACTTTTTCGGATATGAAGGCAGATGTGCTGCCCCGACTAATTTTGATGCCGATTACACTTATTCTCTCGGGAATACTGCTTCCATTCTGATCGCTGAAGGAAAAACCGGTTATATGGCTGCTGTTCGCAACCTTAAAGCACCTGCCGATGAGTGGATAGCAGGAGGCGTGCCCATTACAAGCATGATGAATATGGAACGTCGCCACGGTACCATGAAGCCGGTTATTCAGAAAGCGTTGGTTAAGCTGGATGGTAAACCGTTTATGACATTTGCCGAAAATCGTGAAGAATGGGCTATGAACACGCTATATGTTTATCCCGGACCTATCCAGTACTTTGGACCCAAAGAAGTGTGTGATCTACCGACAAAGACGCTGGAGCTTGAACATTAACATGCAATGAACAAATATTTTAGTTTAAGCAGCCCGTATTCCGGAAACGTTTGTTTCGCGGTTACGGGTTGTTTTTATTTTTTTATCTTTGAGTCGTGATCCTGCTGCTGAGAGATTTTTCGGGGGCGGGCACAGTCTCGATCTGAGACAATACCTTAAAGCATAACTGCAATGGCTAATATCATCGCTCTCACCGAAGCTGCTTCAATAGGACTCCACAGTATGGTGTTGATAGCCCGGTCGGATGAGGTGCTGAACGTGAGTAAAATTTCCGACTTTATCGGCAGTTCACGTCATCATGTTGCTAAAATAATGCAGCGATTATCCAAAGCCGGATTTGTATCACCTAACCGGGGGCCTTCCGGTGGGTTTGTATTGAAGAAATTACCCGGAGAAATCACGCTTCTTGATGTTTATGAAGCCATTGAAGGACCACTGGCAGTCCAGACCTGCCCGATGAACAGGGATGTTTGTCCCTTTGGTGAATGTTTATTGGGTGATCTTTCTCTTCGTGTTTCCCGTCAAATTAAAGATTATCTGGGGAGTCACACACTTCAGGATTACCTTTGACCTTCTTCCGTCATCTTAACGGACATGCAAGCCGCAATTCCTGCGGTTTCTGTTCTTAGCCTGTTTTTCCCCAGTGAAACGGGAATAAAGCCTTTCTCTTTTGCGAGCAACACTTCGCTTTCAGAAAAATCTCCCTCAGGTCCGATAAGAATCAAAACATCGTCGTTCTCTTTCTTGTTTTTCAAAAGGTGAGGCAGATATTGCTGCTCTTCCTGGTTATCGCAGTAAGCAATGTATTTCAGTGATTCGGGTAAATCGAAATTAAGGAAATCCCGTATGCTCGTTAATTCCGTTATCTCAGGTTTCCAAAGACGCAGTGATTGTTTAGTGGCAGCCGTCAGCACTCTTTCCAGCCGTTGCAACCTGATGTGCTTTCGTTCCGATTGATGGCACAAAAGCGGTGTTATTTTGTCGATACCAAGTTCCGTGCTCTTCTCCAGAAACCATTCAAATCTGTCGATGCTCTTTGTCGGAGCAATGGCAATATGGCATTTTCCTTCGGGTTCATCTTCGATTTCCGTATTTTCAATTTTTATGCGGCACGCTTTTGCCGAAGCCTCTGTTATTGTTCCGGTGGCACGTACTCCTTTCCCGTTGATGACGTGAATGGTATCTCCCTTATTATGACGAAGAACTTTTATACAGTGGCGTGACTCTTCTTCGTTAAGAAAACCTCCGTTGGTCAGTATTTCGGGTTCGTAGAAAATTTGCATGGTTGTTATGTTGCCGGGTTCCGGATTTTATACCGCCCTTATGAATAATGCAGGTTAAAAATGAACACCTGCTTTTAATGTTTTAAATTCGCAGGGCAGGGTAAAGAAGAAAGTTGAGCCTTCTCCCGGTTCCGATTCGAACCATATCTCTCCTTTCATCATTGTTATCAGGCTTTTGGTAATGGCCAATCCCAGTCCCGTACCACCAAATCTTTTTACAGAGCTTTCATCCACCTGTCTGAAACGTTCAAAAATAATGTTTTTATGTTTCGGGTCAATACCCTGTCCGCTGTCTTTCACTTCAAACGTCAGTGTTTTTTGGTCTTTAATGGTGTATTGTATCTGTATGTAACCTTTTTCGGTAAATTTTATCGCATTGGTTAAAAGATTCAGAAGAATTTGCTGAAGCCGGTAAGGGTCTGAATTAATAAAGAAGTTGTCATCATCGATGCCGTGCTTAACCAGTAATTCTATTCCGCTTTTCTTTTTCTGTTGCATCAGATTGATACAAATATTCCTGATATCTCCAAGCAGGTTATGAAGATCGAAAGTTTCCTTTTTTATTTGTAATTGTCCCGATTCGATTTTGGAGATGTCGATGATGTCATTGATGATGTTCAGCAGGTTTTCACCGCTGTTTTTAATCATTTCCAGGTATCTTCGGTTGTCATTTTCGGGGGATGCTTCAACGTTCATTAGTTCGGTAAATCCCAGTATGGCATTCATGGGTGTTCTTATTTCATGGCTCATATTGGCGAGGAAAGCAGATTTCAGCCGGTCACTTTCTTCTGCTTTCTCCTTGGCTTCTTTCAGCTGTTCTTCAAACTCTTTCTGCGACTGAATTTCAGTGATTGTACCAACCATTCGAAGGGGATTCTGACTCTCATCGCGTTCTGTGATTTTGCCGTGTATTGAAAACCAGATATAATTACCGGGTTTTGTACGCAATCTTGCTTCACAATGAAACATTTGAGCATGTCCGTTTTTATGCATTTGAAACGCTTCGGAAACCTGTTGCTGGTCGTCATGATGAAAAAGCGTTGCGTATGTTGATGTGTTAAAACCGATTTCGTTGGGGTTATGGTATAGTAATAACTGTGCAAATCGTTGACTCAGAAATACATCGCCGGATAAAAAGTCAACATCCCACAATCCTTCATTGGCACCTTCAAGGGCCATTTCCAGACGGTTCTCACTTTGCATTAGTTGCTTTTCTGCTTTTCTTTTCTGGCTGATGACGCGCAGAAGTATAAGGATAATGATCAGAAGAAAAGCAAGTATAGAAGTAACGATTATCAGCTCTCGCTGAAACCGTTCGAAGGGGTTTTCGGGCTTATTGAGCAGGATAGGTTTGGGTGTCAGTGCCGAGTAGTTGATACCGTTTTTATTGAGCTGACGGTAGTCGAGCATCAGTTTTTCGGGGGTAGGGGCCAGCCAGGGAATGTTTGCTTTGCCTTGTAGCATTTTTTTCATGATCCGGGCTGCTTCACGTCCCTGGTCCCATCCTCTGATAACCACACCTCCTACCATGAAGTCGCCAAAAAGAAAATCCCAGTTGCTATATATCGGTGCCTGGCAGTTATTATGAAAAAGTCCGGATTCCTGAATCATTTCACGCGGGATTCCGTTTCGCCGGATGTACAAACTCAGTAAGTAAATAACTTTGTGGTCGGAACATATATTTTTCAGTTCATAAGTCAGTTGTTCCGGTGATTTAGCTTTCACCATTCTGTATTTTAAGTCGGGGTGTTTAGTGGTAACCGTTTCGATAAACTGATTGCTGAATATTCTCCCGGAGACGGTTGAGTCGGAGATCACTATCAACTCGTCGAGGTCGGGATGCAGTTGTTTAATGAGATGCAAAGTGCTGTCGATATTGATTTGCTCATTAACGCCTTTGAATTGTGTGGTATCGATCTTGTAATCCCTGATATTGTTATTCCCGCAAAAAGCAACGGGAACATCACCCCAAATGCGGTCGCCATAACGCAGGAAAAAGTCAAAAGCGTTGTTGTCACTGATTATGATACCGTCAATTTCGGCCGATGAATATTTGCGGCGATAAACTTCACGTAATTGTTCGATGTATTCCTTGTTCTGAAACCGCTTTGAGTCCATATATTCGACAAATACCCTGTATTTTCCGGCGTCTGAAAACTCATCCAATACACCCCTGGTAATATCAGCCGTCCATTTGAAGGTAGGATGATAAGAGTTAAGTAACACAATGTCTGTGAAACTTTTCTCTCCTCTGGCCAAAAAAGGAAAAAGTAATGTCAAAAGTATTACCGGAATGGTTTTCACTTGCTTGAATTCCTTGATATTGAATATCTGAGCCCGGTCTAAAAAGCATCTTTGTTGCCAAACTCTGTGTTGTTTTAAATTTTTGCATCCTCATTAACGACGGGTTAACTCCGGTACAAAAATTTAAAACGCCTTTATTTTGACAAAAATATGCTTTTTATACCGCACTCATTTTTCATTACGAAAACTTATAAATAAAAATATGGAATTTTTGGAGATGCTCAAAACCAGGAAAAAGAATAAATGCTCTTTTTGTCGCAGTCTCATCTTCATTTTCGGGCTGTTCATCAAACATTTCTTTACACAGTGCCTCATACCCCGCTATATTTACTTCAAAAATTGAAAAAATCAAAAACCGAGAGTTATGAAGAAAAGTTTCTTTGATGTTCTTACAGTCATTATGGTTTTAGTGGCAATTAATTCTTGCACCAAAGAATTTACGGATGGCCTTGAAACCGATCCTCCCCTTAAAAACGGTGCAATTACCGTACCTCCCACTGAATGCGGACAGAATCAGGCATTTGATTTGTATGCAGGACAGCACATAAAAGCCGGCTATGTTTATGTTTCGAACGACGAAGACAATCTGTATGTTACCTATTCAACATCTATGGGATGGGAACTTACTGAAGCTCATCTTTTTGTGGGTGACATATATGATCTTCCGCGAAATAAACCCGGCATTCCTGTTCCGGGACACTTCCCTTATTCCGTTGAGGACCTTCCTGACGGGACCAGTGAGTATACCTTTACCATCCCGTTATCAGAGCTTCCTGACTCTGGTTGCCTGGCTGTTGTGCCTCACGGTGTGGTCGAAATAGAAGGTTATGAAGAAACGGCCTGGCTTCTGGATATAACATTTAAAGAAGTTTTTAAGATTAAACGTTGGGGCGGTTACGCTGAGTATTGCCCGGTAGATTGTGAAGATGAATGTGAACTTGAAATAAACGGATGGGTGCATGGTACCAAACTGAGGAATGCCACCGATGAAGAAGGCAACAACTATGGTTTTGTTCTTGGAATGTACAATAATATCGTGCCTGAAGAAGGCGAATTCCTGGTCAGCAAACTTTTCGGAAACGATCCTTATGCCGGTGAGACAACCGGAAAAATGGAAGTACATGTCACATCCGACAAATTGCTGGTAACTTTCGAGGATGAATCACTGATGTCGGGTGATGTTTTTGATATTGAATTTACCACAATACTTTTTTATGCAGGTAGTTTCAGCGATCTAAAAGAGAACTATTACAGCGAAACACAGGATCTGCTTTACATGGATTTTCCTTACCGCTACGATTTTACGTCGCCACGGCCTTCAAGTTTTTCTTTTGAGGTGCCTCTGGATGGGTTACCGCTTAATCCGGACGGAACAATAACCATTATCGGTAAAGCATTCTATTGTGTGGAAGTAAACGAGACGGATGATTAATTGTGAAGAACAATGACATCTTTACTTTTGAAGCCCGGGCTTAAGTGAGCATCGGGCTTTATTATTTAGTGTCTGTCCATAAAGTACCATTTGCTGTGTTATGCTCGCCGCCAAAATAGCCCTTTCAGGAGCAGCCTCCATCATCATTTTTTTTCTACCTTTGTGGCGGTGTAAAAGGAAGACAATTATGACAGACTTGCATTTGCTTACAGCAATATCCCCAATAGACGGCCGGTACCGTTCGAAAGTGGACGGCCTTGCACTTTATTTTTCCGAGTATGCTCTTATTCGTTACAGGGTAATGGTAGAAGTGGAATATTTCATTGCCTTGTGTGAGGAGCCGCTGGAACAGTTGAAAAATTTTGATCATGGTAAGTTCGATGCATTGCGTGCCATCTACAGGAACTTTCAGCTCGAGGATGCCGAACGTGTTAAGGAAATAGAGAATGTAACCAATCATGATGTTAAGGCTGTTGAATATTACCTGAAAGAACAATTCGATCGTCTGGAATTGAAAGGATTTAAAGAGTTTATACATTTCGGTCTTACTTCACAGGATATTAATAATACCGCAATTCCTGCCTCGCTTCGCGATGCTGTGCACGATATTTATTATCCGTTTCTGGAAGAACTGATCTCTAAACTCGAAGCGCTTTCCAATGAATGGAGAGATGTCCCTATGTTGGCCAGAACACACGGGCAGCCTGCTTCTCCTACGCGCCTGGGGAAAGAGGTTCGCGTTTTCGTGGAACGCCTTAAACGGCAGTTGGTTTTGCTTAAAGACATTCCCTGTCCGGCAAAATTTGGCGGTGCTACCGGTAATTTTAATGCACACAAGGCTGCCTATCCGGAGGTGGATTGGGTTGATTTTGCCAATCGTTTTGTCGGAGAAAAACTCCGGATGGAGCGTGAGCAGGTGACCACACAAATATCCAATTACGATAATCTGGCAGCCATTTTCGATAATTTCAAGCGCATCAATACCATTCTTATTGATTTGGCCAGAGACTTCTGGTCATATATAATGATGGAGTATTTTAAACAGAAAATCAAGAAGGGTGAAGTGGGTTCCAGTGCTATGCCGCACAAAGTGAATCCGATAGATTTTGAAAATGCAGAAGGAAATCTGGGAGTGGCAAATGCACTGTTTGAACATCTTTCGGCCAAACTTCCGGTTTCAAGGCTTCAGCGCGATTTAACCGACAGTACTGTTTTACGCAACATTGGTGTTCCTCTGGCTCATTCGGTGCTGGCTATTCAGTCGTTGCAAAAAGGGCTGGGCAAGCTTTTAATCAACAAATCCGCTATAAACCGCGACCTGGAAAACAACTGGGCAGTAGTGGCCGAAGCCATGCAGACCATCTTGCGCCGTGAAGGATTTGCCAATCCTTATGAGGTTTTAAAAGACCTGACGCGCACCAATGAAGTGATCAATGAAGAATCTATTTCCCGTTTTGTTGATACATTAGAGGTGAATGAGCGGGTGAAAGATGAACTCAAAAAGATTTCTCCGCAGAATTATACCGGTGTCGATTTATTTTAGTAACATGCGGGATTACGGAGCTTTGAACAGCTTCTTTCCAATACGACTGATATCGGTTAATGCGATAATATTTTCTCTTACATGTTTTTGAAGTTCAGACACCAATAAAACCTAAAAATCTAAACATCTTAAATCTAAACATCTGTTAATGCGAGATTTCTGGTTCATAATGAAGCGGTTTCTGCCGCCCTACAAACATTTGCTGGTATTTAATGTTTTGTTCAATCTCCTTTCGGCCTTGTTTGCCGTTTTTTCGGTTGCTCTGATGATCCCTATGCTTGAGATTATTCTTGGGCAGGAAAGTGAGGTTTATGCATTGGTGGACTGGAATTTCAGTTTTAATGATCTTAAACACAATTTATATTACTACATCACGCGATTGAAAAGCAACTACGGCCCCGGTTGGTCGTTGCTTTTTGTCGGGGTATTTCTTGTTATCGGAACCTTCCTGAAAACCGGCTTTGCATATCTGGCCTCTTATACCAGTATCGGCATCAGAAATGGTGTTGTGCGTGACCTGAGATATCAGATATACCGGAAAATTTTGAATTTGCACAGCGGTTTTTTCAGTGAGGAGAAAAAGGGAGATATCATTGCCCGGTCGACCGGCGATGTTCAGGAAGTTGAAAACTCCATCATGTCGTCGCTCGATATGTTTCTTAAGAATCCGGTTCTTATTATGGTCTACCTGGCTGCCATGCTGATATTCAGCGTAAAACTCACACTTTTTGTTTTCATTGTTTTGCCATTGGCCGGTTACATTATCGGCCGGGTGGGCAAGAGTTTGAAAAAGACGTCGCGTGCAGGTCAGAATAAGATGGGCGATCTCCTGGGAATAATAGAGGAAACACTTTCCGGATTGCGTATCATCAAAGCTTTTAATGCTGAAAAACGAATGGATAACCGTTTCGACGGGGAAATAGAAGAATACCGCAGCATAATGAACCGCCTGATGCGACGAAGGGATCTGGCACATCCGATGAGTGAATTTCTCGGGACCATCGTGGTGGTTATTCTTGTATGGTTTGGTGGTACGCTGATTCTTACCGAGTCGGACACCATTAATGCTGCCGAATTTCTGGCTTATCTCGGGATTTTTTATCAGGTGATCAACCCGGCTAAAGCCTTTTCCAAGGCATTGTATAATATCCAGAAAGGGCTTGCGGCCTTCGACCGGATTGACGGCATTCTTAATGCCGAGGTAAAAATAAAAGAGTCGCCCAATGCCAAACCAATCGATGACTTAAAGCAGGGAATCGAATATCGTAATGTAACATTTGCCTATAACCAGGCACCTGTTCTCAAAAATATCTCTCTTTATATCCCCAAAGGAAAAACTATCGCACTGGTGGGACAGTCAGGCAGTGGTAAATCTACTTTTGTTGACCTTCTACCCCGGTTTTACGATGTGCGCGAGGGCGCTATCCTGATTGACGGCATTGATATCCGCGACCTTAAAATTCAGGATTTACGTCATCTGATGGGAAATGTAAATCAGGATGCCATTCTTTTTAATGATACCATTTTTAACAATATTGCTTTTGGTGTCGAAAATGCCACGCCGGAACAGGTTGAAGAGGCTGCCCGGGTGGCCAATGCACACGACTTTATCATGGCGACTGAACGTGGGTACGATACCATTGTAGGCGATCGAGGCGGACGTTTATCAGGCGGACAAAGGCAACGAATCAGCATAGCAAGGGCCGTCTTGAAAAATCCCCCCATTCTTATTCTTGATGAGGCCACTTCTGCTCTTGATACAGAGTCGGAGAAACTTGTGCAGGAAGCTCTTGAAAACCTGATGGCCAACCGTACTTCAATCGTTATCGCTCACCGACTGTCTACTGTCCGCAATGCCGATCGCATCTATGTTTTTCAGGATGGCGAAATTGTGGAAACCGGAGATCATCATGAGTTGGTTGAAAAAGGGGGGGTGTATCAGAAATTACACGAGCTGCAAATGCGATAGACGTAACCTGAGTAAATGTTCTTCGTAGAAATTCAGGGTTGACATTCTGGTTAAATGCCAGTCAAAGAATATGATGCAAAAGATTATAGCCTGAGGTTTTGAATAATGCGGGTTGTGTTCATCCCTGTAAAATTTATTTTTAAAGTCGGATGGCCTCCCTGGCTACCCCGATTTATAGGGGAGTAATCGGAGTTCGTTTCATTTTTCTATCTTTAAAAGCTTGGTTACTTAATATGCATGTTTTAAGTATTATACGATTCATCCCATATCTTATATCTAAAAATCTAAATATCTATTGTATACTATTATTAATTCTATGTTCTTTCGGCCATGTTTCCAATGCCCAGAAAATCCCCGAAACATGGGAATTCCCCGGAAAATACCATTCGCTAATCAGCTTCCTGGCCGATAGTCTTACCGATATTCATGATGTTAATATAAAGGTAAAAGAGAAATCCATTGGTACAACCATGGCTATACGGCCATCTTTCTTTTCGTTGTTTAAGAAACCAGAGAATCGTACCTATATTTTGTGCATTAACAGTGATGAGGCGTTTGACGGCGTTTTGCTGGAAGAGGTTCCGCCGGAAGCCCGGGTAGGACTTATGGCCCATGAGTTAATGCATGTGCGGGACTATAACAGTCGTCGTTTTCCGGGATTAATAAAACGTGGCTGGCAATATCTTTCCGGGAGAGGAAAGCATCGTTTTGAGCACGAAATCGACCAGATGGTTATTGACGAGGGCTTTGGGTTCTTTCTTTACTACTGGAACGCCTATGTTATTGACAAGTCCAACGCCAGCAATGACTACCGTGAATTCAAAAAGAGAATCTATATGCGGCCCTGGAGCATACTTACCGAACTGAATAAGATGGGAGAAATTGAGCTTCCGGAGTAGTGATTTAACCTGTATTATTCAAAAACGGCTCCCCGTTTATCGGTCAAAATCTGGCCAGAACGTCTGCAATGTGGATGGTTTTTATGGGCAATTCATTTTTCTTAATAAAACTTTCGATATTCAACAGGCAGGATGCCTCAGTTGAAACAATGTATTCGGCCCCGGTAGAGAGTGCATTTTCAACTTTTTGTTCCACCATAGCTGTTGACACCGGTACATATTTCACCATGAAAGTGCCGCCAAAACCACAGCATGTTGTATTGTCGGGTAATTCACGCAATTTCAGTCCCTCAACATTTGACAGGAGACGACGGGGTTCATCTTTTATGCCATATTCGCGAAGTGCCGAACAGGCATCATGGTAGGTTACTTTGTGCGGGAAACAGGCTTCGAAGTTTTCAAATTTCAGGTGATTAACCAGAAAATCGGTCAACTCCACCACATTTTTGCAAACACGGTCAACATCCTTTTTTTTATCGGGGTGCTCTTTAAACAATTCCGGGTAGTGATTGCGAATATATCCGGCACACGAAGCAGCAGGAATAACAATCGGACGGTCGTTTGGAAAATCCTTCAGAAATTTTTCTGCCACTTTCCTTGATGCATCCCAATATCCACTATTATAAGTGGGCTGACCACAACACGTCTGCCGGGGATTGTAATTAACCTCCACACCGGCTTTTTCAAGAATTTTTACGACGTTCCACCCGGTGCTGGGGTATAGCTGATCTATAAAACAGGGAATGAATAAATCTACAACCATGTTATGCGTTTATGTTTGATGCAAATTTAATGTTTACTTTGAGAAAGACAGACATGAAAGGGCACTTGTTATTAAGATTTATAGCACTTTCTGCAATTGCTTAGTAGCAATAGAAAGTTAGATTTTTAGATATAAGATAATTTGTAATATATTGATACACCGCATTGTAATAAATAAATATTGATATAAATGAGTGTGGTATAAAAAGCATATTTTTGTCAAAGTCAAGACGTTTTAAATTTTTCACCGGAGTTAACTCGTTGTTAATGAGGATTCAATAATTTAAAACACCACAGAGTTTGGCAATAAAGATGCTTTTTAGACCGGGCTCATATAATATA
>NZ_AHZV01000231.1 GCF_000250735.1 Anaerophaga thermohalophila str. Valhall
CCTGCTTTATTCATAAGTTTTCGTCATGAGATGTTCAAATATCAAAAAACGCAAGCAACCGCAGACAAATTTGATGCTGGAAATAGTACACTATTTTCAAATCAAATTTGATGAGGACGCTTGTGTTTTGCCGATAGTTGAGCATCGTAACAGATAATTTATGAATAATGCAGGTTAAACTAAAAACCATTGGCAATGTCAACAACCTGTCTGATATTTATTGTTGCTCCGGCAGTAATTATTCTGTTGCTTTTGGTGCTTAAACTCAAAATCTAACCACAACAATGATAGCCGGACTTCTTATTTAGTGTCTTTCCATCAAGTGCCAGTTGCAAGGCTTGCGAAGCCGCCAAAAACGCAGTTTACTTTTAGTAAATGAGTATTTTGGCCGCGAACGTAACACAGCAAATGGTACTTTATGGACAGACACTATTTAGAGTCTGTCCATAAAATGCAAGTGACAAGCCTAACGCAACGAATATTACTTTACAATACTCTGTTAAACTTTTACAGTTGTTTGGTAATTAATTGTTTACACAGTAAACTCCATAAGCCACAACTCTCTCATAATAAAAACTTTGCGTCATTGCGTCTCTGCGTTTAGGATTTTTTTAACTGACCATTGACTTTATAGACAGGCACTATTTAGTCATACTTCAACCAATTCCATTCTTATTTGTCAAAAGTAAAGACTATTAGATATCAGGAAACATTTTTTAACAACCGACCGTTAAAAATCGACCTTTTGGTATAAAATTTGCTTCAATACATATAGAAAACAACAGGAGGATGCCTTATGAAAAAATTAGTATTAATCACAACCACAGCTGTTTTGCTGATAGTGGCAGGTGGATGCACTACCGGCCGAATGGCATCAACCGGAGTATATTATGACGACATTTATTATGCACCGGATTTGACGAAGGAAAACATGGAGCAGGCTTTTGCTCCGGTGCCCGACATTGCTAAAGAGGAGAAGAAAGAAATTAAAAAAGAAGAGAGAGAACTGGTTCGTGAATACGAACGCAGTGAGTTGGACCGTGAGCAAAGAGACACACGCGATTTTAGCGAAATTCAGGAAAAATATGCTTCCATTCTTGCGGACGAAGATACAGAGGAAGTAGATACCATGATCTATTACAACGACGAAACAGGATACTGGGTTAATGGATTTGACGGAAGCGAAATGGACAGGGATTATGCCGAACGGCTGATTCGCTTCCATGGCCCGTTTACCCGTATACCTTATTGGTCGCCACTTTACGATCAGTTTGTTTATTTCAATGACCCCGACTGGAATGTATATGTAGACGGTAATTATGCCTATGCATTTCCGACATGGAGCAATCCGTGGTACGACCGCTATCGGTTCGACCGGTGGAGTACACCATGGAGCTTCTCCTTTGGTTACAGTTCATTCTGGGGCGACCCGTATTATTACGGATATTACGGATACGGATGGTACGATCCTTTTTACAGCCCTTACTATAGCTGGGGCTATTACAACTGGCCGTATTATCACCGACCCTATTACAGTTATTGGCACCATCCCTATTATCATGACAGATATTACAGCAAGGACTACAGAAAGGATGTATACAGGGGAATTAGGCCATCAATGAGTAGCAACACCCGTTATTCAGGAACTTCTCAGGGGAGTAATACCCTGAAACGTGGAAGTGATGATGACGGACGAACGGTGAGGACAACACGCAGTGGTACAAGAATCATCCGTAACTCTGATGGTTCAACCACCGTGGTAAATACAGAAGGTAATACACAAAGAGCTATCCGGGGAACAGCAACCCTTAAATCCGATGGTAATGAACAGGAAGAAAGGAGTATAAGTCGTTACCGGGGAAGTGGCGCTTCAACAGGAACTGTGGAAACAAGAACGAGAAGAAGTTCAACACCAACGTACAGTCAACCCGATAACGCATCGAAACCGTCGTATAACCGCACCAGCAGCTATACACGTCAGGTTCGAAGCACCAGTCGCTCCGGTTCCGATGACGACCTGAAGTCGGGAAGTTCAAATACCAATAGAACCACCCGGAGTTCTGTACGTTCGCAAACCAGAAGCTACAACACTGGAAGCAGCTCACAACAACGATCATCTGTTCGAAGCAGAAGCTACACCCCAACTCAGAGGAGCTCTTCATCGTCAAGCTTCAATCGCAGCAGTTCATCAAGCAGGAGCAGCAGTTCTTACTCAGGCAGCAGCTCTTCCGGTACACGCAGTACAGGAAGTTCGAGCAGTGGTTCCAGCAGCGGACGTACAATCCGTGGCGGACGTCGATAATAAAATGGAAGCATCCTCATTTCATAAATTCAAACTCCATGCTTCCCCTATCGGAAGCATGGAGTTTTTAAACACTATCAACATGTTTAGGTACAAATTTCTTGTCTCGATACTTAGTTTGTTCTTAGTCGTCACCCTGACGAGAGGGCAAAATGAAGATAATGCGCTTAATTATTCTTACGACCGTCCCACAGGAACAGCGCGGAGCATAGCCCTCGGTGGGGCTATGGGAGCGTTGGGAGGCGACTATTCGGCAATTGGCATCAATCCTGCAGGAATTGCAGTATACAGAAGCAGCGAATTCTCATTTACCCCGTCATTAATCTTTAATACAACAGAGAGCGACTATTACGGAACGGTCTCAAGCGATGACAAGTTTAGTGTCCCGTTTAATCAAATATCATACGTGGGCACCTCCCGGTTGATGCGGGAAAATATTGACGGGATCGTCAGTACTCACTTTGGAATAGGATACAACCGGACAAATAACTATAACAGGAAGAGTTATATACAACATGATGGGGTAGAATCCTCGTTGCTGTATATGTTTGCAGCTAATGCATATGATCTTACACCCCAGCAATTGGATGATTTCTATACCGGGATTGCCTATGATGCAAGACTTCTTGAATTAGTTCCCGAAAGTGACTATTACGAATATATCCATGCTTACGAATTTGTAAACGATGAGGGATTTCTGGAGTTAGGTCCTGTTGACGGAATAAATCAAAAGAAGATGATTACTGAAAGTGGCCACTCAGGAATTTTTGATTTGTCTTTCGGCGCAAATATTGCCAACAAATTTTATGCAGGCGCCAGCCTTGGCATTGCTACATTAACTCAAAAAAAGGAGTCGCAACACTATGAACAAGCAAGTGATGAAGTTTATGATGCTTATATCGATTACAGGTTAAACAACGGTTTTGAGATTCTTGATGATTTCTATTTCGATGAATATGAAAAGACTACCGGAACCGGAATTAATTTAAAAGTAGGTGCAATTTTCAAACCTGTAAATAGTCTCAGGTTAGGTGCTGCTTTTCACACCCCCACTTATTATTCAATGAAAATGGAATATGAAACACAGGCTATGGCTTACTTTTTTGATGCCGACAATTATGAGATGACCTCAGACCTGGGTGAATTTTCGTTCAATTTCCGTACTCCAATGAAAGCAATCGGAAGTATTGCATACATATTCGGAACCAAGGGTCTTATATCATTCGATTATGAATATACCGATTATGCCTCAATGAAGTATAAAAGTAAGAACAACGAAATTCAGGAAACATCAGCACTGAAAAATTTAAATGAAATTATTAAAAACACTTTCCGTGCCACTCACAACTTTCGGTTGGGAGCAGAATACAAAATTACACCGATGGTTGCTTTAAGAGGAGGGTATGCCTATTTTCAAAACCCGTATCAGGAAGACTATTTAAATTCGGACGGTAAGCATTTTAATATTACCGGAGGTTTGGGCTTCAGAACCGGAAATATGACAATTGACCTGGCTTATCTTTACAATAAAGAGACTTATATACATTCATTGTATTATTCCCAAGAAATTCCTGACGATGTTCAGGAACCGGCCGACATGACCTCCACAGACCACCAACTGGCCGTCACATTAGGCTGGCGATTTTAAAAG
>NZ_AHZV01000230.1 GCF_000250735.1 Anaerophaga thermohalophila str. Valhall
ATATATTTTTGTTGGGTCACTGTGGCATGCTCGTTTCGTAAGATATTGATAAACCGTATGTTAGCAAACAAACATTGAAGAGTATAAACAATTGGTTTGCAGTGCATTGTAAAAGTTTAACGGAGTATTGTTTATAGAAATGCCCAAAATAATTCCCGTTTATCTTTTCGTTGCAAAACAGTTTTATATTCTGCAATTTTGCATAAACATATTAAAAACAATAGAGCAATGACTTTAATTAAATCAATATCAGGCATTCGCGGAACCATTGGAGGAAGACCCGGTGAAGGGTTGAGCCCGATTGATGTTGTTCGTTTTACCTCGGCATACGGTACCTGGTTAAAGGATCAGTCCAACAAAAGCAGATACCGGGTCGTTCTTGGCCGTGACGCCCGTATATCAGGGCCTATGGTGAGAAGACTGGTTGCCGGAACCTTGCAGGGAATGGGAATCGATGTTGTTGATTTGGGTCTGGCTACTACCCCCACTACAGAACTGGCTGTAATAAAAGAAAACGCCGACGGAGGCATAATCCTGACTGCCAGCCATAATCCCAAACAATGGAATGCACTTAAATTATTGAATTCCAGTGGCGAGTTTTTATCTGCATCCGATGGTGAGAAAATACTCAGTATTGCTGATTCGGAAGCTTTCCGGTATGCTTTGGTAGATGAATTGGGCAAACTGGAGAATAAAGATTATACGGATATTCATATACAAGATGTTTTGAAACTGGAGTTGGTTGATGTTGAGGCCATTCGCTCTGCGGGTTTTAAAGTGGTAATTGATTGTGTCAATTCAGTTGGCGGGATTGCTTTGCCTCCACTTTTGAAAGCGCTGGGTGTTGATGATGTTGTGGAATTAAATTGCGAACCCAATGGGGAGTTCCCTCATAATCCGGAACCATTACCCGAACATTTGACTGAGATATCCGGAGCTATGAAAACTGAAAATGCTGATGTGGGATTTGTGGTAGACCCCGACGTAGACCGGCTTGCAATAATTAACGAAGACGGAACTATGTTTGGTGAAGAATATACTCTGGTTGCCGTATCAGACTATGTTTTGTCGCACAACCCCGGAAATACCGTCTCAAACCTCAGTTCTACCAGGGCCTTGAAAGATGTCACCGAAAGAAGGGGTGGCACTTATTCGGCATCAGCTGTGGGTGAGGTAAATGTCGTTTCTAAAATGAAGCAGACTAATGCGGTTATAGGCGGGGAAGGCAATGGAGGAGTAATTTATCCTGCAAGCCATTACGGTCGTGATGCATTGGTAGGAATTGCTCTGTTTCTGACTCTTCTGGCCAAAAAGGGGAAGAAACCGTCGGAACTGAGGAAGGAATATCCCGCTTATTTTATGACAAAGAATAAGTTGGAACTCCCTAAAGAGATAAATGTGGATGAGTTATTGCAAAAAGTAAAAGATTACTATAGCGATGAAAAGGTAAACGATGAAGACGGGGTGAAGATTGATTTTCCGGAAGCATGGGTACATCTGAGAAAATCGAATACCGAACCCATCGTACGTGTCTATTCGGAAGCCGGTTCTCCGGAAGAGGCAAAAGAACTTGCACAGTCTATGATGAATGTTATGAAGTCGTTCATTTAAGTAATAATATTCCATACAATAGTCAGTTAAAAAAAGCATAAACGCAGAGACGCAATGACGCAAAGTTTTTATTATGAGAGAGTTGTATTTTGCGCCATTGATCATGCAAAAAATTAATTATCAGACATCTGTAAAAGTTTGACGGAGTGTTGTCATAAGTCTTTTACAATATTCTGTTAAGCTCTTGTAATACATTGCAAGTCAATTGTTTATGACAATAGGGGCATGCTTGTTAAAATACAGTATATCAAGGTTATACAAAACGAGCTTGGCAAGGCTTGCGAAGTCCGAAAAAACGGAGTTTACTCATCGTAAATGAGTAATTTTCGGACGAGCGTAACACAGTAAATGGCCCTTTATGAGAAGACACTAATTAATCGTTTATATAATCAAGTGAATAAACCATAATTCTCTCATAATAAATGTATTGGGTTATTGTGTCCCAGTGTTTAGGCTTTCTTTAACAGACCATTATTACAAATACCTCAAAGTAATTGTTATTTTTAAATGAGTTTTGTGTTAAAGTTCATACTTACAGGGCTATCGGATTTATCTTAACCTG
>NZ_AHZV01000229.1 GCF_000250735.1 Anaerophaga thermohalophila str. Valhall
TCTAGTATAAGCGTAGTGCGGGATTTCGGAGCGATTCACTGTCCGCCTACCGAAAATTTTTTAGGAGCATAAATGTTCAATTTTAGCGGTTCAGCCCGCATTACGCTTATACAATGTTGGGGCATCGTGCTTTTCATTCTTTTTGTTTTTCTGTCCACAGTGTCAACCGATTAAGAAGTCCATTCTTGTTCCTCTGTCATTGTCTTTGTCCTTCTTTTCAGTCGCGCGTGGGGCATTTTTGAAAATTTCTTTTTCAGGGCTGGGCAGGCACACTCTTTGGCTGGCTTTGGTCTGCGGGTGGCTATGAGCGGCCAGCCAATGTGTGTGACTGCTACGCTGGCTATCATTGTGCTGTTTTTTCTTCAGTCATTTCTTTGCCTTTTTCATCTTGTTTGACTCCTTTCTTGAAATATCCATAATCGGGATGAACTAATAGTTGTCTATCTAAAAACACATTGAATTGCTCACAAGATGTCTCGGGTAATAAGCAGCATGTGTGACATGCAGCCAAGTTGAGATTATTCACTCCCTGCCCCTCCGAATGATAACAGACCGGGTCGGAAGAACAATCCTCCGCCCTGTTCAAAGCACTACGGATTAGCGCAGTTAGATTATCCAGATCATTGCTTTGGCTGACTAATCCGCCCAAACTTCCTTCAGTGCCTTCAATTGCCATAATCATAAAACCGTTCATATTTTCACCAACGTACAACCTTTCACGAATTGACGCAGCCGGATAGCCACAGATATATTCCAACTCCTTAATCAAAATATGAGCGAGTGTGTGTATCAGGATAAATTGCGGAGATATTTCGTTTGATTTATTCCGCAGGTATTTCCGTTCGGAGTTGAGTGCGTTCTGTTTTATAGTTTCAATTCGTTGCCTAACAATATTTGTTTTAGCCCATTCCTTTATCTGCTTAGAATCAAGAATGAAAAATAACCCTTCACCGTAGGATTCTACACCGGGAAGTATTGTTGTATTAATGCTGTTAACGGAAGTCGACTGTCTCTTAACAGCATATTCGGTCGTTTCTTCATCTTTGATCAACACAGAATCAATATCAAGTGGCTCCTGTCTTGTGAATGAAACTTGCACTGTAGTTTGTTTTAATCGGTCAAGACGAATGAGGGCTTCAAATCCATCAATTTTCCCATGCAAGTTGATTCTGGAAAATTTCAAGTAAGGTATTTCAAAATAAGGTTCTTCCTGAGTTGTCATGAAATCATATTCTTCCTTACGAAACTCATTTTCTGTTACGTTTTTAGCATCACCTGTTTTAAGGAATGCAAGAGTGTCTTTTTTAGGAATATCATAGTCGAGTTCCAAATCTTTTGCAATCTCTTCTTTTGACTTGCCTCTATCTATCCAACGGTCAATCAACAACCTAATCCTATTATCCAATGAGCTCTGCTTAACAGGAATGTAGATACTGGAAACGGTGTTGGAATAATAAACACTGTTGCTAGATTTTATCACTACTTTCATTTCTGCATTTTTCAGCCTTGGGTCTACATCTCCTGCATGACAGTTTTCTTGATTATCACCAGGACCTAACCAATACCGCTTTCCAAAACACTTTTTCTTGAAATTGAAAATCCCCTTCAGACTACGCCCACTTTGGCCCTTAGTGCAATTAGGGTTTTTACATAGGATTCTAATCCCAGACAATTCTGAATTTTCCTTACTTATTCTATATCTGAGGTCAGGAGCATCACAACAACCGTTAGAATTCGAATAATCAAGACGAATACCTCCAGTTGAAGGAGAATCTTGTTCATTTGAATCAGTAGATGACATTTCGTTGGAAGTGTCTTCCTCTGCATAGGTTGGCCAATGTTCCCAAGGCAGGTCATCTAAATGACCGTCTGGACAAGTCATTACGAAACGAACCTGTTCTAAAATATTCTCCCTGCATCCATCATTTGAACATTTCGGTGGGTAAAACTTCTCAATGGGTTTACCTGAACTTGTCCACCGTGTTTTCCAGTTTAGGTATTTATCAAACTTCTCACATTTTGAACAATAAAACCATTTTGGGAAATAACTTGCGGTAGGATATAACTCGTAACTGTCTCTATCTTCCTGCCTAAATTCAGGAACTCTTACAATATGCCTTAATTGCTCAAATCGGGTTTGCAATCGCTTCCAAAGACGATCATCCTTGATAAGGTATTTTTCTAAGTCAACATTTCTGTATCCCCATTTATCGAATGTTTCGATAAGAACGGAGTTGTCAATCGTTTCTAGAATTGAGCCAACTCCTCCATAACTCGAAACCATTTTATTCTTGCCGTGGTCTACGTATTTTCCCATAGTTAGTATTGGTTTACTTGCACCCTACATGTTGGTTCGACATTCCGCATCGATTGCATAGCAACCAGATCATTTTCATTCCTTTTGTTTTGCGGTGTACGAAGAAGGGTTTTTTCAATATTGTTTGTTTTGAATTTGAGACCGGAAGTTTCCTCTTTTCTTTTATCCCATCGAGACAGAACATCATAAATTTTTGTTGTTAATACTTTCCTTTGCTCATTGGAAAGAAAAATGTGATTTTCAATTGAGGCAAGGAATTCGTTCTTCAACGTGTCAATGTCCATTTCAGCTGCTTTGTTATTTTGATATTGCCCCATCTTCTGGCGATAATATGCAACCAGCATAGTAAATAACAGCAAGTCGAATGTGTTGTCTGTAAAGGGAGTTAAGCTTAGCGGTTCAACATGCTTATAGTATGTCTGATGAAAGGGAATGAAGTGTTCAAAAACTGACAAATCGCGAGAACTGTCAGGGTTTAAAAGAGTAAAAACAACGCCCTCGTTTTTCCGTGCAACACGACTTGAGGACTGAATGTATTCTGCTATGTTTCTTGGCATTCCATTGATTACCATAAGGCCCAATCTACCTATATCCAGTCCCACTGAAATCATATTAGTTGCCAACGCAAGATCTAATGCTCTGTTCTTGTCATCAGCATTTTTTCCAATTCCATTTGCAAGGGCATCAAGGTTTTCTTTTACTCTACTGCTCTGAATACGGCTGGTTAATTCCCTATGCCAGATATACCGTGATCTGCCTTGGAGCATCCTCTGATAAAACTGCTCCAATTCCGGTCTGAGTTCCGAGTTGATCTTGTTTGACATCTTTCCAACATCTTTCAAACTATTATAATAGCTTAGTATCGTCCAAAAGTTATCTCGCTCTTCGATGTTGGAAATTTCAGTTCGTGCGAATAACAATGCTGCCAGTAACCTGAGTTGCGTCATGGTCGATGTTTTACCGGTAGGCATAATACCAACATATCTACGCTTAGAATCTTCGGCTGTTTTCGAAAAGAAAGAATCACTGCTGTCTATCCCATAGGGTGGAAATATTGAGACTTTCCGGCCATATAAGGCTTCAACCTGTTTGTCTACATTTTTGACGGTGGCAGTTGAGGTAATGATTTTTGGTGTTTGGTTTTCATCCTTACAAAGTTCAAGAACGACATTTTCAAATAAACCCGTTATACTGCCCAATGGCCCGCTTAACAAGTGTAGCTCGTCCTGAATAATCAATTCTGGCGGCCTGTTGGCGTTATGGCAATTGAACAACTTTCGAGCATTCTCATTCCAGGCTAATTGGGCAAACTTGTCAACTGTGCCGAATAAGATGGTAGGAGGATTGTTGTATATATCATCATCAACCAATGCTACCGACATTCCTCCTTTGCCTTCGTAAAAATCGCATTCTGGATTATTACATCCGGCAAGGATTGATTGCTGCCTATTACCTTCCCGGAAGCTAAATTTCCGTGTTCCGTCATTTTCATTGAGTTTGGTAATTGTCTTTGTGTTACACCACTGACAGGTGCTTACCTGAAATTTATTAACCGGATTTCTTCCTTGATTCAGTAGGTTCTTGATTTTGGTTAGTTCATCCCTTGCCTTATCCGAACGGTTTGGAATCATCTTATCTCCTACCCAAAAACCAATTGAAATGCGCTTGTTGCCCAATAGATCTTCATGGGCTTTTCTAATCTTTTCGCAAGCAAATACAAGTTTTGAAGCTCTCTCAAATTGCTGGGAGGTAAGCAATCGCAATGTGTAACGCATGATGATGTTTACCCCATCATAGTTTTCGGGGTATTTCAACCGTCTGTAGAAAATGAGAAAAGCAGAGACCGCAAGATATGCTTCTGTTTTACCACCGCCCGTAGGAAACCATATTAGATCAACTAATTCCCTGTCATTAGATTCCGGATTGGTGAATGATGATATACTCAGGAGAAAAAAAGCTAACTGGAATGGCCGCCACTTAGGAATATTATCGTTTGGATAGGGTAAGCTTTTGTAATCCTGATATTCTGGCATCTCACCAAAATTCCATTCATAACGCTCGTATCCTTTATTAATATCAAAGTATTTTGCCGTATGGAACATTTGCATGTAGATAGCGGCATTGGCATACTTGAATGCCTCAAATGCCAAATCGTCCTCTTTTAAGGATTCAATCCCAGACCGGATTCTTGATAGGACGTTACTGCATTTTTCCAGATTTTCCTTACCAATAGGATGACCAGCGTTTCCCTCTTTTTTTTGAGTTATCCAATCTTCATATTTATCGGCAAATGATAGCAGTTTATTACAGATGACTTCTCTTGAGATTTCAGACAATGAGGAAAGTTCCTTTATAGGTAACAAATCCTCCATCCCTTTAATGTCGGTTGTTTGATTTTTCAAATCGTACTGCGGGAAATAGGATGTCTTAACCCATTTGGGACGATCGGAAAGTTCCCATTCTGCCGCAACGCTATGACCAATAGCGTAACTTTTAATACTCCGATACAAAAAGTTGAGCATCTTTTCCTCATCCGGCAAATATGTAATGTCTTTGTCTGGTTGGTAAGGAAGTATCTCGTCAGCTTCTGCTTTCAACTCAAACTGAAATAAACAGCTTTTATTTAATGCTTCTTTGGAAAGCACAAGGGTCGTATCATCAAACCATCCACCGTTTTTTGTTGGTTTTTGGGACTTATTTTCAACTACAATCTTAAAGTACTTGAATTTTTCAAAGGGGAAAACTCTTGTATGGATGCGTATGCCTTCTTTAAGGTTATCAGGTAAAGTACATTCAACGAATTCTGATAATTTCCGGTCATTGATTTCCTGTACTTCAAAATTCTCAATAGTGTAATTGTGTGGTGTTCGCTGGTATTTAATTTTTCGGCTCAAAAGTTTTTCTAATTGCCGTGTTAGGATATGGTAACGATATTTGTAATCTTCTGCTGAACGCAACGCATATAGACGTTCTCTTATAGGTTCATTATCGCTTTCGGGGTCTTTTATCAACGATAATTCCTGTGTTTCTTCATTAAAACCTATCCACTCACTAAATCCAAATCTATCTATGAGGTCAATTTCATGCCCATCATATTTTAATCTCAAGTCCTCATAATTTGCTTTGTCGTAGGTTCCAAAACTGATAGTAAGCGTTATGTGATTTACATTGTTAGGCAAACAGAATGTTAGACCGGAAAGGGACGGAAAATATTGATTGGCTTTAACTTTTGTAGTGTCTTCTTCATCATCTGAATTGCCTGTAATGGTTTTATCATTGCCTTCTTCCTGTTCTCTGTCTTCGGTTGAAGTTTGTTCATCATTGTCAATGCTAAGGTCTTTATCTTCTTCGGTAAAGTCGTTTTCTCCATTTTCATCGAATAAAACCGATTTCTTTCGAGGGAAAAGGATTCCTGAAAAGTACCTTGTCAATGGTTTTCCTTCAATGATTTCCCTTTGCAGGTCATCGTAAGCGAGAAAAATGTCAGAACCGGGACCAATAAGTTCCTTTTTTACTCGCTGTATTACTATTTCTCTTGCGGTTGAAAAGCTCATACTTGTTCTTTTATTATTCGTGTTGTAATGTTTTTAACTGTCCTCAATGGCATGGATGTATCAATAAAATTATCCAACATTTCAGCTGTAAAAGTGCCTTGCAAAATATCACCAAGTTCCTTTGTCTGTAAATATCTGCTAATTTCCTCTTTCAGGTTTCTTCCAAGCGCAATCATCACTCCGTTATAAATCCTTTTGTATTTGAGTAGTTCCTCCGTGTTTTTTTCGAGTTCTTTATTTTTAGTCAACGTGGTAATAGCCTCCAAATCTGACTTTCTCATAGGGAATCGCACTTTCTTGTCGAGATAATTTTGAAGGGTTGTTTGCTGAACGGATAGGCCGTGCTTTTTCAATCGCGTATAAAGTTCCTCTATTGTAATGCCATTGGATTGATAATATTCTTGTAGGGCTTTATGCCATGAATCACTATAGTATTCAATAAGATTAAAGGTTTCTTCATCTTCTTCCGCAGCTATGTCGAAAAGATTAACATTCAGCCTTTCGTTATAAACTCGTATTCTGTCACCTGGATTTACACGATTAATTCTCACCAACCTATTGCGTTCATTGAAAACATAGTCACTGGAATCAAGCTCATCCCAATAAAACTCCATATCTTCATATTCAATAATATACAGCATGGCCTCAGGCGTTTCTAGTTCCGGATTTTCTTTGATGGCCTCAAAATCATCTTCTTCTCGATATTGTTGTGCACTTTCAATAATTCCCTGAATGGTTGTCGATAGCGTTTTATCGGTAATGGTGTTGGAAATGGCGTGATATTTCAAGCCGGTAAATTCTTCTCTGAATGTTGATGTTAACTCCGTCTCAAGTTCTTTTTGGTATTTCCTCTGGCAACTTTCATAAATATCATTCTCTTGCGGGTAGAGAAGTAGATTTATCGTGAAATCATAATTGTAATATTTCAAAAAGTCATTATACCCATCAAGTGCAGTATCAATTATAAATAATTTTTCCGGGTCATTGAGTTTTAAAAATTTGCCTATCTGAGAATACCGTACAGTTTGCAAGTAGTTTCTGTTATTTGATTCGGTATTTTCTTGTATAAACTCAATGTTATCGTTGTTAGCGATCAGTAATGTTCGTAGGCGTTGCTTGTTATTCTGAGCAATAATCTCAAATAATTTTTCAGCTTTTCGGTTTTCATGGATTAGCAAATCAGCAATTCTAAGCAATATCGATTTTGGATTATTGTCTCCCAAACTTTCTGCTTCATTTCCATGCTGTTGTAGATTTCTTTCCAGTTCATTATTAAATTCAATTCGTTCCTTTAACTCCCGAATTGAGGCCGGGTCAATTGACTTAAAAAGTCGGCTCAAATACTTGGAGTATGAGTGGAGTGTTTCTATATAAAACGGATGCTCTTTTATGTACAAGAGAGCTTGCTCATATTCTTCGAGAAGAGCAGAAAAGTCATCATGTTCTATGATGTAAACGCTAATCATAGTGAGTTAATTAAATCAATTTCTTCTTTTAACCATCGCCAAGTACTAAACCCTTCCACCTCAAAATTTTGTGTTGTAATTGCACAAATTCCAAAATGATGCTCACTCTGGTCCATAATCATTGTTGGTAGTTGATTCGGTTTCGGATCCAGGAGCAAGATATTGTCAATTTTTTCCCCTTTGCAAAGTACGCACTGATATGCAGTACTATAGTCGGGTACAAAGTATAGTGCAGAATCAATATTGATTGTCGGCTGCTCCGTTCCTTTTTTAGTTATGTATGTACTGGGAATAAGGTCTTTGAGTTTACTTTCCAATATTTCGATGCTGGCAATTCCATTCCAAATGGACTTCTTGCAGACAACAATAGATTTTGACTTGAATTTACTTGGGATAAAATCTACTCCATAGAGCTGATTAAAAATGGTTCGAATGCCTTCCAATCTTTTCTTTCGTGTTCCGCCTGTGATCAAGACATATTTACTTTTCAACTTTTCATAAGTCGTACTTATTACGGCAGGAGAGTAGTTAGCTTTCTTCTTGCCTTTAATTATTTCCCTTAGACGATAATCGTTGTTATCAAAAATTTGAATCAATTCAAAGTCCCTTCTTTTATTGAATTGCATAGCCTTCAGGGTCATGCCTACCTCATATTCAGGATCAGTATCTGCCTCAAGAAACTGAAGTTCAGTAAGCCTAAGCAGCAAATTAGCAAACAGCAATTCTGTATTTTGATATGAGGAAGGTATTTGCAATAAAAGATTTGAATTTTTCTCTGTTAATGTCTTTTCAAGAAAAGTTGTATTGATTGAAATGAAGTTCGAATCTTCAATCTCAATCACATTTTTGGTTCTTCCAAATTTGTCAACCAACTTCTGATAATATGTCTCATTAATAAGTTGCATTACTTAATCGAGTGATGGCAAAATTGCACTCTTTTGCAAAGCTTGGGTTGCGGATTGGCTTGTGCGGCTTTGCAAATGTGTGCAATGCGCGCTGGCAGAAATTTTCAAAAATGCGAAGCGGGGGCTTTTTCTTTTTCTTCTCGGTCAGTCGTCCTTGTCCGGTTGTACTGTTGGTCAAGTCGAGTCAGTCCGTCCATAAAGTCGGTCTGTGTTACGGTATGTCTGTCGTTACTCGTCATTGTCAATGTGTCCGTTGTCTCTTTTTTTGCATGTGCCCCAACG
>NZ_AHZV01000228.1 GCF_000250735.1 Anaerophaga thermohalophila str. Valhall
AATAATCCATCAATAGTATAAAGGATGCATTCTTTGTCATGTGCCGGTAAGTGTCCAATTTCATTTAGCCTGTTCAACATTGCCGGGTCTTTTAGCAAATTTAAATCTTCTGTTTCCCCCAACAGATAACCAACTGTGGTATCAAGCACCTGGGCAATTTTTTTGACTACATCAATAGTTGGTTTTACTTCATCTCGTTCATATTTACCAATTATAGAATGATTAGTATTTAATTGCCGTGCAAGTTCGCTTTGAGAAAGCCCTTTTGCATCCCTACACTCACGTATTTTTTTTCCAAAACTATTCATTTTTCGGTCATTTATGACTTTAAAAAGCCTTAATTTATCTATAAACACAAAAATACGGTTCATTTATTAAAAATAAAAACCATAAATATTTTGATTTAAAAGTCAGATATTATATTTTTGGGTCATAAATGAACGGAGAATAAATTTTAAACTTTTTTCATGGCACAACAAAACCACCGCAAAATACGCCTCTGCCGCTCCCAAAGGAGGGTAAGCGAAGCCCCGGTACTGACTTTGGAAGGTCTTTGGCTGCAAAATTTGGGTTTCGACATCGGCGACCTGGTACAGATAACACCCGAAAACGAAGGGCTCACCATCAAAATCATTGAGAAATGGAAATAAACGACATCAAACAAAGGCTGCCCATATTAAAGCTGCTGGCATATTACGGCATCAAGGCCGACAAAAACTACCACATCCGCTGCCCCTTCCACCAAGACGACAAACCAAGCTGCAAGATTTACCCTGAAACAGGTACTTACCACTGCTTTGCCTGTGGCAAAACGGGCGATGTAATACAGTTTATCCAGGACAAAGAAGGGTGCACGAAACATGAGGCCATACTAAAAGCCAAAGCACTCATTAACGAAATGCCCACCACAGCCACCAAAGCAGAAACCCCGAAAGAAAGCATTATGAAAGAAGATTTTAAAACCCTTTTTGCCGACCAGCAAAAAGCCCTTTCGCCCGAAACGCCATCCAGCCAGCGCAGTTTTAAGGCACTGGAATACATAAAGCAACGTGGTTTGGAACATGTACAGGAAATCAGCTTTAACTCCGGCAACAAATGGAAAAAACTCAAACAGTGCATCACCTTCCCGCTCAAAGACAAAAACGGAAATATTGTAAGCCTTTACGGGCGCAGGATAACAGAAAGCAATGGTTACAGCCTGGAATACGGCAAACACTATTACAGCGAGAACCGCCGGGGACTGTACCCCTGCTATCCGGATGAAGATACCGAAATACTAATCTTTACCGAGGCCATCATAGATGCAGCCACCCTTTTACAAGTTCCTGAAATAACCGAACACTTTAAAATACTAAGCTGCTTTGGCAACCTTGCCTTTATAAAAGAAGCGCAGGAAGCAGTAAAGAATTTGCCAAAGCTGCAAGAGGTAATCATATTCTTTGATGGCGATCAGGGCGGTTTGGACGGAATAAAGCATGTAAGCGAAATCATGCAACAGATAAAACCCAATGTGAAGGTAACAGCCATTGCCACACCCGAAAAAGAAGATGTAAACTCCCTTTTTGTAAAATACGATAAAGACTGCCTTTTGCAGCTAATCAATGACCGGAAACCTGTAACAGATATTACCTGTCCCGACTTAGGCGGGGAAACTTTTTCTTCATTTGAAACTTCTTTAACTGAAAAGAGAGAAGCCACGGCACAAGAATTTAAACTGCCATCGCCATTAAACACCGACAACCCCAACAAAATCATTTACGAGACTCAAACCGCCCGCTACATCGTCAAAGGCGGCCTGCCCCGGAGCCTTGACAAAATGCTGATAAGCCTCGATGTACAGCACTTGGAAACAGGCTTAAAATACCGCTGCAGATTAGATTTATACGAAGAAAAGCAGACAAGGAAAGAAGCAAGAGAAGCAGCCGAAAAGCTTGATTTAAGGAGCGATTTAATAGAAAACGACCTTTCACAGCTTTGCGATTTACTGGAAGAACACCGGGAAAATGGTTTAGAAACAAACAACCCCAAAGACAACGACCCAACGCCCGATTTACCAACCCAATCCAAATGCAAAGAC
>NZ_AHZV01000227.1 GCF_000250735.1 Anaerophaga thermohalophila str. Valhall
TATACATTTTATACCGCACTCAGATTTTATAAGGCCCTCTTCAAAATTTCCACCACATCATCGACATCGAGGCGTTTAAAACTACCTATTTTACCAAAGATGCAAGCTTTTTTGGCCATCTCTTCAAAATGATCGCCGGGGATATCCACATCTGAAAGACGGGCCGGCATATCAAGCGAATTAAAGAAATTCCGGACGGCCTCAATGCCTTTCTCTGCGGCAGTCATATCATCGGTCTCGTTTATATTCCACACATTTCGTGCCATTTGGGCAAACCTGGGCGCGGTTTTCTCATCCAGGACATAGCGCATCCAGACAGGATGGATAATTGCCAGTCCGGCACCATGCGTCAGATCATAAATGGCGCTTACTTCATGCTCGATTCCGTGGGTAGCCCAGTCGCCTGTTAATTTCCCGGTAAGCGTAAGACCACTCAAAGCCAGGCTTCCAGCCCACAGCAGGTTGGCACGTGCCTCATAATTCTCAGGTTCTTCAAGCGCAACCGGACCGTATTTGATACAGGTTTTCAAAATTGACTCGGCAATGGAATCCTGGACAAAAGTCCCTTCACCGGGTGCAAAATAATTTTCAAATATATGGCTCATGATATCTACCGTACCTGCAGCAGTATGATAACGGTTTACAGTGAAAGTATAGGAAGGATCAAGAACAGAAAATACGGGTCGCAGCAAGTCGCTCGACATTCCCCTCTTTTCCTGTGTTTCCTCATTTGTAATCACGGCATTACCGTTCATTTCGGAACCGGTTGCCGCAAGTGTAAGAACAGTGCCCAATGGCAAAGGATTCGTAACTTTGGCCTTTTGCATGGGAAAATCCCAGGCATCTCCCTCGTAATTCGCTCCAGCAGCAATGGCCTTGGCGGCATCAATAACACTGCCACCACCAATGGGAAGAACAAAATCAAGATCGTGTTCGCGACAAAGTCGTACTCCCTCTCGCACCGAGGTTATCCGGGGATTGGGCTGAATTCCACTCAACTCGACAAAAAACAGATTATTATTACGGAGCTGTTCCACAACCTGATCATAAAGTCCGGTTTTTTTCACCGAACCTCCGCCATAAGCCAGGAGCACTCGCGAACCATGTTGTTTAATCTCTTGTCCCAGTTCATTTACTTTATTTTTGCCAAACAGAATCTTTGTTGGTACATGAAAATTGAAGTTCTTCATAATTTATTTTTTTTGATACAATAATAATACACAATAGATTAATAGATTTTTAGATTAATAGATTAATAGATTTTTAGAAGTAAGATGTTCCATACCCCATGCCCTGACTTCTGCCTTCTGTCTTCTGCCTTCTGCCTTCTGCCTTCTGCCTGTTGGTTACATTTATCTTATATCTAAAAATCTAATGATCTATTTATAACAAACCTTGTCATGCTCGTTTCATTTTAAACAACAAAAGGTGTCTTCGGTTGAAAGCACCTCCTAATATAACAAAAAACGGTTTTTTCAGGTATTCATTCCACCACAAACATGGATCACCTGTCCCGTAACATACGAAGAAAGATCTGAAGCGAGGAATACACAAGTATTGGCAACATCTTCAGGTGTACCACCACGTTTTAGAGGAATTTTACTTTCCCAGTCTTTTCTGACTTCATCGGATAAAACACCCGTCATCTCAGTGATGATGAATCCCGGAGCAATAGCGTTACTACGAATACCTCTTACGCCAAATTCTTTAGCAATAGATTTCGTAAAACCAATAATTCCAGCTTTTGAAGCCGAATAATTTGCCTGATTTTTATTTCCTACAACACCAACAACGGAACTCATGTTAATAATACTACCTCCCGCCTGTTTCCACATTATTGGCTGCACAGCTTTGGTATAATTAAAAACAGATTTAAGGTTAACAGCTATGACGGCATCCCACTGCTCTTCTGTCATACGCTTTAATGCTCCATCTTTGGTAATACCTGCATTGTTCACCAGGATATCCACCTGTCCGAATTCCTTAACAATCTCTTCAACCACCTGTTGCGTTTCATCGAATTTTGCAGCATTGGAAGCGTAGGCTTTTACTTTTACGCCCAATTGGGCCACCTCTTTCTCTGTTGCTTTGGCTGCATCGTTGTATTCAAGATCGGTAAAAGCGATGTTACAACCCTCAACGGCAAAGCGTAAAGCTATAGCCTTACCGATACCCCGGGCAGCCCCGGTTACAATTGCAGTTTTTCCTTCTAGTAACTTCATTTCAAACTTTGGTTTAAGTTTCCAAATAATTTACTGAATCAATTTTTGGAGCGTAAAGATGTTAAAAGTTTTGTAAATATGAGAGATTTTACCTGTTTTTAATTTTGTTTCCACATCATCACGATAATCTTTCGTCCAACGCGACAAGGGCCTCGGAAGCCTTTGCCACGATGTGAACATCGGTTATCGAACCGGTAAAGTTCGATGGCTTGGGATTGATCTCAATAATTGAGGCTCCGTTTCTTTTGGCTTCCCACGGTACCATAGCGGCCGGCATAACTTCACCCAGGCTTCCTATTACCAAACAGACATCTGCGTTTCTTGCTGCTTCCAGGCTTCCTACGTAGGCCTCGGCGGGAATGGCTTCTCCGAAAAAGATAAAGGCAGGTTTTACAAGGCTCCCACATTCAGGACAGGTGACGGGTAACTTTTCAAAATCTGCTTCGGATGCAGGAAAGTGATGAGAACAGACGGTACATTCCATAGTCTGGGCATTCCCGTGGAATTCATAAACGGTTTTGCTGCCCCCCGTCTGATGCAGATTGTCAATATTCTGGGTAATTACGCACTTGAGCAGTCCCTTTTGCTCCCATTTTCCCAGCACTTTATGCGCATCATTGGGTTGTGCCTTACCAAAATAATCATAAAATATTTCACGGATTACCTTCCATGAATCGAGCGGATTGGAATGAAAATAATCCAGATCAAGTACCTGCGGGTCGTACTTCGACCAGATACCGTTTTCGCCACGAAAAGGCGGCACACCACTCTCCACCGATATGCCTGCACCGGTAAAGGCTATGGTGTATTCCGATTGCCGTAAAAGACTGACTGCTTTATCTATTTGAGCTTCTCTCATAAAAAACAAGTTTGCTCTAAAATACAATAAAGCTGTTAAAAGACAATAGTCAGTTAAAAAAGCCTAAACTCAGAGACGCAATTATGAGAGGCTAAGGTTGAGGTTGAGGCTGAGGTTGAGAATGCACCACGGAGAATCAGGCAGAAGTTTGACAGGCAGAAGGCAGAAGTTATAAATTTTAGAAACGCAGGAGGCCTCTTTTGTCATTCTGAGGAGGAACGACGAAGAATCTCTTCAATTATCAATTATCAATAACCAA
>NZ_AHZV01000226.1 GCF_000250735.1 Anaerophaga thermohalophila str. Valhall
GTCCATAAAGTGCCATTTACTGTGTTACGCTCGTCCGTAAATTACTCATTTACGATGAGTAAACTCCGTATTTTCGGACTTCGCAAGCCTTGTAAATGACACTTTCTGAACATACACATGCTAAGTAAAAAATTTTCCAGACTTTATAGACACACACGAATTAGTGCGTGTCTATAAAGTCTGGAAAATTTTTAAGGTTCAAAGGTTACGCAGGCGCCCTTAGTATACGGCTTCGATATCCGTATATGGCTACTATTAGAAAGCAAACAAAAGGCAGAATGAAGGACAGATTAACAGCCGGATATCCGCCAACGCTTTCCAGGTCAATAATACTTCCCTGGATTGGGGGCATCAGTGCACCGCCTACAATGGCCATCACCAGACCAGCGGAGCCCAAAGTAGCATCTGTTCCAATTCCTTTTAAAGCAATACCATAGATGGTGGGAAACATGAGTGACATGAATGCAGAAGTGGCAACAAGGCAATAGAGGCCAGGCATTCCTTGTATCAGAATTGTACCCGCGGTGGTAGTCATTCCTCCAATGGCAAAGAGTGTAAGGAGTTTGTTGGGATTTATATATTTCATCAGAAAAGTACTGATGAAGCGGCTGGTCAAAAACATTACCATGGCTGCAATATTGTAGTTCTGGGCTGTTGACTTATCAATGCCCAGGTTTTCTGCATATTGAATGATGAATGTCCAGCACATAATTTGTGCTGCAACATAGAACAGCTGTGCAATTACGCCTTCTCTGTAAACTTTGTTTCTGAGCAGACGTCTCATCGGTTCTTTTACCTGAATTTTGCGTTCAGTTCTTTCCCATACCGGCATCTTATAGATCAGAATCAGGAAAAACATTACTATTACTACGCCACCTAATATTAAATAGGGATTTCGAATTATAGCCAGGTCATGTGTTCTTATGGTCATTTTTTCTATCTGGCTTAATGTTGAAAAAATCAATTCACCCTTTTCATTGCGAATATCAGATTGTAGTGAGGCCAGAATATATTTTGAGGCTACAAACATACCGAGCAGTGAACCTATCGGGTTGAATGCCTGGGCCAGATTTAAACGGCGGGTTGCCGTTTCTTCTTTTCCCATGGCCAGAATGTAAGGATTTGCTGTTGTTTCGAGAAAGGCCAGACCAAAAGTAAGGATGTATAACGATACTAAAAAAAAGCCGAACAATTCAAACCTGGCGGCAGGATAAAACAATAATGCACCGGTGGCGTAAAAGGCGAGTCCCAAAAGAATTCCACTCTTGTAGCTGAATTTTTTAATGAATAGGGCAGCCGGTATGGCCATTGTTGCATATCCTCCGTAAAATGCGAATTGTACCAATGCGGCTTTGGCGTTTGATATTTCCATTACCGTAGCAAAAGCAGCCACAAGAGGATTTGTTATGTCATTGGCAAACCCCCATAGGGCAAACAGGCTGGTAACCAAAATGAAAGAAACCAGATATTTTTTTTCAACAACAGGGATGGTACTTTTCATACAAAATTAGTCTAAGTTATTAGTCTGATGGAACACGCATGCATGTATTTATACTTGTTTTTTTGTGGTAACGTTTTCTATGCCTTTTTCATCTTACATCTTATATCTAAAAATCTAAAAATCTAAAAATCTAATATGATTATCCCTGCCCGGCTTGTTTCATATTTTTCTAAAATTGAACTAATATTTTCAAAATTTTCCCCGGGTTTTCCGCCCATTGTTTCATAGCTTCAGTGGCATCTTGTATGTCGATTATTTTTGAAATCAGGATTCGTTCATCCAGACTTGAATTTTTTAAAAATTTAATGACCGCATCGAAGTCTGCCGGGTTGGCATTCCTTGAGCCTCTGATTTCCAATTCTTTTTGTACCCACAATTTGGTAGGAGAGGGAATATCCTCTTTTGCATAACCAATGCATACCACACGACCGGCAAAACCTACTTCCTCAATGGCCGATTTGTATGTAACCGGATTTCCGGCAGCTTCAATAGCGACTGAAGGCCCGTTTTCTTCAGTAATTTTGTTGAGCTCTTTATGGATATCTTGTGTTTTGGCGTTAATCTGGAATTTTGCACCCAATTTCCTTGCTACTTCCAGTTTGGAGTCATCAATATCGACGGCAATTACTGTTGCACCCCGCAAATGAGCCCGCAAAATTGCCCCGCTTCCAATCATTCCGCACCCAAATACAACTACTGTATCAATATCGGTGATGCCAATGTTGTCAACTGCATGAAATCCAACAGTTAATGGTTCAACTAAAGCAAGTTGAATACCGGAGAGTTCCTGCTCTACTATTACTTTTTGCCATGGGAGGGAAATGTATTCAGTCATTGCTCCGTCCCTTTGAACCCCCAGTGTCTGATTGTAGCGACAGGCGTTGTATTTTTTTTGTTTTGCAGGCAGAACAATGACCGCAGTTCGTATAGGGAATTACTGTTGCAGATTGGCCGGGTTTAAATTTTTCAGGAACACTGTTGCCGGTTTCCTCAATTACTGCAGATATTTCGTGCCCCGGGATTCTCGGGTAACTCACCAGCGGGTTCTTTCCTGAAAAGGTACTCAAATCAGAACCACAAAATCCGACATACTTAATTTTCAGCAAAATTTCTCCCTCTTCCGGTTGTGGCTTCTCTCTTTCAGTCATTCGCATGACACCGGGGTTCAATATCTCAATCGTCCGCATTGTTATTGTTTTAAAGATTGTATATTAACCTGGCATTCCTGCCCAGTATTTGCTCCTGCTCAAGGCTGCTTAATTTGCTTATCCATTTTTTCACAAGTTTCAGCCACGATTTATAACTGGTGGCTACCAGGCAAACAGGCCAATCTGAACCGAAAAGAAGTCGCCCCGGGCCAAATGCTTCTAATACAACGTCGAAGTAAGGTTTTAGCTGATCTTCCGTCCAGATGGTAAAATCGGCTTCGGTAACCATTCCGCTTAACTTGCAGCTCACATTTTCGCGACGGGCGAGTTCTTTGATGTCCTTTTTCCAAACCTTAATCTCATTAAGCCTGATTTCTGGTTTTGCAATGTGGTCAAGCACAAATGGCTGGTCGGGATGTTGATCCACAAACCGGATGGTATTTGGTAGTTGACGGCCAAATATCAGGATGTCGTAAATGAGTCCGTATTTTTTTAACTGTGAAATTCCGTTATTAAAATTCTTTTTCAGGATAAACTGCGGATCAGGTTCACCCTGAATGACATGCCGGACACCTTTCAACGAATTGTTATTCTTAAAACGACTGAGTATTTCAGGGATGTTTTTATCAGAAAGGGGAACCCAGCCAACCACACCTTTTATGAATTCATTCTCTGCGGCGAGTTGCAATAGCCAATCGGTCTCTTCCAATGATTGTCTGGCCTGCACAGATACAACCCCTTCAACACCGATACCGGAAAGAGTGGCTTTTAAATCTTTTGGTAAGAAGGATTTTTTAATGGACGTCATATCATTGTTGATCCAATCAAATTCTTCCCGATTATAGTTCCAGAAGTGTTGGTGTGAATCGATAATCATTGTACAAAAATTTTAAAGGGATTGATGAAGAAGCGGGAAAGGGGTTTTAATGATACCTTTCTCTGTTAATACTTCCCAAAAGGCCTCCGGGATGTTTTTGTCCAGAACTTTCTTATTCAGAGATATTCTTTCGGGCTTACTTGGATTGAGAGATACTGCAGAAACCTGTGGAGGTGCCAGGGCAAATTTCAGGCAAGCATCGCCGGGGGATACGTTAAATTGATTACAGACTTCAAAGAACTTTTCCCGCCACTCAAACAGTTGTTGGTCTTTAGGATTGTTTCGATCCGGTATCCGGTAATCAAAATACTTACCACCTGTTAAAAATCCTGCATTGAAGATGGCTGAATTGATTATGCAGACTCCGTCGGTGTGCAATCTTTCCATAAATTTCAGCACCTCGAGGGGATGGTTGTAAATGGTAAATGTGTTGGCCAGCATGACCCAGTCAAACCGTATGTGCTCATAAAGTTCTTTGATTATTCTCCAGTCTTTTGCCCCAATACCCACACTTTTTACTTCTCCTTCAGCTTTTAATTCAAATAATGCATTGTAAGCACCCAGAATGTCGTTAAAACGACCTTTTCGTTCCTGGTCATCCGATGCAGCCGTTAAATATTCATCAGGATCATGGACAGAAACCAACTCCGGTTTGTATCTTTCGCCCAACAGTTCGCATCCCTGTTGCCAACATTCCAAAATCCCTCCATAACTAATTTTTTGGATAGCATCATATTTCAGGTTAGCCCATATCCCCGGCTCAAAAGTTGGTTCCTTATTTTTTAGGGGAACCCGGTACCATCCCAGTTTATTGCTTATGGTGATCTGTCCTGGCTGTACATTCATCTCTTTCAAGCCCTGTCCGATTACCTCCAACGCAAGTCCTGCTCCGTATTTGCCAGCAGTATCAATCATTACAGGGCCTTCCGATACACGAAACCATTCCTGCATTATGGCTATTTTTTCCTTGTATGTCAGTTCCCGGTAAAGATTCCCAAGAAAACTGGTTCCGTAGATTATTGAAGGTATATTGATCCCTGTCCTTTTTTCTATATGCATTTAGTTCATTTTTTTCTTTGCTTATTCTGTATCTCATCCCTGTGACAGGCTTTTTTGCCTTAGAAATGAAACGAAAAATGAATTTCTTTGAAATTCTATAAACAACACTCCGTTAAACTTTTGCTGATATCTGATAATTAATTGTTTATACAATCAATGGCATAAGCTATAACTCTCTCATAATAAAAGCATTGTGTGATTGCGCTCAGGCTCTTTTAAACTGACTATTGATAAAAACAGATATAAAAAATAAGCGTAGTTTTCACAATTTTAGGATTTGAGGGCCTGCAAAGGAAATGCAATGTTGTAGCTTCCACTGCTGTTCATTTAATATATGTTGGTTACTTTCTATAAGTTGCAATGTTATTAGTTCTTGTTTATCAATACAAATACAACAATCTACATACATGAATGCAAAGCTTTGCGAAACGCTTTGCATCTATGAATAAATGTTGTATAACATGATTAATTAAAAAATATAAACAAAAGCCAAAATAAATAATTGGCTGTTAGATCGCATTTTTTTTTCAGTGTTTTTAAATCCGGATATATTTTATCAAGAGATCGTTAGATTTTTAGATATAATATCACTACTG
>NZ_AHZV01000225.1 GCF_000250735.1 Anaerophaga thermohalophila str. Valhall
GCACTTAAATTAGTATTCCTCTATAAACACGCAAAAGTTTTTACAATATGTGTGCCTGTTCAGAAAGTGCCAGTTGCAAGGCTTGCGAAATCGCCAAAAACGGAGTTTACCTTAGTAAATGGGTATTTTGGCGGATAACGTAACGCAGCAAATGGTACTTTCTGAACAGAAACTATTTAGTGTCTGTATATAAAGTAGGAAAAGTTTCCTACTTATCATGTGTCTGTTCAGAAAGTGTCATTTACAAGGCTTGCGAAGTCCGAAAATAGGGAGTTTACTCATCGTAAATGAGTAATTTTCGGACGAGCGTAATCACAGTAAATGGCATTTTATGGACAGACAATATTTAGCAGTCCCCAAATTATAAACAAAAAACCCGCACCAAATTTTGACGCGGGTTTTTCCGGAAAATTATCTTAAAAGCTTAGTTCTTATTCATGGCTTTTTTCACCACGGCTTTAAAGGCATCGGGGTGATTAACGGCCAGATCGGCCAGAACTTTGCGGTTGATGTCGATGTTTTGTTGTTTCATAAGTCCCATAAGGCGGCTGTAGGAAATGCCTTCGAGACGGGCTGCGGCGTTGATACGCTGAATCCACAGCGAGCGGAAATTTCTTTTTTTCGCTTTACGGTCGCGGTAGGCATATAGCATACCTTTTTCCCAGGCATTTTTGGCTACCGTCCACACGTTTTTACGACGACCAAAATAGCCTTTGGTGAGTTTCATCACCTTTTTTCTTCGTGCTCTGGAAGCAACAGCATTTACTGATCTTGGCATGTTTTTACTGTTTTTTAGAATGGTTAGCGTCCTGTTCAGGAACTTTTAGCTAAGTCATTCAGGTTTTTAAAATAAATTGATTTAAAGAATTGCGGATTTTTACTTCATTCCGAGTAAAAGCTTCACGTTGTTACGATCGGCTTTGTGCACCTCGCCAAAATAGGTCAGATTCCGCTTTCTTTTCTTTGATTTTTTAGTCAAAATGTGACTTTTGTAAGCATGCTTACGCTTGATCTTTCCACTGCCGGTCAACGCAAAACGCTTTTTGGCACTGGAATTCGTCTTCATTTTTGGCATTGTTCTATATATTTATTTTGGTATAAAAAATACAGATTATTTCTTCTTCTTGGGAGAAAGGAACATTGTCATCCGTTTTCCTTCGAGACGTGGCATCTGCTCTACTTTTCCTACTTCTTCAAGGTCCTGAGCCAGGCGGAGCAACAGGATTTCTCCTTTCTCCTTGAACAGGATGCTTCGACCTTTGAAAAAGACAAAAGCTTTTACCTTATCTCCTTCATTCAGGAACTTTTCGGCATGTTTCAGTTTAAAATTATAGTCGTGTTCATCGGTATTGGGGCCAAATCTGACCTCTTTAACTGAAACCTGAACCGATTTTTGTTTCTGTTCCTTTTGTTTTTTCTTTTGCTGATAGAGGAACTTCTGATAATCAATGATCCGACAAACCGGAGGATCGGCCTTTGGAGAAATTTCCACAAGGTCAAGTTCCATCTCGTCGGCCAGTTTCAGGGCCTCGTTTGTCGGGTAAACCCCTGGTTCGTCAATGTTATCTCCAACCACACGTACCTGAGGTACGCGGATTTGACGGTTGATCCTGTACCTTAGTTCATCTTTGGGGCTACGTCCGGTGTTTTTTCTTGGTCTTCCTATATCTAAACCCTCCTTTTACTTTAGTTAAACAATCAATTATGTTTATTCTCAGGCTTTTGTCAGCCTTATCTTTTGTTTCTCTTCTTAAAATTCCTTTTTGATTCCTTCCCTCGCTGAAAGGTAGCTTCCCTTAAGCCTAAGGAAGGCTCTTTTTTTCTTCCTTTTTAATGAAGTCGATAAACTCATCAATGGTCATAACGCCTTTATCGCCTTCACCCTGCCGACGCACGGAAACCTGGTTTCCGGCAGCTTCTTTTTCCCCTACGATCAACAGGTAAGGGATACGTTTCAACTCATTGTCTCGTATCTTTTTACCTATCTTCTCGTTACGGTCGTCTAACACGGCGCGAATATCGGAATTATTCAGCAAATTTAAAACATTTTTGGCGTATTCATTATATTTTTCACTGATGGGCAGAATTACAGCCTGTTCGGGTGTAAGCCAGAGCGGAAATTTCCCTGCAGTATGTTCGATCAATACCGCCACGAATCGTTCCATGCTCCCGAAAGGAGCACGATGGATCATGATCGGACGATGTGGCTGGTTGTCCTGACCAATGTATTCCAATTCGAATCGTTCGGGCAGGTTATAGTCTACCTGGATGGTTCCCAGCTGCCATTTTCGGCCGATGGCGTCGCGAACCATGAAGTCGAGTTTCGGGCCATAGAAGGCTGCTTCGCCGGTTTCGATAACTGTTTGCAGCCCTTTTTCCTCGCAGGCTTCAATGATTGCCTGTTCGGCTTTTTCCCAATTTTCGTCGCTTCCGATGTATTTTTCTTTATTATTGGGGTCGCGAAGTGATATTTGTGCCGTGTAATCGTTGAAATCGAGAGCCTTAAAGATATAGAATATGATGTCGATAACCTTTTTAAACTCATCTTTCAACTGGTCGGGGCGGCAAAAAATGTGCGCATCATCCTGGGTGAAGCCGCGAACTCTGGTCAATCCATGCAGCTCTCCGCTTTGCTCATAGCGATAAACCGTTCCGAATTCGGCAAGTCTGATGGGCAGATCCCTGTATGAATGGGGTTTAATTTTGAAAATTTCGCAATGATGGGGGCAATTCATGGGTTTCAGCAAAAACTCCTCACCCTCGGCGGGGGTATTAATGGGTTTAAACGAGTCGGCTCCGTATTTGGCATAATGACCGGATGTTTCGTAAAGCTCCTTTTGGCCAATGTGAGGCGTTATAACCTGTTCGTAGCCGTATTTTTGCTGTACCCCTTTGAGGAAATTTTCCAGACGTTCGCGCAGTTTGGCTCCTTTGGGCAGCCATAGCGGCAATCCCTGACCAACACGTTGCGAAAACGCGAAAAGCTCCAGCTCCTTACCCAATTTTCTGTGATCGCGTTTTTGGGCTTCTTCGAGTTTTTGGAGGTATTCATCCAGCATCTTTTGTTTAGGAAATGATATACCATAAACCCGGGTAAGCTGTTTGCGGGTTTCGTCTCCGCGCCAGTATGCTCCGGCAATGCTCAGTAGCTTGATGGCTTTGATGGGAGCCGTACTGGGCAGATGAGGTCCGCGACAGAGGTCGGTAAAGTGGCCTTGCTCGTAGAAGGTGATAGTACCGTCTTCCAATTCTCCGATCAGCTCAACTTTGTAAGGGTCTCCCTTTTCTTCGAAATATTTCAGGGCTTCCTGTTTGGAAACTTCCCGTCTTTTGTATTCTTCTTTTTGACGGGCCAGCTCAATCATTTTTTTCTCGATTTTTGGCAGATCAGCATCGGAAATTGTTCGGTCACCCGGGTCAACATCGTAGTAAAAACCGTTTTCGATGGCCGGGCCAATGCCAAACCTGATGCCGGGATACAACTCTTCCAGCGCTTCGGCCAAAAGGTGTGCCGAGGAGTGCCAGAAAGCATGTTTGCCCTGGTCATCTTCCCATTTATGAAGTTTTATATTGGCATCCTCATTAATCGGCCGGTGAAGATCGTACAACTGATCGTTCACAGTGACAGCCAGCACTTCTTTAGCCAGCCGCGGACTGATGTCACGGGCAATTTCTTCGCCGGTAACACCTTCCGGATACTCACGTACCGATTGGTCGGGTAATGTTATTTTTATCATTATGTTTGTACTTTTGTGCTTTTAGAACGTGCAAAGATAAGTATATTATGGAAAGGGGCAAAATGGGGGAATGGGGGGATTAGGCAAGTAGGTTGTGGTTAAGGTTGAGGTTGAGGTTAAGGCTGAGGTTGAGAAATCACCACATAAGGCACAGAAGAACACAGAGATAGAAGGCAGAAGGCAGAAGATAGAAGGCAGAAGATAGAAGCGAAGCAAGTAGAGACGCACGGCCGTGCGTCTATTAAAGAATACACCATATAAGACATATAAGAACACAGAAGATATGGTTGCATCATAGATAACAAAGATTAACCCAATTTGAAAGAGTATTTCTAATTATACGTCCCCCCTGGGAGGATTTAGGGGGCCCCCTGGGGGGATTTAGGGGTCTCCAGCAACCAGCAACAACGCAGAACACATGAAATATATGATTGAACTCAGGAACATATTTCTTTCATTTCAGGAAACTACTGTGTTTAATGATTTTTCTTTTTCTGTTGAGAAGGGAGAGAATGTTTGTATTTCGGGGCCTTCGGGGAAAGGCAAATCGTCTGTATTAAAAATGATACAGGGATACTTATTGCCTGACAGAGGCGAAATTATGGTTGGCGGATTGGTGCTGAATAAGCCTAATATAAAATCCATCCGATCTCAAGTGGCCTATGTGCCTCAGAATATTCATCTGCCTGTTGCTACAGGGAAGGAACTATTGGCCCTTATCGGAAACGAGCGAAAAGAAAGTCTGGCCGTAAGTTTCCTTGAGCAATTAGGGCTTCCTTCGACGATGATAGAGCGCCCTTTCGATGAAATGAGCGGTGGACAAAAACAGAGAATTGTTATTGCCGTGTGCCTTTCGCTCGAACGTGACATACTTCTTATGGATGAACCAACAGCCTCTTTGGATGATGAATCCATAGTGAAATTAATTGATGTTGTTAATTGTCTTGAGGATACAACTGTTGTATCAGCATCGCATAATGAGAAGTGGAGTAAGGCCGCCGGTGAAGTGATATATTTGTGAGGCCCCCTAAATCCCCCCACAGGGGACTTTTGATTTCGGATACTCTAGTGTCTGTCCATAAAGTACCATTTGCTGCGTTACGCTCGCCGCCAAAATCCTCATTTACGATTAGTAAACTCTGGTTTTGGCGGCTTCGCAAGCCTTGCAACTGGCACTTTCTGAACAGACACATGATAAGTAGGAATCTTTTCCTACTTTATAGACAGACACTAACTAACAACCCTAACAACCCTCACACCCTAACAATCTAACAGTAGTATAAAAAATATAAACCGCGAATTTTACGAATTATGCGAATTTTAAAAACTGCATAGCAGTTTTATAGATTGGCTTTGCCAATCCCACTTCGTTAAATTCGTTAAATTTGCGGTTTCCCCAACCTGGACAAGCCAGAACCGAACAAATTTATATATTATCTGTTGCAGCTCCGCAGCTTTTTGTTTTTCTTATTAAATAATTCTACCGTTCTATCGCCGCTCCGCGGCTATTAACTACTGTTATAGGGTTAAAAATACTAAAACTGCGGAGCGGTGACAGAGCGGTAACGTTACCAATAAAGTCAGTAACAATTAACCGCGGAGCGGTGACAGAGCACTAATATCAATTATCAATGACCAATTACCAATGACTAATGACTAATGACCAATGACTAATGACAATATTTTGCCAAAAAATACAACAAAATCAGGGATAAGGTACTAACAACCCTGACAATCCTAACAATCCTAACAATCCTAACAACCCTAACAACCATAACAATCCTAACACCCCTAACACCCCTAACACCCCTAACAACCCTAACAATCCTAACAATCCTAACAACCATAACAATCTAACAACATAGTAACCAATGATAGACATAGGAATCTGGGAACTTATTTTAGGCTTTTCGATACTTGTAATACCCTTGATGGTGTTCATGTACTACCGCATCAGACTGATAAAAGACATGTTGGTCAGTACTGCCAGGATGATCATTCAGTTGGCACTTGTGGCTGTTTATATGGAATGGATATTTGAAATGAACAACGCATGGGTCAACTCTCTGTGGGTTATTATAATGGTATTGGTAGGTGCCGGAACCATAGTGAAGCGTGTGGGAATGAACTGGCGAACCTACCTGTTCCCCTTTATTTTGGCCGGCCTTGTTTCAATGGCAATAATTGATGCATTTTTCCTGGGAGCGGTTATCCGGCTCGATTATTTTTTTGAGGCACGTTACTTTGTGCCGATATCGGGAATGGTTCTTGGAAATTCACTCAATCATAATATTGTAGGTCTGACAACCTATTTTGGGGGTTTGTCGCAAAAGAAGGAGCTGTATTATTTTTTATTGACCAACAGTGGGAGTCGACGTCAAGCCTTGTTGCCTTTTATTCAGGATGCATTGGTGAAAGGATTGAATCCTCTTTTGGCGAATATGTCGGTGATAGGACTTATTTCGCTTCCCGGAATGATGACCGGACAAATTCTGGGCGGTGCGTCGCCGGCAGCAGCTATTAAGTATCAGGTGATGATTATGGTAGCTATTTTTGCCGGGTGTACTATGACTTTGGTTTTAAGTATTCTTTTGTCTGGCAGGTTTGTTTTTGATGGATATGGAAATGTGAAGGAGTGAGGGGAGGGGGCTGGTTGCTGGTTGCTGGTTGCTGGTTGCTGGTTGCTGGTTGCTGGTTGCTGGTTTCGGGTTTTGGGTTTTGTTCGCCCGCTCTGCTACTTGCTCTGCAAGAATAGGTTAATTGGTTACCTGGTTGATTGGTTAATTAGTGTCTGTCCATAAAGTGCCATTTACTGTGTTACGCTCGTCCGAAAATTACTCATTTACGAAGAGTAAACTCCGTATTTTCGGACTTCGCAAGCCTTGTAAATGACACTTTATGAACAGACACATGATAAGTAGGAAACTTTTCCTGCTTTATAGACAGGCACAAATTAGTCAATTAGTTAATTCGTTAATTGATCATTGGTAATTGATCATTGATCAATTAAAAAATCTGTGTACGCTCGGCTATGCCGCTTGCTTGCAAGAATCAGTGGT